>NZ_JALQCK010000052.1:0-65938 GCF_030464835.1 Paraburkholderia sp. WS6
CTTACTGAATCCCCGGCCACTTGCTCGCGAACTATGTACCGTTAAGGTATAAGACGCTCAGGCCGGGTTTTCAACAAGAAGACCACCAAGTTCACCATCGATACCCTCGTCGAAATGATGAGCCGGATCGGCAAGCCGGTCACACTGGCTGTTGGGTAAGGTGCACGGCGCGCCCTCGCGTGCTTTCGCACTTCGCTTGCCGTGCGCCCTTGTTTCACTCCACCACGCCTGAACCGAACACTTCGGTGTGAATCCGCGCCGAATCCACGCCGAGCGAAGCCAACGCCTCGCATTGCGCGCGCATGAACGGCACCGGCCCGCAGATGTAGTAATCCGCATCGGGAACGATCACCTTGTCGGCGATTTTCGTGAGGTCGAGGCGGCCCTCGAAGTCGTAGTCGATACCAGCGCGATCGCACGCTTCAATGGCTTCGTAGAACACCGCACGCGTGACGTTGGGATGCGCTGCGACCGTATCGTTAAGCCACTGCCGGAACGCGTGCACGCGACCATTGCGGCAGGCATGCACAAAGGTCACGCTGCGCTCACTCTGGTCGGCAAGCAACGTGGACAGCATCGAAGTCATCGGGGTCACGCCCACGCCGCCACTCATCAGTACCACGGGTGTCGTCGTCTTGCGGTCCAGCGTGAAGTCGCCCGATGGTGCGCTGACATGCACCACCGCGCCCACTTCCACGCCGTCGTGCAGGAGGTTCGATACATGGCCGGGCGCCGTATCTTCGCGGCCGGCTTCGCGCTTCACCGAGATACGGAGCCACTTGCCGTTCGGCGCATCCGACAAACTGTAGTGCCGCGGCTGATCGACGCCGAGTTCATCCACGAAACGCTTCACGCTCAGATATTGGCCAGGCTCGAAGCCGCAGGCCGGTGAGCCATCGGCGGGCGAAAGATAGAACGACGTGATTTCATCGCTCTCCACCTCCTTGCGCGCAACCTTGAACGGCCGGAAGCCGCTCCACGCCGCACCTTTGTAAAGCTTGGCCTCTGTGCCGATGAAAATATCCGCGAGCTGCCCATAAGCGACTTCCCATGCGCCGAGCGTCTCCTGATCGACTGCGTCGCCGAGCACATCAACGATTGCGCCTAACAGATGGCGCCCCACGATCGGATACTGTTCCGGCCGGATATTCAGACTCACGTGCTTATGCGCGATGCGCGAGACGGTGGGACCCAGCGCGCCGAGGTTATCGATATTGGCGGCATATGCATATACCGCCTTCGCCAGCGTCTCCGGCTGATTGCCGCTCTTCTGGTGGGTCTGGTTGAACACGTTCTTCAACTCGGGATGGTGCGCGAACATGCGCTTGTAGAAGCGTTTGGTGATGGTCGTGCCGTGCACGGCAAGCACGGGAACGGTGGCTTTGACGCGGGCGATCTGGTCGGCGGTGAGTGCGGTCATAACGACTTCTCCTTAAAGATGCATTTACAATACATCTTTAAGGAGAAGTTTTGCCCCGGACAGATTGTCACAGGTGCTTAAAGGGACTGAAGCGCCGTGTTAGTCGGCGCTACGATCGTGCTGCCACAACACGTCGCTGCCACCGTCCACGCGATTGAGCACGCGTGCGAGCACGAACAGCAGGTCGGACAGCCGATTCACATACTGGCGCGGCGCCTCATTGACCGCCTCGCTTTCGCCGAGAGCGACGATCGACCGTTCGGCGCGCCGGCACACCGTGCGGCACACGTGCGCAAGTGCGGCCGCACGCGAACCGCCGGGCAGAATGAATTCCTTCAATGGCGGCAGGGTCGCGTTGTAGTCGGCCAGCCAGTCGTCGAGTTGGCCTAGATGCCTGTCGGTAATCATCGTGTGGCCGGGAATGCAGAGCTCACCGCCAAGATCGAACAGGTCGTGCTGTATCGCGACCAACGCCGCCCGCACCTTGTCGGGCAGCGTTTCGCACAGCAACACGCCGAGATTCGAATTGAGTTCATCGACGTCGCCGATTGCCGCAATGCGCGCGCTGTCTTTGCGCACGCGCCGGCCGTCGCCGAGACCGGTGCTGCCGTCGTCGCCCGTACGGGTGGCGATCTTGCTCAAGCGGTTGCCCATGATGTCTCCCATGCATGCATTCATTCAGTAACGATGCGTCTTCGCGGCGCCGGTGAATCCATCCGGTGAATCCGGTAAGTAAGCCACCAGGTTGGCCACCGGGTTATCCATATTGCGCGCATCGTGAGGTCGCCGCCATTATAGGAGCGGCAGCCGTCCGCAACGCCGACCCGCGGGTGATCGGCGTAAAATGAAGCACAAGCTGTAGAACAGCTCCGCCCCAATATCAGGAGACATGCGTGAATCATCCCGTGCCGCCGGCCCCGCTGCGCCGGCCGTTTCCCGCCGAGTTGCTGACTGCCCTCAAAGCCGTTTTCGGCGAACGCGTGTCCACCGCGGAAGCCGTGCGTACCCACCATGGCCGCGACGAATCGCCGTTCGATCCCCAACTGCCCGACGCCGTCGTATTCGCGCGCAATACGGAAGACGTGCAAACCATCGTCAGGCTGTGCGGCCAGTACAACGTACCGATCATCCCTTACGGCAACGGTTCGTCGCTCGAAGGGCATCTGCTGGCGGTTCAAGGCGGCGTGTCGATCGACCTGTCGGAAATGAACCGGGTGTTGTCGATCAACGCCGAAGACCTGACCGTCACCGTCGAACCCGGTATTTCGCGCAAGCAGTTGAACGAAGCACTCCGCGACACCGGCCTGTTTTTCCCGATTGACCCGGGTGCTGACGCGAGCATCGGCGGCATGTCGGCCACGCGCGCCTCCGGCACCAACGCCGTGCGCTACGGCACGATGCGCGAAAACGTACTCGGGCTGACGGTGGTTCTCGCCGACGGCCGCGTGATCAAAACCGGCACGCGCGCGCGCAAGTCGTCGGCGGGTTACGACCTCACGCGTCTGTTCGTCGGCTCGGAAGGCACGCTCGGCGTGATTACCGAAATCACCGTCCGGCTGTATCCGCAACCGGAAGCGGTCTCGGCGGCGGTCTGCACGTTCCCGTCGATGGGCGATGCGGTGCGCGCGGTCATCGAAACGATTCAGATGGGCGTGCCGATTGCACGCGTCGAGTTCGTCGACTCGCTCGCGATCCGCTCGATCAATCGCCATTCGAACCTGACGTTGCGTGAAGCGCCCACGCTCTTCTTCGAATTCCACGGCACCGAAGCCGGTGTGAAAGAGCAAGCCGAACTGGTGCAGGAGCTCGCCGCGCAGAATGCCGGCGAAGGCTTCGAATGGGCAACCCGCCCGGAAGACCGCAGCCGCCTGTGGAACGCGCGCCACAACGCCTATTTCGCAATGCTGCAACTGAAACCCGGCTGCCGCGCCGTCACGACCGATGTCTGCGTGCCGATCTCGCGCCTGGCGGAATGCGTGGTGGAAACCGAGCAGGATCTGAAGGCGTCGCCGCTGCCCTGCCCGATCGTCGGCCATGTCGGCGACGGCAACTTCCACGTCGCGATCCTGATCGATCCGAACAAGCCGGAAGAACTCGTCGAGGCCGAGCGCCTGAACCATCTCATCGTGCAACGCGCGCTGCGCATGGACGGCACCTGCACGGGCGAGCACGGTGTCGGTCTGCACAAGATGAACTTCCTGCTCGAAGAACACGGTGAAGTCGCCGTCGACACGATGCGCTCCATCAAACACGCGCTCGATCCGCGAAATCTGATGAACCCGGGCAAGATCTTTTCCTGGGCGGCTTGAGAGATCGTCAACGCTCAAAGGTGCGGCAGCGGCAACGCCTACTGCCGCACAACCAGGCTTGACCGGGCATGCAGCGTGAAAGACACCAGGAGACAAGTCATATGAACGCACCCGTCGAACTGACGGCCGAAGTTCTCGCCCAACGCCAGCGCGAAGTCGTGCAGGCGCTGATGGCCGTGCTGCCGAACCACTGTCTGCTGTATCGCGAAGAAGACACCGTTGCCTACGAGTGCGACGGCCTCGCCGCGTACAGGCGTCTACCGCTCGCGGTCGCATTGCCCGAGACGGAATCGCAGGTCCAGCGCATCGTGCAGATCTGTCACCGGCTCGACGTGCCGATCGTGCCGCGCGGCGCGGGCACCGGTTTGTCCGGCGGGGCAATGCCGATTCGTCACGGCGTGGTGGTGTCGCTTGCGCGCTTCCGCAAGATCGTCGAAGTCGACTCGTATGCCCGGACCGCGACCGTGCAACCGGGGGTGCGCAATCTGTCGATTTCCGAAGCCGCCGCGCCCTACGGCCTTTACTACGCGCCCGATCCGTCGTCGCAGATCGCCTGCACGATCGGCGGCAACGTCTCCGAGAATTCGGGCGGCGTGCACTGCCTCAAGTACGGCCTCACCGTGCACAACGTGCTGCGTGTTCGCGCCGTGACGATGGAAGGCGACATCGTCGAATTCGGCTCGCTCGGGCCTGACGCGCCCGGGCTCGATCTGCTCGCGGTGCTGATCGGCAGTGAAGGCATGTTCGCGATCGTCACCGAAGTCACTGTCAAGCTGATCCCGAAGCCGCAAACGGCGCAGGTCATCATGGCCAGTTTCGACGACGTCGTGAAAGGCGGCAACGCGGTCGCCGGCATCATTGCAGCAGGCATCATTCCGGCCGGTTTGGAGATGATGGACAAACCGGCTACGCGCGCCGTCGAAGAATTCGTCAACGCGGGCTACGACCTCGACGCGGCGGCGATCCTGCTGTGCGAATCCGACGGCACGGCTGAAGAGGTCGCCGACGAAATCGTGCGCATGACCGCGGTGCTGCGCGAACAGGGTGCAACCCGCATCCAGATTTCGCGCTCGGAGAACGAACGGCTGCGCTTCTGGTCCGGGCGCAAGAACGCGTTTCCCGCAGCCGGCCGCATTTCGCCTGACTACTACTGCATGGACGGCACCGTGCCGCGCCGCAGTATCGGACCGCTGCTGGCGCGCATCGAAGTCATGGAGAGGAAATACGGTCTGCGCTGCATCAATGTATTCCATGCCGGCGACGGCAACATGCATCCGCTAATCCTGTTCAACGGCAACGATATGGATGAGTGGCACCGTGCCGAAGCCTTCGGTTGTGACATTCTCGAAACCTGCGTCGAACTGGGCGGAACGGTGACCGGCGAGCACGGCGTGGGCATCGAGAAAATCAATTCGATGTGCGTGCAGTTTTCGCCCGAAGAGCGCGATGCATTCCACGCGGTCAAACGTGCCTTCGACGCGCCGGGCTTGCTCAATCCCGACAAGGGCATTCCCACCCGCGCGCGTTGCGCCGAGTACGGCAAGATGCATGTGCGCGGCGGCTTGCTGCCGCATCCGGACCTGCCGCGGTTTTAAAACGGCTTGTGACGCTGCCGGCCCAAGACGGGCCCGCAGCGTCACATGGCGCACCCGCCGCCCGGCTCTGCCCCACCTGTCCACATAGCGGGACTTCCACGCACTGCCACCCCGCTATCCTGCACGCGCGCTCCCCGCCGACGCATCCACAAGTCCCAAGCCTCAAGCGCTTCCCCGCTCCCACCCTGATTACCCGATGCGGGTCCGCTCCGGGTTGCCAGCGCGCCGCCGCCCGGTACAATCAATCGAAACACAACGAAGCAGGACACCATGGAAGAGGACGACATCGTCGCCGTTTGGTCTGAACGCGTGCGTTCAGCCAGCGCCGAAGGGCGCACACTGCGCATCCGTGGCGGCGGCACCAAAGACTGGTACGGTCAGACGCTGGAAGGTGACATCCTCGACACGCGCGCTTATCGCGGCATCATCGCCTACGACCCGGCCGAACTGGTCATCACGGCGCGCGCGGGCACGCCCCTGCTGGAGATCGAGGCCGCCCTCGCCGAACACCATCAGATGCTCGCCTTCGAGCCGCCCCACTTCGGGCCGCAGGCAACCTTCGGCGGCTGCATCGCGGCGGGCATCGCCGGCCCGCGCCGCCCGTCGGCCGGCGCGGCGCGCGACTTCGTGCTGGGCGCCGTCATCATGAACGGCCAGGGCCAGACGCTGCATTTTGGCGGCCAGGTGGTAAAGAATGTGGCCGGATACGACGTCTCCCGTTTGATGGCGGGTTCGCTGGGCACCCTTGGGCTGATCCTCGAATTGTCGGTCAAGGTACTGCCGCTGCCGCAGGCCGAAACCACGCTCAAATTCGACATGAACGGCACCGACGCGGTCCGCAAGCTCAACGAATGGGGCGGCCGCCCGCTGCCGATCACGGCGAGCGCATGGCGTCATGGCACGCTGGCCGTGCGGATGGCCGGTGCGGAAGCCGCGGTCAAATCCGCTCGCACGGCGCTCGGCGGCGAAGTCGTCGATGCCGTCGAAGCGGAGCGCTTCTGGGCCGGCCTGCGAGAACAGACCGACTCGTTCTTTGCGGCCATCCCGCCGAAGGCCGCGCTCTGGCGCCTCGCGCTGCCGTCGATCACCGAGCCGATGCAATTACCCGGTGCGCAACTGATGGAATGGGGCGGTGGCCAGCGCTGGTGGATCACCGACACCGACGCGCAAACCGTGCGCATCAGCGCCAAACAGGCCGGCGGCCACGCCACCATCTTTCGTACCGGCTATGGCTACGACCGCAGCGCCGGCGTATTCACACCGCTGCCCGCGCCGCTGATGAAAATCCATCGCGGCCTGAAAACCGCCTTCGACCCGGCCCGCATCTTCAATCGCGGCCGCCTCTACCCCGACTTCTGAGCGACGCGATGCAAACCAACCTCGCGGACTTCATTCGCAACACGCCCGATGGTGACGAAGCCGACGCCATCCTGCGTAATTGCGTGCACTGCGGCTTCTGCACCGCGACCTGCCCGACCTATCAGATACTCGGCGACGAACTTGACGGCCCACGCGGCCGCATCTATCTGATCAAACAGATGGTGGAAGGCGCGGCGGTCACGCGCAGCACCCAGGTTCACCTGGACCGCTGCCTCACTTGCCGCAACTGCGAGACGACCTGCCCCTCCGGCGTGCAATACGGCAGGCTGGTCGAGATCGGTCGCAAGATCACCGAGGAAAAGGTCACCCGCCCGTTCGGTCAGCGGATGGTGCGCCGGCTGCTCGCGAGCTTCGTGCCAAACAGCGCGCTGTTCACGCCGGCCATGCGAATCGGTCAGCATATCCGTCCGCTCCTGCCAAAGAAACTGCGCGATAAGGTGCCCGCGCGCCAACGTCCGCTCGAGTGGCCGACCGCGAAACATCCGCGCAAGATGCTGATGCTCGCGGGCTGCGTGCAACCGTCGATGATGCCGAACGTCAACGTCGCGACGGCGCGGGTGCTCGATGCGCTCGGCGTGGAAACGCTGATCGCGCCTGAAGCAGGCTGCTGCGGTGCGATCCGTCTGCACCTGGGCTACAACGACGAAGCTCTCGACGACCTGCGCGCCAACATCGACGCGTGGTGGCCGTATATCGAACAAGGTGTGGAAGCGATCGTGATGAACGCGTCCGGCTGCGGCGCGACGGTCAAGGAATACGCGCATCTGCTGCGCAACGATCCCGCGTATGCGGAGAAGGCGCGCCGCGTGACCGAACTGACGCGCGACGTCGCGGAGATCCTGCCGGAGTTCGAAGAAGCGCTCGTCGCCGTGACGCGCCGCCGCGCGATCCATACGGTGGCGTTCCATCCGCCGTGCACATTGCAGCATGGTCAGCAGATACGCGGCAAGGTCGAACATCTGCTGACGGCGCTCGGCGTGGAAGTGCGCCTGCCCGCCGACAATCATCTCTGCTGCGGCTCGGCCGGGACTTATTCGCTGACCCAGCCCAAGCTCTCGTACGCACTGCGCGACCAGAAGCTCGAGCGGTTGCAGGCGCAGGAGCCGCAGGTGATCGTATCGGCCAACGTCGGCTGCATTGCGCATCTGCAAAGCGGCACGTCCACGCCGGTCGCGCATTGGATCGAACTGGTGGAGCACATGCTGTCCGCCTGAGGCGATCGATTTTGACGAGAAGCGCGGCACGTGGCTTGCGGTACATCACCGCAAGCGCTTTCGTCTGTCCGGTGGCGGCATAAAGCGGCACGAGGTGGCGGCGTCCGTATAATTCGATCATCGCCTTTCGCCAGACTTCCGGTTCCGTTCCATGCCCGATCTGATTCACAACCTCGAAGCGGTGCAGCAGCGCATCGCCCTCGCCGCGCAGGTTGCCGGACGCGACCCGCGTTCGATCACCCTGCTCGCGGTCTCGAAGACGTTTCCGGCCGAAGACGTGCGTGCCGCCTACGCAGCCGGCCAACGCGCGTTCGGTGAGAACTACGTGCAGGAATCCATCACCAAGATCGAAGCGCTGGCCGATCTGCGGGCCGCGCTCGAATGGCATTTCATCGGACCGTTGCAATCGAACAAGACGCGCCCGGTTGCGGAAAATTTCGACTGGGTGCATTCGGTCGACCGCCTGAAGATCGCACAGCGGCTGTCGGAGCAGCGCCCGGACAACCTGCCGCCGTTGAACGTCTGCCTGCAGGTCAACATTAGCGGCGAAGCCTCGAAAAGCGGCGCGAGCATTCCCGAGGCCGTCGAGGTCGCGCAGGCAATTGCCGCGCTGCCTAAGCTGAACCTGCGCGGCCTGATGGCGATTCCGGAGCCGGCAGGCAGCATCGAAGAACAGCGCGCGCCGCATCGGCAACTGCGTGAACTGTTCGAGCGTCTGCGTAACGACGGCCTCGAACTCGATACGCTCTCGATGGGCATGTCGAGCGACCTTGAAGCCGCCGTGCTGGAAGGCGCGACGATCGTGCGCGTCGGCACCGCGATCTTCGGTGCGCGCGATTACTCTCACTGACCGTTTCAGACCTTTCCCTTCTCGACACCTCACGGCACTTCTTTCGGAACATCATGAAAATTGCTTTTATCGGCGGTGGCAATATGGCCGCCGCGTTGATCGGCGGTCTCATCAAGCGCGGCGTCGCGCCCACTGACCTGTACGCGATCGACCCCAACGGAGACGCGCGCAAACGCAATGAGCAGCAATTCGGCATCAAGACCGGCGCCGCCGCGGACGCCGCGCTCGCCTCGTACGACGCCGTCGTGCTGGCGGTGAAGCCGCAGATCCTGAAGAGCGTTGCTGAGGCACTGGCGCCGCATCTGCAGGCGTCGCAACTGGCAATCAGCATCGTCGCGGGCATTCGCATGGATGACATGTCGCGCTGGCTGAACGGCCACGCGCGCATCGTGCGCGTGATGCCGAATACGCCGGCGCTGATCGGCATGGGCGTAACAGGCCTCGTCGCGACCGGCAGCGTCGACGAAGCCGGCCGCGCGCTCGCGTCGCAGGTGCTGGGCGCAGTCGGCGAAACCGTCTGGTTCGACGACGAAGCGAAAATCGACGCTGTCACCGCGATCTCGGGCAGTGGTCCCGCGTACGTGTTTTATTTCATCGAGGCGCTGCAGGAAGCCGCGCGCCAACTCGGTATGGATGAAGCGCAAGGCCGCGCGCTGGCGGTCGCGACCTTTACCGGCGCGGCACAATTGGCCGCGAACTCGGACGAGCCGCCGAGTCTGTTGCGCGAGCGTGTGACGTCGAAGGGCGGCACGACGGCGGCCGCGCTGGCCTCGTTCGATGCGAGCGGGATCAAGGATGCGATCGTACGCGGCGCGCTTGCCGCCAATGCGCGCGCCAAGGAAATGGGCGACGAGTTCGGCAAGCTGTAAGGGCGATCAACTGGCAATTGCCAGCACGGCAGGAAAGTAGAAAGTACGCCAAAGGACGCTGCGCCTCGACTTAATCCGAGGCTGCGTCCGCGGCGCAAACAAAAACTCTGTACGAGACCAGCCGCGGCATAACAGCAACGCAAGAGAAGCGCCGTCGAATCGCAGCGGCGGCGCAACAGAACCGCAGAAGAATTAAAACGAAGCCGCCGCGTAATGCGCTGCGATACCGGCAAACAACGCACCGCCCAACCAGTTGTTATGACGGAACGCCGCGAAGCACGCCATGCGCTCGCGATTGCGGATCAGCGTGTAGTGATAGATCGCGCAGCCCACCGCCGCCGCCCATCCCAACCAATACAACACGCCGAAGCCGAGCATCACGCCGATGCCGACGTAAATCCCCAGCGTCACCGCATAGCACAGCATGATCGCCGCCACGTCGAAGCGGCCGAAGGTCAGCGCCGACGTGCGGATACCGATCTTGATGTCGTCGTCGCGATCGACCATCGCGTATTCAGTGTCGTACGCAACCGACCAGAACACGTTGGCCAACAGCATGACCCAGGCGAGCATCGGAACGTGATCCTGGATCGCGGCGAACGCCATCGGAATGCCGAAACCGAACGCGATGCCCAGATAAGCCTGAGGAATCGCAAAGAAGCGCTTCGTGAACGGATACGAACCGGCGACGAACAGTGCCGCCACCGACAACTCCTTCGTCAACGTGTTCAGCGGCAGAATCAGCAGAAACGCTAGCAGCGACAAGCTGGCCGCCAGCGCCACCGCTTCCCATGCCTTGATCTTGCCTGATGTGATCGGCCGGTTTTCCGTGCGTTTCACGTAGCGATCGAAGTCGCGATCCGCATAGTCGTTGATCGCGCAGCCCGCCGAGCGCATCAGCACGGTACCCACCGTGAAAATCACCAGCAGCGGCCACGACGGATGACCGTCGGAGGCAATCCACAGCGCATTGAGCGTCGGCCATAGCAGCAGCAGGCTGCCGATCGGCTTGTCCATGCGCACGAGGCGCAGATACAGGGGAAGTCGGGCGAACATGGGCGGATTCGGTGAAGTGCAGACGGTGCCGCTATTTTACGGGATGCGGACGGAAGGCGGCCTTCGGGCGGGCGAAGCTGACCCGCTGGGAGCCAGAACCGAGGCCACAACCGCAGTCGCGCCTTGAGCTACAGCTGAATCCGGATCCGGCACCGCAAAAAACAAAGCCTCCCGCAAAGGGAGGCTTTGATTGTTTTGTCACTCAACTCAACGCAACGGCTCAAGCGCCAAGCTGAAATCCCGGGCACAACACCCGAAACGCTAAAGCATTTAAGCCAGCATCGAGCGCAGCATCCACGCAGTCTTTTCGTGCGTTTGCATGCGTTGCGTCAGCAGGTCGGCGGTCGGCTCGTCGTTGGCGGCTTCCGTCGACGGGAAAATCGCGCGCGCGGTACGCACCACGGCTTCCTGGCCCTCCACCAACTGGCGGATCATGTCTTCCGCCGCCGGCACGCCGTCAGCTTCCGGAATCGACGACAGCTTCGCGAATTCCTTGTAGCTGCCCGGCGCATGCACGCCCAGCGCGCGAATACGTTCAGCGATCGAATCGACCGCGAGCGACAGCTCGTTGTACTGCGTTTCGAACATCAGATGCAGCGTGTTGAACATCGGACCCGTCACGTTCCAGTGAAAGTTGTGGGTCTTCAGATAGAGCGTGTAAGTGTCGGCGAGCAAGCGCGACAGACCTTCTGCAATCTTCTTGCGATCTTTGTCGCTGATTCCGATATTGACGTGCTGTACGGCTTCTTTCTTGGCCATGATGACTCCTTTGAAGAGTGATACGAACCGGTCGGTAGAGTGACGGCGTGCGGATAGCAAACCCGGCACGTCGAACGCCCGCCAGTTTAGCTTAGAAAGCCGCTGCGTTCGTGTGACGCGTGGTCGCTTGCCGCACCCGCAGCCTCGCGTTCAATCACGCACCCAATGCATGTTGCACGGCTTGCGCAACGATCACCACGAGTCCGCTCGAGACGATCGCGAACCCCACTGCCTTGCGCAGCATCGACGCGTACTGCCGTTGCTTGCCGCGAGCGGCCGGCGAGCCGCCAATGGTGGACATCATCATCTGGATCATGATCGTGCTTCCTCGGTTCGTATCAATACCGGCGGGGCGCCGATGCGCCCCGCCCTGCTGCATCAACTCATTTCAACTGCTTACTTCTTGCCGCCTTCGGCGAGCTCGGCCATTGCGGCGATCACGCCTTGCGCATAGGCCGGATCGGCGCGGCGGAAATGCTCGATCTGACGTGCGACGATCTCCTGCGGCACACCGTTGATATGGCGTGCGATGTTGCCGAACAGACGCTGGCGCTGTGCCGTATCGAAGAGCGCAAACAACATGCCCGGCTGGGTGTAGTAGTCCTCGTCCTCGCGATGGTCGTAACGATCGACCGTCCCCGCTGCGAGCGGCGGCTCCGCCGCGTTGGTGTCCTGCGCGAAATCACCGAAGCGATTCGGCTCGTAGTTCACGTTGCCGCCGAGGTTGCCGTCCGTGCGCATCGCGCCGTCGCGATGGAACGAATGGTGGACCGGGCAGCGCGGGGCATTCACCGGAATCTGATGGTGATTGATACCGAGGCGATAGCGCTGCGTGTCGCCATACGAGAACAAACGGCCTTGCAACAGACGATCCGGCGAGAAGCCAATACCCGGCACCACGTTGGCGGGCGTGAACGCTGCCTGCTCCACATCCGCGAAATAGTTCGCCGCGTTGCGATTCAACTCGATCGTGCCGACGTCGATCAACGGGTAGTCCTTTTGCGACCACACCTTGGTGATGTCGAACGGATTGAAGCGGTACTTCGCGGCCTCCGCTTCCGGCATCACCTGAATCGCAAAACGCCATTTCGGGAAGTTGCCTGCGTCAATGCTCGTGAGCAGATCCTGTTGCGCGCTTTCACGGTTCTGTGCGACCACTTGTGCCGCTTCGGCATCGGTAAAGTTCTCAATGCCTTGCATCGACTTGAAGTGGAACTTCACCCAGAAACGCTCATTGTTCGCGTTGATGAACGAGTACGTGTGCGAGCCGAAGCCGTGCATCTGGCGGAAGTTCTGCGGAATGCCACGATCGCTCATCAGGATGGTGACCTGATGCAACGACTCCGGATGACGCGACCAGAAATCCCATGCCGCGATATTGCTGCGCATATTGGTGTACGGGTCGCGCTTTTGCGTGTGGATGAAATCCGGGAACTTCAGCGGATCGCGGATGAAGAACACCGGCGTGTTGTTGCCAACCACGTCCCAGTTGCCTTCTTCCGTGTAGAACTTGATCGAGAAACCGCGCACGTCGCGTTCCGCGTCGGCGGCGCCGCGTTCGCCCGCCACCGTCGAGAAGCGCATGAAGAGCGGCGTGTCCTTGCCGACCTGGGCGAACACTTTCGCCTTCGTGAAACGCGAGATGTCGTGCGTGACTTTCAGCGTGCCGAATGCGCCCGAACCTTTGGCGTGAACGCGGCGCTCCGGAATCACTTCGCGGTCGAAGTGGGCGAGTTTTTCGAGCAGCCAGACGTCTTGCAGGACGACCGGACCGCGCGCGCCGGCGGTCATCGAGTTCTGGTTGTCGGCGATGGGTGCGCCGGCTGCATTGGTGAGCTTACGTTCGGACATGCGGGACTCCTGAGTGGCTTTGATCGGAAACGGAATGCGGGGAGAGGTGCGGCGCGCTGATGCCTACGGCTTATGCGGACAGGGCCCGATCGACCAGCAAGGACAATGCAACCGTGCCCATGCCGCGCACCGACGCGGCGAAGGTGCCGGTGCTGCCAGTGGTCATGCGGGCGGCTTGAACGGCGACGGTTTGGACTTGCTGCGAGTTCGGCTGCGTCATGATTTCCTCCGGGTCTGATGGGATCGGGCGATCCATGGAGGAAACTATAACAATGCTATCGAATTAACGTGTTTGATTAATTATATCTATTCGATAGGGAGTGCAACTATCGGCGCCTTAAGTGCCGCCGGGCCGGCCGCACAGGGTGCGCGGCGGGCCGGCTTGGGCGCAGGCGTCGCCGCTCAGTTGACGGCGACAGGCAGATCGAGCTTTTTGACGCCCGTCAGATCGCAGGCGTTGATGGCGTCGCAGATGGCGTCGATCGCGGGCGTCCGCGTGAAGCTCTTGCGCCAGGCAAGCACGACACGGCGATCCGGCACAGGTTCGTCGAAGGCGACGTAGCTGAGCAGACCGGCGTCGATACCGCCGGCGTGCGGCTTGACCTCCTGCACCGACATGCGCGGCAGCACGGTAATGCCGACGCCGCTCGCCACCATATGACGGATGGTTTCCAGCGACGAACCTTCGAAGGTCTTCTGGATGCCGTCCGCGTTCTGCGAGAAGCGCATCAGTTCCGGGCAGACGCCCAGCACATGGTCGCGGAAGCAGTGGCCGCTACCGAGCAGCAACATGGTTTCCTGCTTCAGATCCTCGGCGTCGATCTTCGCGCGGTTTTCCCACGCGTGACCTGACGGCAGTGCGACGACAAACGGCTCGTCATAGAGCGGACGTTGCATGAGACCCGTTTCCGGGAACGGCAGCGCCATGATGGCGACGTCGATTTCACCCTGCTTGAGCAGCTCGATCAGCTTGACCGTGTAATTTTCCTGCAGCATCAGCGGCATCTGCGGAACGCGCTTGATCATCTGTTTGACGAGCGTAGGCAGCAGATACGGCCCGATCGTATAGATGACGCCGAGGCGCAGCGGCCCGACCAGCGGGTCTTTGCCCTGTTTCGCGATCTCTTTGATGGCGAGCGTTTGTTCGAGGACGCGCTGCGCCTGCGTGACAATCTGTTCGCCGATCGGCGTGACACTGACTTCGCTGGTGCCGCGCTCGAAGATCTGCACGTTGAGCTCGTCTTCGAGCTTTTTGATGGCCACCGACAGGGTCGGCTGGCTAACGAAACACGCTTCGGCGGCCCGGCCGAAGTGCCGTTCGCGGGCAACCGCGACGATGTATTTCAATTCGGTGAGCGTCATTGGGGGACCAATCAGTGCGATGAGTTCGATAGGTTCTAGTTATACACCTATAGGGTCGGTTCGCCAACTTTTTGGTCCTTTGCCGGCCTGGCTGATGGACGTCCCTGCCGTCAAGAACCCGTCCTCAAGCCTTCAGATACTGCTCCCGCGCTCCGAGCCAGCGGGCCAGATGCTGCAGCACCACCTCCGGATACGTCGCGAGCAAAGCCGCGGCGGCCTCTCTGGCCGGCTCGATGAGCCACTGGTCATTCTGGAGATCGGCAAACCTCAACATGGCCGCGCCGGACTGCCGGGCGCCCAGAAACTCTCCCGGACCGCGAATCTCGAGGTCGCGCCGGGCGATTTCGAAGCCGTCAGTCGTCTCCCGCATGGTCTGCAAACGCGCCCGCGCCGTCATCGACAGCGGTCCGGTATAGAGCAACACGCAGACCGAAGCCGCACTCCCACGCCCCACCCGCCCGCGCAACTGATGCAACTGCGCGAGACCGAAGCGCTCGGCATGCTCAATCACCATCAGCGACGCATTCGGCACATCGACACCCACTTCGATCACCGTCGTCGCCACCAGAAGCTGCACTTCGTTGCGCGTGAACGCATCCATTACCGCGGCCTTCTCCGCCGGCGCGAGACGTCCGTGCACCAGCCCGACGTTCAATTCGGGCAACGCGGCCACCAGCGTCTCGTAGGTCTCCACCGCGGTCTGCAACTGCAAGGTCTCGCTTTCCTCGATCAGCGGACACACCCAGTACACCTGGCGACCCGTCAACGCAGCCTCGCGCACGCGGCCGATCACCTCTTCGCGCCGCGCGTCGGAAACGAGTTTGGTCAGAATCGGCGTGCGCCCAGGCGGCAATTCGTCGATGGTCGAGACGTCGAGGTCGGCGTAATAGGTCATCGCCAGCGTGCGTGGAATCGGCGTCGCCGACATCATCAATTGGTGCGGCTGGAAATCGCGCGCCCCGTCGGCGGCGTTCTGCGCCTTGGCGCGCAAGGCGAGGCGCTGCGCCACGCCGAAGCGATGCTGTTCGTCGACGATCACCAACCCCAGCCGCGCAAACTCGACCGCGTCCTGGATGATCGCGTGCGTGCCGATGACGAGTTGCGCCGTACCAAGCGCCGCTGCTTCGATCGCGGCGCGCTTTTCCTTCGTCTTCAGACTGCCGGCGAGCCACGTGACGCTTACTCCGAGCGGCTCCAGCCAGCCGCGCAATTTGCGCGCGTGCTGTTCAGCGAGGATTTCGGTCGGCGCCATCAGCGCGGCCTGGTAGCCGGCGTCGATCGCTTGCGCGGCGGCCAAAGCGGCCACGATCGTCTTACCACTGCCGACGTCGCCCTGCAGCAACCGCTGCATCGGATGAGGCTGCGTCAAATCGAGCGCGATCTCGCCGCCCACGCGCTCCTGCGCCGCGGTCAACGAAAACGGCAGCGCCTTTAGCAAACGCGCCACCAGCGCCGCTTCGTCGCCCAGCTTGCGGCGCGGCATGGCCGGCGCCGCACGCGTGCGGCGCTCGTCATGGGCGCGCTTCAACGACATCTGCTGCGCCAGCAATTCTTCGAACTTGATCCGCACCCACGCCGGATGCGTGCCATCCATCAGCGCGGTTTCATCGGCCTGCACGCCCGGGTGATGCAGCGTGCGCACAGCCTCCATCAGCGCCGGCACGCCGAGTGGCTGCAAATAAGCTTGCGCGATCGGCTCGGGCAGCAACTCCGGCAACGAGGTGCGCGACAACGCGTTGTCGATCGATTTGCGCAGATACGCCTGCGTCACGCCCGCAGTGCTCGGATAGACCGGTGTCAGCGCCTGCGGCAGCGGCGTGTCTTCGTCGACCACGCGCACCGCCGGGTGCACCATCTCCATGCCGAAGAAACCGCCGCGGACATCGCCGCGCACGCGCAGCCGCGCGCCGATCGCCATCTGCTTGACCTGCGAGCCGTAGAAATTCAGAAAGCGGAGGACGAGTTCGTCGCCGGCGTCGTCGCGCAGTTTCACCAGCAACTGGCGGCGCGGACGATAGGCAATTTCGTTGTCGAACACCACGCCTTCCGTTTGCGAGATACCACCCGGCAGCAGATGCCCGATCGGCGTCAGCGAGGTCTCGTCTTCGTAGCGCATCGGCAGATGCAACACCAGATCGATGTCGCGCGTGAGACCGAGTTTGGCGAGCTTGTCGACGGGTTTGGCCGCGGGCTTGGCGCCGGCTTCGGCAGCAGGCTTCCTGGCGGCTTTGCCCGCGGGTTTGCCGGCAGGCTTGTCACCGAATGGGTCAACCATTTCACCTTCACGCGCGGCCTTGTCGCTCTCCGGCGCGACACCCCCGCCAAGGTCGTTCTGGTCGGCCGCCGCTGCTTTGCCCCGCGAGATGCGGCGCTTCGGCTCGGCGCTCACTTCATCGGTAGCGGAGGGCAATCGGCGTTCGGACAAAGGCATGGGTTGCTTCGCAAGTACAATATCGGCTGTCAAAGGTGTCGCCGCCAAGCAGCGCGCGGGCTCGCGGGCCGCTCCGGCGTCCCGCAATCATAGCCGCCCGGCTCCGGCTTCGGCTCAATTCAGTCCCAATTCGCTTCCAGTCGTCCGCATGTTTACGCTTTCCGATTTCGATTTCGATCTGCCGCCCGAGCTGATCGCGCAAGTCGCGCTGCCCGAGCGCAGCGCCAGCCGTCTGCTCGAAGTGGCCAACACGGCCGACGCAACCGACGCCGCGCGCCTGATCGACCGCCGCTTTGCTGAATTACCCGAGTGCATCGCGCCCGGCGATCTGCTGGTCTTCAACGATACCAAAGTCCTGAAGGCGCGCTTCCTCGGCCAGAAGGCCAGTGGCGGCAAGATCGAAGTGCTGGTAGAGCGCCTCACGGGCGAGCGCACGGCGCTTGCGCAGATCCGCGCGAGCAAGAGCCCGCAGCCGGGCACCACAATTCGCCTCGCCGACGCGTTCGATGTGACGGTCGGCGAACGCGTCGAGCCGTTCTACACGCTGCATTTCCCCGACGACTGTCTGACGCTCATCGAGCAATTCGGCCGCCTGCCGCTGCCGCCATACATCGAGCACGACCCCGACGCGACCGACGAAACCCGCTACCAGACGGTGTTCGCGCAAAACCCGGGCGCGGTGGCCGCACCCACGGCCGGCCTGCATTTCGACGACGCGCTGCTCGCGCGGCTCGACGCCCGCGGCGTAGAGCGCGCGACGCTGACGCTGCATGTCGGCGCCGGTACTTTCCAGCCGGTGCGGGTGGAGAATCTGGCCGAGCACAAGATGCACAGCGAGTGGTACCACCTGCCGCAATCGCTCGCCGACAAGATCGCGGCAACGCGTGCGCGCGGCAACCGCGTGATCGCCGTGGGCACGACGTCGATGCGCGCGCTCGAAGCCGCCGCGCGCGATGCGGATGCTGCCGGACGCCCGCTCGGCGCGGCCAGCACGGAAACCGACATCTTCATCACGCCGGGCTATAAATTCCGCGTGGTCGACCGGCTTGTGACCAACTTCCATTTGCCGAAGTCGACATTGCTGATGCTGGTGTCGGCGTTCGCGGGCGTCGAAACGATTCGCGAGGCTTACCGCCACGCGATCGAACAGCGTTACCGCTTCTTTAGCTATGGCGACGCGATGCTGCTCACGCGCCGCGACGCTTGAGCCGTTTCATGTCGCACGGCGATATCCCGTGCGATGGCGTTGCGCGCCAGCAGCGCGCGCGGTAGTCTGCCGCTCCTTGCTACGTTGATGTAGCGGCAGGTGTTGCTGACCTCTCCTGCACCCACGTGCAGCGGCAGATCGGCGCCGCATCTCAAGTTTTCTTTACCCAGCCGCCGTGGCCTACCCGGCGGCGTTCATCATTTGCGCCGGACTGTTTTCCGGTAGCACAGGAGTCCCCCATGACCGACGGTCATACCCACGATACAAGCGGTACCTGCACTACCTGCGCGAGCCACGGCGAGCGCCCTGACAACGGCCTCAAATTCGAACTGCTCGGCACCGACGGCCAGGCACGCCGCGGCCGCGTCACGCTCAATCACGGCGTGGTCGAAACGCCGATCTTCATGCCGGTCGGCACCTACGGCACGGTGAAGGCGGTCCAGCCGCGTGAACTCGAAGAAATGCACGCGCAGATCATCCTCGGCAATACCTTCCACCTGTGGCTGCGCCCGGGCCTGGAGACGATCGAGGCGCACGGCGGCCTGCACGGCTTCATGGGCTGGAAGAAGCCGATCCTGACGGACTCGGGTGGTTTTCAGGTGTTTTCGCTCGGCGATCTGCGCAAAATCACCGAAGATGGCGTCACGTTCGCATCACCCATCAACGGCGACAAGCTCTTCCTGTCGCCGGAAGTGTCGATGCAGATCCAGAAGGTGCTGAACTCGGACATCGTCATGCAGTTCGACGAATGCACGCCGTACGCGACCAACAACGTGCCGACTTCGCATCAGGAAGCCGCCGATTCGATGCGCATGTCGATGCGCTGGGCCAAACGGTCGATCGACGAATTCAACCGCCTCGGCAACCCGAACGCGTTGTTCGGCATCGTCCAGGGTGGCATGTTCGAAGACCTGCGCGACGAATCGCTGGCGGGTCTCGCGGAGATGGATTTCCACGGTCTCGCAATCGGCGGCCTGTCAGTCGGCGAGCCGAAAGAAGACATGATGCGCGTGCTGAACCATATCGGCCCCAAGCTGCCGGCCGACAAGCCGCACTACCTGATGGGCGTCGGCACGCCGGAAGACCTGGTGGCAGGCGTGGCGGCCGGCGTCGACATGTTCGACTGCGTGATGCCGACCCGCAACGCGCGCAACGGCTGGCTCTTCACCCGTTTCGGCGACATCAAGATCCGCAACGCCGCGCACAAGAACTCGCTGCGCCCGCTCGACGAGCAGTGCGGCTGCTACACCTGCCGAAATTTCACCCGCGGCTACCTGCATCATCTGCATCGTGTAGGGGAAATCCTCGGTGCACAGTTGAACACGATCCACAACCTGCACTACTACCTCGAGTTGATGCAGGAAATGCGCGACGCGATCGACGCAAAACTGTTCGAGCCTTTCCGCAAGCGCTTCCACGAGGACCGCGCACGCGGCATCGATTAGCCCGCATTTGGGAATCAACTGACGAATTTGCCGGAGGAATCCGTTGGCGTCCCGCGGAAAACCTTACAATTAACTTTCGCGCACGGTAAAAAGGCTTTAAACGTTTGATCGGAAAGCCGATTCGCCGCGCCGACCCCTATCAGGCCAGTGGTAGAATAACCGGCTGATTTTTTCGATCGTTTTGACTTATAACGGAGAGACCAACGTGTCGTTCATTTCCAATGCCTTCGCCCAAGGCACAGCAGCAGGTGGCATTGAATCGAACTTGATGAGCTTCCTGCCGCTGATCCTGATGTTCGGCGTGCTGTACTTCATCATGATTCGCCCGCAAATGAAGCGCCAGAAGGAACATCGCAACATGCTCGCCGCCATGGCCAAGGGCGATGAAGTGGTGACGAATGGCGGCATCGTCGGCAAGGTGACCAAGGTGGGTGAGGCTTACGTCGGCGTCGAAATCTCGGAAGGCACGGAAATCACCGTGCAAAAGGCGTCGGTTACGACGATTCTCCCGAAGGGCACGATCAAGTCGCTGTAAGGCCTGCTCTCTCGCGTCCGGCGCGGCCTCGCCGGCAGTTCTCGCAGCACAACGCTGAACTGCCCGCGCTCATCGCCGGACGCATCGCTTCCAAGCCAACCTTCCCGTTGGACCACTCATGAATCGCTACCCCCTCTGGAAATACGCCGTGATGCTGGTGGCTCTGGTCATCGGCCTCGTCTACACGCTGCCCAATCTGTTCGGCGAAGCGCCGGCGGTGCAGGTGTCGAGCGGCAAGGCAACGGTCAAGCTCGACTCGACCACGCTGTCGGCAGTCGAAACGGCGCTTGCCGCCAATCAGATCAAGCCTGACGAAGTCACGTTCGACAACTCGTCGACCAACGCGAACATCCGCGTGCGGCTCCTCGACACCGACACGCAATTGCGCGTGAAGGACCTGCTGCAGAAGTCGCTGAACAGCGACCCGACCGACCCGCAATTCATCGTTGCGCTGAACCTGCAAAGCGCGTCGCCGCGCTGGCTGACCGCCCTGCATGCGCTGCCGATGTACCTCGGTCTGGACTTGCGCGGTGGCGTGCACTTCCTGCTGCAGGTCGACATGGCCGGCGCGCTCAACAAGAAGCTCGACTCCGACGCCTCGGATGCACGCACCATGCTGCGTGACAACAACATCCGCGACGGCGGCGTGAACCGCGTCAACCAGACGGTGGTGATCAATTTCGCCGACCAGGCCACGGCAGACGCGGCATCCAAGCAACTGGGCCGCGGCATCGGCGAACTCCAGTGGGCCTCGCAAGCGAACCCGGACGGCAGTGTGCAACTGGTCGGCACGTTCACGCCGGCGGTGCAGAAAGCCGTGCAGGACGCCGCGCTCAAGCAGAACATCACCACGCTGCATAACCGCGTGAACGAACTCGGCGTGGCCGAGCCGGTGATCCAGCAGCAAGGCTCGGACCGTATCGTCGTCGAACTGCCGGGTGTGCAGGACACGGCGAAGGCAAAGGACATCATCGGCCGTACAGCAACGCTCGAAGCGCGCCTCGCCGACCCGGTCAATACGCATCCGAATCCGTCCGATCCGGTGCCGCCGGGTGACGAACTGTTCACGCAAGGCAACCAGACGCCGGTGCTGCTGCGCAAGCAGATCATCTTCACGGGTGACCGCATCATCGACGCGTCGGCAGGCTTCGACGAACATCAGCGTCCGTCGGTCAACATCCGCCTCGACTCGGCCGGTGGCCGCGCGGTGCGCAGTGTCTCGCGCGACAACATCGGCAAGCCGATGGCCATGGTGCTGTTCGAAAAGGGCAAGGGCGAAGTGCTGACGGTGGCGACCATCCAGTCGGAACTGGGCGACCGTTTCCAGATCACCGGCCAGGCTACGCCGCAAGGCGCCGCCGACCTCGCGCTGCTGTTGCGCGCCGGTTCGCTCGCCGCACCGATGGACATCATCGAAGAACGCACGATCGGCCCGAGCCTCGGCGCGGACAACATCAAGAAGGGCTTCCACTCGGTGGTGTGGGGCTTCGTGGCAATCGCCGTCTTCATGATCGCGTACTACATGCTGTTCGGCGTGATCTCGATGATCGGCCTGTCGGTCAACCTGCTGCTGCTGATCGCCGTGCTGTCCATGTTGCAGGCCACGCTCACCTTGCCGGGTATCGCCGCTATCGCGCTCGCGCTCGGTATGGCGATCGACGCAAACGTGCTGATCAATGAGCGCGTGCGCGAAGAACTGCGCCACGGCGCGCCGCCGCAACTGGCGATCCAGAACGGCTACGCGCATGCATGGGCGACGATTCTCGACTCGAACGTCACCACGCTGATCGCCGGCCTCGCGCTGCTCGCCTTCGGCTCCGGCCCGGTGCGCGGCTTCGCGATGGTCCACTGTATCGGCATCTTGACTTCGATGTTCTCGGCTGTGTTCTTCTCGCGCGGTATCGTCAACCTCTGGTACGGCGGCAAGAAGAAGCTCAAGTCGCTGGCTATTGGCCAGGTGTGGCGTCCGCAACCGGAAGGTATCGACGGCGCCGCCGCTTACCTCGGTAACGAAGATGCTGCGACCGACACGGCACGTGCCGTCGCCGCGGCAAGCGCCAAGCCCAAGGCCAAAGCTGCGGCCCAGACGCGTACCAAGCCGACCGTGCGCCGCCGCGATGCGTCGGGTTCGTCGAACACGCCGCAGAAACCGGGTTCATCCCGCTGAGTCCCGGAGAACAAGACCATGGAATTTTTCCGTTTTCGCAAAGACATTCCGTTCATGCAGCGTGCGTTGCTGTTCAACGCAATCTCGCTGCTGACGTTCGTCGCTGCTGTGTTTTTCCTGCTGCATCGCGGGCTGCATCTGTCGGTGGAATTCACCGGCGGTACCGTCATCGAAGTGCAGTATCCGGGTGCCGCGCCGCTCGAACCAGTGCGCGGCACGCTCAACAAGCTCGGCTATCCCGATGCGCAAGTGCAGAACTTCGGCACCTCGCGCGACGTGCTGATCCGTCTGCCGCTCAAGCAGGGCTACACGTCGGCGCAACAGAGCGACCAGGTGATGGGCGCGCTGAAGGGCGAGGACCCGCAGGTGCAATTGCAGCGTGTCGAGTTCGTCGGCCCGCAGGTCGGCAAGGAACTCGCGACCGACGGCCTGCTCGCGCTGGCCTGTGTGGTGGTCGGCATCGTGATCTACCTGTCGTTCCGCTTTGAGTGGAAATACGCAGTAGCCGGCGTGATCGCTAACTTGCACGACGTGATCATCATTCTCGGCTTCTTCGCGTTCTTCCAGTGGGAGTTCTCGCTGTCGGTGCTGGCCGCGGTGCTCGCGGTGCTCGGCTACTCGGTGAACGAATCCGTCGTTATCTTCGACCGGATTCGTGAGACCTTCCGCCGCGAACGCAAGCTGACCGTGATCGAGGTGATCAACCACGCAATCACCAGCACGATGTCGCGCACGATCATCACCCACGGCTGTACGCAGATGATGGTGCTGTCGATGTTCCTGTTTGGCGGTCCCACGCTGCACTACTTCGCCCTGGCACTGACGGTCGGTATTCTGTTCGGTATCTACTCGTCGGTGTTCGTGGCCGCGGCGCTCGCCATGTGGCTCGGCGTGAAGCGCGAAGATCTGGTGAAGGACAAGAAGGAACGTACCGATCCGGACGATCCAAACGCAGGCGCGCAAGTTTGAGCTTGCTGTAGGCAGACCTCGCAATAAGAAAGGCCGGTTCTCTCGAACCGGCCTTTTGCGTTTACCGCATTTACCGCCTTTACCGCGCGTTAGCGAAACCCGAGCTTGCGCCGCGCCGCCATCAGTGCCACCAGGCTCACGGCCGCAGCAAAAATCATGTAATAGCTCGGCGCGGCCTTCGACCCCGTGAAGCTGATCAGCCACGCGATGATGAACGGCCCAAAGCCGCCGAAGATCGTCACGGCAATGTTATAGGCCAGCGACATACCGGTCGTACGCGTCTGCACCGGGAACATCTCCGAGAGCAAACCCGGCAGCGCCGCAAAGTAGCCCGTCATCAGAAAGCCGAACACGACCTGCAGCGCGATTAGCGTGCCGAAGGTCGGATGCGCGACCAGATACACGAACGCCGGATTGATCAGCACGAGAAGCAACAGCGCCGAGATCAGCATGATCGTGGTGCGTCCGTGACGGTCCGACAGATGGCCGACCAGTGGCGAAAACACCATCTGGATCACACCGGTCAGCGCAATCGCCGCGAACGCGACCGAAGGCGCCAGCCCCAATTGCTTCACGCCATAAGTCGGCATGAACAGCACCAGATAGGTCGACACGGTACCGAGCACCACCACGCCGATCGCAATCACGAGGCGCAGCTTCTGGCTCGCGAACGTGTCGCGCAGCGGCGTCGTGGTGGTTTCCGCCGCGAGGAACTCAGGCGTTTCGTCGAGTTTGGTCCGGATGTACCACGCGACCGGCCCGATCAGGAGACCAAAGAAGAACGGCACGCGCCAGCCCCACGAGGCCATCTGCTCAGGCGACAGCTTGCCGGTCAACAGCACGCCGAAACCGGCGGCGAGCAACGTGGTGAGCCCCTGGCTCGCAACCTGCCAGCTCGCGAAGAAACCGCGCCGCCCCGGCACGTGTTCCGCGAGAAAAGCCGTGGCGCTGCCGAACTCGCCGCCCGCCGAAAAGCCTTGCATCAGGCGCGCCACCACGAGAATCACGGGCGCGGCAATGCCGATGCTCTGATACGTCGGCAGAAGCGCGATGATCAACGTGCCGCACATCATCAGCAGGATCGACAGCGTAAGCGCCGCTTTGCGTCCGGCGCGGTCGGCGTAAGCACCGATCACGATCGCGCCGAGCGGCCGCATGAAGAACGACACGCCGAAGGTGCCGAGCGTCAGCAGCAGCGAGACCGTGTCGTTACCCGCCGGGAAAAACAGCTTCGCGATGGTGACCGCGAAAAAGCCGTACACCACCAGATCGAACCATTCCAGCGCGTTGCCGATCGAGGCGGCGACCACCGCGCGCCACGAATTCCGCCGGCTCCCCGCCAGGCTTGCCGCTGTCGTTGCATTCATGCAGATCTCCAATGCGCGCGAAATATTATTAACGTAGGTTTTACGCCGGATCTTGCCGAACTGGGTGCGCGCACAACCAATGCGGTGTCAGCGCTCTATGTACCTGAAAAATTAAAACGGCGCGAGCGGCAATTCGCTCGTGGCCATTGCACAAGGCTTCCGGCGTTTCAGGCAGGCAATAAAAAACCGCTTCATCGCAAAAGCGAACGAAGCGGTTTTTTTGTTGCGGCGCAACGGCGACGACGCCTGTGTCATTCAATACGAACAGGCGAAAGGCTCGCTAAAGCGCTTATTGCTTGATGCCTTCGGCCTGAATATGCAGCTTGGTATCCATGCTGAAGCCGTACTTGGCGCCGAAATCCAAGCCGTAATCGCTACGGTTGAAATGGGCGCTCGCTTCCACGCCGCACACTTCGCGCTTGAGCACCGGATGCGGCATGCACTTGAACGATTCGATCGTCAGATTCAGCGGCTTGGTCACGCCGTGGATCGTCAGGCTGCCGACCACCTGGACCGGCTTGTCGCCGTCGAACTTGATATCGGTACCCTTGTAGGTCACCGACGGATACTTGGTCACATCGAAAAATTCGTCCGTCTTCAGATGCTCGTCGAGCTTGGTGTTGCCGGTTTCGACCGAAGCCGGGTCAACCGTGACGTCCACCGTGCCGGTCTTGGCTGCGCGGTCGAGCGTGACCGTGCCCGAGCTCTTGATGAACTTGCCGCGCCACACCGAGAGGCCACCGAAGTGATCCGCCTCGAAGCTCGGAAACGTGTGGGTCGGGTCGAGCTGATAGGTGTCCGCTGCAGCAAACGCGCCGAGCGAGAAAGAAGAAGCCAGTGCGCCGACGGCGATCAACAGGGATGTTTTCAATTCATGCTCCTTATGTTTTTCGGAATTCCTGACTTGAAGGAAAGCGGCCGCGCCCGGAGAGCGCGGCGAACGTCACTTGTGTGCTGCAACGAGATGAAACTTGATCACCACGTCATCGGCCACTACCGAGGTGTCTTTCCATTCGCCGGTACCGATGTCGAATTGCGAGCGTTTGATCGGCAGAGCGCCGTCGAACGTCTGGGTTGCGCCCTGCTGGGTGACCGCGACCGGCACCACGACGGTCTGCGATTTACCCTTGATGGTCAGCTTGCCGGTGACCTTGAACTGATTGCCGCCGGCCGGCGCAATCGCGCTCGACACGAAGGTAGCAGTCGGATATGTCTTCGCGTCGAACCAGTCCTTGCCGCGCACCTGGTCGTTGTAGCTTTCGTCGCCGAGATCGTAGCTGGCCACGTCGATGCTGAACTGCGCACTGCCGTCGGCCGGTTTTGCCGGGTCGAACTTGACTTGCGCGGTGAACTTGCCGAATTTGCCTTCCACCGGCACGTTCATCTGCTTCGAAGTTGCCGTCACCGAACTCTTCGTGACGTCGACCTGGGCGAGCGCACTGCCGGCCGCGGTCAGCGAGGCCGCAGCAAACGCGGCGAGCATGTAGCGATAAAACGAAACTTTCATGGTTATCCTTATTTGATGAAAGGGAGCATGCGCGACAGCAGGCCGTCGCGGTCCAACCATTGATGCTTGAGCGCCGCCGCGACGTGCAACGCGACCAGCACGAGCAACGTGTAATTCAGCGCGATATGCACGTTCTTCAGCAGTTCCTTGAGATGCGGGTCCGGTGCGATCAGGCGCGGCAGCGGAATCAGGCCGAGGTACACCACCGGTATGTTGGCCGCCGAGCTATACAGATAGCCGGAGGCGGGAATCGCGATCATCAGCACGTACAGCAGCAGATGCGTGAGATGCGCGGCGCCGCGCTGCCAGGCCGGCATGCGCCGCGGCATCGGCGGGGCAGCATGGGTGGCGCGCCACAGAATGCGCGGCACGGCGATCGCGAACACCGTCACGCCGATCCATTTGTGCCAGGAGAAGTAGCGCAGCTTGGTGGGCGTGAAGCCGGGGATGTCGGTCATCACCCAACCAAGCGCGAAGCCGCACACGATCAGTAGCGCGATCAGCCAGTGAAAGGCAATGGCCGTCCGCGTGTACGACTCCCGGCCACCGAAAGAAGGATTGAGTGCCATGACAGGTCAACGCAAGCTAAGAAAGGTTAACGGAGCAGCCGGCCCTGCTATTCCACGCCGCCAATGCATGCAGCATCGTGCGGCGCGATAGAAAACATGGCGGCTGCGGCACAGGCCAAGGCCGCCATGCTACCGCAAGCGGAAAAAGCTGGCTGTGTCGACCGGAGTTAGCGCTTCAGCGCTTACTCCGGTCCCATGCAAAGCCGGCACCCGGAAGTTTTCCCGCGTGCAGAACGGCATTGAACAATTGGGGCCGGACAATGTCAGAAGCAGGTATTTTTGTGTAAGACTATTCCTGATTCCGACGCCACCGGGTTCACTGCTTGCATAGGGTGCAATGGCCTGCCCCGCGGCGAAGCGCGTTTGGTACTATTGCTCCACGCTTTCTGCAGCCCCGCCCTGAAACGGGCATTGCACGCCTCCCATCACGTCGTTAGCCCTTCTGCCGTATGGACCATGACAACCTGATCGCGTGCCATGAATGCGATACGCTGTTCCGCAAGCCCCCGCTTGTGGGGCGCGTGGTCGCGCGCTGTCCGCGCTGCGGCGCGACGCTCTATCGCGGCGTCTCCCGCAAACTCGACAGCATCTGTGCGATGACGCTGGCCGCGCTGATCACCTTCGTCATCGCCCAGGCCTTCCCGATCGTCGAACTCGATGCCAACGGCATCACCTCGCAAACCACGCTGTTCGGCGCGCTCGTCGCGCTATGGGGCGAGGACATGCAGATCGTCGCGGTCATGGTGTTCTGCTCGACCATCCTGTTCCCGCTGACCGAGCTGGTCGCGCTGCTCTACGTGCTGATCCCGCTGCGCGCCGGCTATGTGCCGCCCGCCTTCAACCGCGTGTTGCGCGCCATTCAATTCGTGCGGCCGTGGGGCATGATCGAAGTGTTCATGCTCGGGGTGCTGATCACCATCGTGAAGATGGTGAGTCTCGCGCGCGTGATTCCCGAAGCGGCGCTATTCGCGTTCGGCGTGCTGACGCTGATGATCGCGGTAGTCCTCACGTTCGATCCGCGCGTGCTGTGGGATGTTGCCGACGAAATGGACGACCGCGGCCCGCGGCCGTTGCCGCGCACCTCCGCCGACAGCGCGGCGGCTGCCGTCAGTTCGGTCGCCGGGCCGCCCGCGCCACCGGAGGTGCAAGCCGGGTCGCAATCCACATTGCCGCCAGGCGTGCCGCCGGCCCCGCATCAGGGATGAGCGCACGATGAAATACGTCACCGCGAAGCGCGCGGGTCTGGTCTCCTGCCATGCATGCGGACGCGTCGAGCCGCGCATCCGCTCCGTCACGCCGCAGCACTGCAGCCGTTGCGGCGCGGTGCTGCACCGGCGCAACCCCGACAGCCTGATGCGCACGTGGGCGCTGCTGATCGCCGCCGCCTTGCTGTATATTCCCGCGAATCTGCTGCCGGTGATGCATACCTCGTCGCTCCTCGGTTCGGAGGACGACACCATCATGAGCGGTGTCGTGTATTTCTGGACCTCAGGCGACTGGCCGCTGGCCGTGATCGTGTTCATCGCCAGCATCATGGTGCCGATGCTCAAGCTCAGTGTGCTGGTGCTGCTCACCGCCACCGCGCAGCGCCGCTCGCGCTGGCGGCCGGAGCAACGCACCACGTTGTACCGCATGGTCGAACGGATCGGGCGCTGGTCGATGCTCGACGTCTTCGTCGTCACGCTGACCGTCGCGCTGGTCCGTTTCAAGTCGCTTGCTGTGATCACGGCCGGCCCGGGCGCGATCGCCTTCGGTTCGGTGGTGATTCTGACGATGATGGCATCCATGCAATTCGATCCACGGCTCATCTGGGACAACGTGGAAGGCAGTACTCCAAAACCTCAGGACATCGACCATGACTAGCCCGCAAGGACCGACGCCCGCCTCCGATGCGCCGCGCAACGATTCGAACGGACCGAAGCTGCCACCCCAACTGCCAGACCCCGACATCGAGCCGAAGAGCCGCTGGCTGCCCTCGCTCGTCTGGGTGATTCCGCTGATCGCCGCGCTGATCGGCGTCGCGCTCGTGATCAAGTCGGTAACCGAAAGAGGCCCGACCATCACGATCACGTTCACCAGCGCCGAAGGCCTCGAGCCCGGCAAGACCAAGGTCAAGTACAAGGACGTCGACGTCGGCTCGGTGAAGACCATCACGCTCTCGAAAGATCTGTCGCACGTGCTGGTTCAGGTGCAACTCACCAAGGAAGGCGAAGACTTCGCGGTCAAGGATTCGCGCTTCTGGGTGGTGCGCCCTCGCGTCGGCGCGAGCGGCGTGTCCGGACTGACCACGTTGCTCTCGGGTGCGTACATCGGCGCGGACGCCGGCCATTCGCCGGACACCGAAAGAGACTTCGTCGGCCTCGAAACGCCGCCACCTATTACAGGCGACCAGAAGGGCCACCAGTTCATTCTGCACGGCGACTCGCTCGGCTCGATCGACATCGGCTCGCCGATTTTCTACCGGCGCGTGCAGGTCGGCCAGGTGGTCGGCTTTTCGCTCGACAAGGACGGCACCGGTGTGACGATGCAGGTGTTCGTGTCGGCGCCGTTCGACCAGTACGTCGGCACCAATTCGCGCTGGTGGCATGCGAGCGGCGTCGATCTGCGGCTCGACTCGAGCGGCTTCAAGCTGAATACGCAGTCGCTTGCGACGGTGATCGTCGGCGGCTTGTCGTTCCAGTCGCCGACGGGCCAGGGCGTGGGCGCGCAGGCGCCGAACAACATGACGTTCCGCCTCGGTTCGGATGAACAGGACGCGATGCGCGAGCCGGACGGCGTGCCGTTGCGCGTGGTGATGAACTTCAATCAGTCGCTGCGTGGGCTGTCGGTCGGCGCGACGGTCGACTTCCGCGGCATCGTGCTGGGCCAGGTGACCAACATCGGCATCGACTACGATCCGAAGACCCGTAGCTTCACGATGCCGGTGACGATGAACCTGTACCCGGACCGCCTCGGCAAGCGCTTCCGCGAAACTGCACCGACACCGGGAACCCTCGCAGGTCAGGCCTTGCTGCAACAGCTCGTCAAGCATGGCCTGCGCGGCCAGTTGCGCACCGGCAATCTGATTACGAGCCAGTTGTACGTGGCGCTCGATATCTTCCCGAAAGCGCCGCCGGCCACGGTCGACGTCACAGGCGATCCGCTCGAGTTGCCGACCATCCCGAATTCGCTCGACGAGCTGCAGGTGCAAGTTGCCGACATTGCGAAGAAGCTCGACAAGGTGCCGTTCGACCAGATCGGTTCGAACCTGAACAGCGCGTTGAAGAATGCCGACCAGCTATTCACGCGACTCGACAAGGAAGTCGTGCCGGAGGCACGCGACACGCTGGCCGCGGCGAAGCAGACCTTCGGTTCGGCCGAGGCGACGTTGCAGCAGGACTCGCCGTTGCAGTCGGATGTTCATCAGGCGTTGCAGGAACTGACGCGCACGTTGCAGTCGCTGAATGCGTTGTCGGATTATCTGGAGCGTCATCCGGAATCGCTGTTGCGCGGTAAAACAGGAGATAAACCATGATGTTTGCCCGGCTCCCCCGCCCGCCGCGCGGGCTCGTGCGCGGCGCTGTTTATATCGGCGCTCTGGCCGGACTGGTGGCGATGGCGGCGTGTTCGTCGCCGAGCAGCCGCTTTTATACGCTCGGCGCGGAGGGTACGCCTGCCGGCTCCGCGGCGCCGGTTAGCGCCAGGACTTCGGCTGCGCCAGCGTGGCTGATTGAAGTCGCGCCAATCGATGTGCCGCCGCAAGTGGCGAAGAATCAGCTTGTGGTGCAGACGGGACCGACGCAGGTCCAGGTGCTCGAGCAGGAGCGTTGGGCTTCGTTGCCGGGTGACGAGATTCGTCGAGCTTTGTCGACTAGTCTTACGCAGCAGCTGGGCACAATCGATGTGTATGGCACTGCTTATCCGGATACGACGCCGGTGTATCGGGTCAGCATGAATGTGCAGCGGTTCGAGTCGTGGCCGGGGTCGCATGCGTTGATCGATGCGGTTTGGAGTGTGCGGGCTGTACGTGGTGCTGCGGTGATGACCTGTCGGAGTGTGGTGAGTGAGCCGGTGAGCGGCGGCTACGATGCGCTTGTTAATGGGCATCGCGTCGCGTTGCAGCGGATTGCTGTGCAGGTGGCTGCTGCTGTGCAGGGGATGGCGGCTGCTTATCCTAAGGGGGGCTCCGCCGGGAAGGGGGTTGCTATTGCTGTGCCGGCTTGTCCTTCTGCTGTTGTGAGTAGTTGAGGGAGGTTTTTGCCTGCGCGGCGCTTTTGTCAGTGTTCTTGTGGTGTTGGCCTTTCCTTGAATTGTTAGTGGTCTATTAGCGTTGCCCCTGTGCGGGGCGGCACCTACTTTTCTTTGCATGCCGCAAAGAAAAGTAGGCAAAAGAAAGCGGCTCAAACCGCTCATGCTAAGTGGGCACCGTGGTTTGCAACGGGTAGTGGTGCATCTGGAATCTGTGTTCTCGCACATTCCGCGTTAGTGACAAAGGACTCATCAGCTCCCACTCCGCACTACGTGCGTCGCGGACGGGTCTGCTTGGGAAACCAGCGGCTTCGGTTGAGCACGGTGGGGGCCGTCGGCTTCGCCTCGGCGACGCACCTCAACACTCGTCCGGGAACACCAACTTCATAATGATTTGTCGGTGTACTGCAATCACAGGCACAGTTGCAGTCACAATCGCGATGGCGGTGCAAAGGCAAGCCACGGTTCGGTGGCGAGACGCGAGCGTCAAAACGTAGCGGGTGGTTTTCTGAAGTACTCTTCGGCGCGCGCAGCGCCGCCGGAAGTATGACGCCCTTGTCACAAGCCTATGCAGGTGCACGAACCCAGATTCCAGATGCACCACTATCCGTTGCAAACCACGGTGCCCACTTAGCAGTAGCGGTTTGAGCTGCTTTCTCTTGCCTACTTCTCTTTGCAGCCGGCAAAGAGAAGTAGGTGCCGCCCCGCACAGGGGCAACGCTAATAGACCACTAACAATTCAAGGAAAGGCCAAAGCCCTAAGAACACTGACAATAAGCGCCGCAGGCAAAAAAACCCCAAATGCTCACCTCAATCAAAAGACTCCTAAAGAAATGGCGCGCCTCCCGCGACAGCGGCCACCAGCTCGACGCGCTGCTAGCGATCGCCGACAAGACGGCACCGTATCCAGACCGTAGCGAATGGCTGATCGAACTCGCCCATTGGATCCACCGCGACCGCGCAGTCCACCCCGAGCAACCAGGCACCGCCAGCCCCACCCCAGCACACACAAGAATCCGCTACATGCTCAACGTGCTGGACCGCAACCCAGCCTGGAAGAGCAACGTCGCCGGCATTCTCCGTGCGCTACTGCGCGAAAGCGACGGCCTTTCGCTTCTCTGCGATGCAGGCATGCCCGTGCACTCAGGCTTCTTCGGCGCACTCTTCGAGCGCCTCGAAGCCTCCCTGATCCCGCCCGCGCCAAACCGCCGCGATCTGCGAGCAATCGTCACGCTGATGTTCAGCCAGGACCGCGACGCCGATTGGATCGCCAATCTGCCCACCGATCTGCTCACCCGCATCCGCGCGCTCTTCGATTACGAACAGGACGACAGCAAACAACGCGACACCACCCCGTTTTCGCTCGACCTGCTGGCCGCCCTGCACAACCTCACCTGCCAGATCAGCTCGACCGGTCTGTCGCAAACCGTTCGCAGTCGCCTCGGTGAAGTCGACCTCGGCGATGCCGGCGGCGTGCGCGTCGCCATGGAAAAGCAGCCGTTCTACCGGCTCACGCGCGCCATGCTCGCCGTCGAAGCGGCCCATCAGGCAGTCAGCGAAGGCGCCCCGCAGGAGAAGCTGCTGCATGAGGTCAACTATCTGCGCCTGCTGCTCGACGAATGCCGCAGCGCCACCGACAACGTCTTCGCCCATCTCTATCGCAACGGCGTCAGTGTCGATATCGTGTTCCAGGTCGAACGGATGCGCATGCGCATCGTGCGCGCGGAACACCTGCTGAACGCCTGGATGGCGCAGGACGATCCGCATGCCGGCGCACGTCTCACCGCCGAACTGGTGGACGCGAATCACGCGAGCCAGAGCGTGGCGCATCTCGTGCGCAGCAATTTCTCGTTGCTGGCGCGCAAGGTCGTCGAATACAGCGCCGATACCGGCGAACACTACATCGCCCGCGATCGCGTCGAATACCTGAAGATGCTGCGCATGGCGGCCGGCGGCGGGCTCGTGACCGTCGTCACGGTCTGCGTGAAATTCGCCATCACCGGCGCGCATCTGCAATCGATGTTCGAAGGCCTGCTCGCCGGCATCAACTACGCGGCCAGCTTCCTGCTGATGCACTTCCTGCACTTCTCGCTCGCCACCAAACAACCGGCGATGACCGCGCCTACGCTCGCCCGCGAACTCGACGGCACCGGTACGCCGGCAGGCGTCGACAGCTTCGTGAGTTCGGTGACCGCGTTGATGCGCACGCAGGCAGCCGCGGTGCTCGGCAACGTGCTGCTGGTGTTTCCAGTGTGCTTCGGCGTGCAATGGGTGTGGCACGCGCTCTTCAACGCCAACATCATTTCGCCCGAGAAGGCCCACGCCACGCTGCACTCGTTCTCGCTCTTGGGACCGACGCCGTTCTACGCCGCGCTGACCGGCGTGCTGCTATGGTCGTCGAGCTTGCTGTCAGGATGGGCGGACAACTGGTTCGTCCTGCATCGCGTGGCGGATGCGCTCGCCTACAACCGGCGCCTGCGCATGACGCTCGGCGCGGCCGGCACCGCCCGGCTCGCTGCCTTCTGCCGCTCGAATGTGGCGGGCGTCGTGGGCAACATCACGCTCGGCCTGATGCTCGGGCTCGTGCCGGCGATCCTCACCGCCTTCGCCTTCACTTTCGAGGTGCGTCACGTGACACTGAGCGCCGGCTCGATCGGCATCGCGCTCGGTGTGCTCGGCAAGGACGCGTTGAAGTTGCCGGAGCTGTGGTGGGCGGTTGCGGGTGTCGGCAGCATGGCGATCCTCAACGTGGCCGTGAGTTTCGCGCTCGCCTTCTACATGGCGGTGAAATCGCGCGATTTGCGGCGCAATGCGGTGCGCTCGCTGCGCGGCGCGATCTGGCAGCGGGTGTTCAGGCATCCGCTGGAGCTGGTATGGCCGGCCAAAGCGGCGCCGCACCCCGACCGCGTACAATAGCGCCTTATCTAACGCCTTCCGGCAACCTCAATGTCCTTCGATTTCTTCCTTCCCTGTCCGCGTGGCCTTGAAGCCTCGCTCGCCGCCGAACTCGCGGAAATTGCCGCGAAGCACCTGAACGGCGCGCCGTTCACGGCCGGCGCGCAAGTGCCCGGCGGTGTGCATTTCCGCGGCGGCTGGGCCGCCGGCATGGCCGCCAACCTGCACTCGCGCCTCGCGAGCCGCGTGCTGCTGAAAATCGCGCATCGGCCGTATCGCAGTGAACAGGACGTTTACGCGCTCGCGGTCGAACAGCGTTGGGAGCAGTGGTTCTCGGCAAACGAAACGCTGCGCGTGGATGTCACCGCCATCAAGTCGCCGCTGCGCAGCCTCGAATTCACGACGCTGCGTGTCAAGGACGCGATCTGCGACCGTCTTCGTGAAGTGAGCGGCGCGCGTCCGAACATCGATACCGCCGCGCCCGACGTGCGCGTGTTCGCGTTCCTCACCGCCACCGAATGCACGCTCTACCTCGACACGTCCGGTGATCCGCTCTTCAAGCGCGGCTGGCGGCTGGACAAGGGCGCGGCGCCGCTCCGCGAGAACCTCGCGGCGGGCATCCTGCGTCTGACCGGCTGGACCGCCGGCACGCCGCTGTACGACCCGATGTGCGGCAGCGGCACCTTCCTCGCGGAAGCCGCGCAAGTGGCGCTGAATATCGCGCCGGGCGCGGAGCGCCGCTTCGGCTTCGAGAAGCTCAAGCAATTCGACGCCAAGACCTGGCAAACGCTGAAGGCCACCGCGCTCGACGCCAAGCACGCCGCCCGCACCTCGCGCGTCGATCTGCAGATCTTCGGCAGCGATATTTCCGGCGACATGCTCGACAAGGCGCGTGCGAACTTCCAGCGCGCCGGTCTGCCGTCGATTCCGCTCAAGCAGGTCGATGCGCGCGGCATGACGGCGCCGTCGGCTGAGCCTGGCATCCTCGTCGCGAATCCGCCGTATGGCGAGCGGATCGAAGTGCGCGGCCGCAACGCGCGTGGTGAAATCCGCGAAGGCCGCGCTACGCGCGAAGGTCGCGACGACGACAGCTTCCACCGCGCCCAGGAAGAGGCACCGGACAGCGAGTTTTTCCAGTCGCTCGGCGATGCGCTGAAGCAGCGCTTCACCGGCTGGCATGCGTTCATCCTGACGTCGGATCGCAAACTGCCGGGCCAACTGCGCCTGCGTGAATCGACCAAGACCCCGCTCTTCAACGGCGCGCTCGAATGCCGGTTGTTCCGTTTCGATCTGATCGCGGGCAGCGTTCGCCAGCGGCCGCAGAACAACGACACACCGGCAGCGTAAGCCGGAGCAGAGCAACATCGAAAAAACCGCGGATTCTGGTCCGCGGTTTTTTTTTCGCCGGTAGCTCGGCGATCGGCCGGGGTTGGGTCCCACCTGTTGTCACACCAGCTTCTCCGTTCATCCGTTCGCGGCCGCCTCGCCCCGCCATTCGGCCATCCCGCGCGCTCTGCCGCTTTACCATCCCGCCACGGCTGCCGGCTCATCGACCACTGCGTCCTTTTGCTACGCCCGCCACTCCCTACTGACACTACGCTGTCAGTAGCCCCCCCGCACACTCCTTCTCACGCCATCTGGCGCTTTGCACGGCTTACCGCCATCCCCAGGAGAGTGTCATGTCCGCATCATCCAAAGTTGTTGCATGGTTTGAGATTCCGTCCGTCGATTTCGAGCGCGCCGTTCGCTTTTACGAAGCCGGGCTCGACGTCAAACTGACTCGCGAGGAAATCGGCGGCCAGCCGATCGCCATCTTCGGCTACGAGGAACCGGCCACCGGCGGTGCGATCATCCATAGCCCGTCGATGACGCCCTCCGACGACGGCGTGCTCGTCTATCTGAACGCCCGGCCGACCGTCGACGCCACCCTCGCCCGCATCGAAAAGGTCGGTGGCAAGACCGATGGTCCGGTGATCAAGTTGCCGCAGGACATCGGCTACATCGCGTTCTTCACCGACACGGAGGGCAACCGCCTCGGCCTGCATTCGCTGACCAACGGCTAACAGCCGACGCGGCGCACAAGCGCGGCGGCCAGCAGGCGCCGCGCAGAACGCCGACCGGAGCGCGGCATGCGGCGCTATCATCGCGGGACTGTTCCTGTCCTTTTCTACAAGACGCCCACGATGACGCGCCGCGCCGACCGTCTGTTCCAGATCGCCGAACTGTTGCGCGGACGGCGTCTGACCACCGCGCAACAACTCGCCGACTGGCTGCATATCTCGCTGCGCACGGTCTATCGCGACGTGCGCGATCTGCAACTGTCAGGCGTGCCAATCGAAGGCGAAGCGGGCATCGGCTACCGGTTGAGCCGCGCGGCGAGCCTGCCGCCGCTCACCTTCACCGCCGATGAACTGGCCGCGCTCGCCGCAGGCGCGCGGATGCTCGAATCGTGGGGCGGCGCCGGCTTCGCGAGCGGCGCACGCGGGGCGTTGGCGAAGATTGCCTCGGCGATGCCGGCCGACAAGCGCGCAACGATCGAACGTCTGGCGATCTTCGCGCCGTCGTTTCACATCAAGGCGGAGTTTTCAGCGAAGGTGGATGTGCTGCATCGGGCGATCGATGCACGTCAGGTGGTGAGTTTTGCCTATACCGATGCGAATAGCGCAGAGACCGAGCGGCGCGTGTGGCCGCTGTCGCTGGCTTATTGGGGCGCGCGCTGGACGCTCGGCGCGTGGTGCGAATTGCGCAGCGATTTCCGCAATTTCGGGTTGGAGCGGATCCGGGATCTTGAGGTGCTCGAAACGTATCCGGATCAGGAAGGACGACGATTGGCGGATTGGCTGCGGCATGTGAATGCGAAGCCGCGGTGAATCACGAAGCGCTTTGCCTCGGCCCGATTTCGCGCACGCGTCAGCCGCGTGTCTGGCGGTTCGCGGCCTGCCGCGAGGCAGGCCGCGTAGCACAGTGGCGCGTTATTCCACCGCCTTCACCATATCCTCAATCACCTTCTTCGCGTCGCCGAACACCATCATCGTCTTGTCCATGTAGAACAGGTCGTTGTCGAGGCCGGCGTAACCCGCCGCCATCGAACGCTTGTTCACGATCACCGTGCGCGCCTTGTACGCCTCGATGATCGGCATGCCCGCGATCGGCGACTTCGGATCGTTCTTCGCGGCCGGGTTCACCACGTCGTTCGCGCCAAGCACCAGCACCACGTCGACCTGACCGAACTCACCGTTGATATCGTCCATTTCGTAGACCATGTCGTACGGCACTTCGGCTTCGGCGAGCAGCACGTTCATGTGTCCTGGCATCCGTCCGGCCACAGGGTGAATCGCGTACTTCACCTCGATGCCCTTCTCCACCAGCTTGTCGGTGAGTTCCTTCAACGCATGCTGGGCGCGAGCCACTGCAAGACCATAACCCGGCACGATCACCACGGTTTCAGCATTGCCGAGCATGAACGAAGCATCGTCAGCCGAACCGGATTTCACCGGACGCTGCTCCGCAGACCCACCTGCCGCCGCCGCACCCGCCTCGTTACCGAAGCCGCCGAGAATCACGTTGAAGAACGAGCGGTTCATCGCACGACACATGATGTACGACAGGATCGCACCCGACGAGCCCACCAGCGAGCCCGCGATGATCAGCATCGGATTGTTCAGCGAGAAGCCGATGCCCGCCGCCGCCCAGCCCGAGTACGAGTTCAGCATCGACACGACCACCGGCATATCCGCGCCGCCGATCGGGATGATGATCAGCACGCCGAGCACGAAGGCGATGATCGTCATGATGATGAACGGCAACCACGACTGCGTGAGGAAGAAAATCACGCCGAAGCCGAGCATCCCGATCGCAAGGAACAGGTTGATCAGGTGCTGCCCTGCATAGACCACCGGTGCGCCCTGAAACAGCCGGAACTTGTACTTGCCCGACAGCTTGCCGAACGCGATCACCGACCCGGAGAACGTAATCGCGCCGACGAACGTACCGATGAACAGCTCGACGCGATTGCCGTACGGCAGGAAGCCCGGCACCGGATTCTCCGGATCAACCAGACCAAAAGCCGACGGCTCCGACACCACCGCATACGCGATACACACGGCCGCAAGACCGATCAGCGAGTGCATCGCCGCGACCAGTTCCGGCATCTTGGTCATCTCGACGCGCGCCGCGACGAACGCGCCGATCGCGCCGCCGATCACCAGCGCGACCAGCAGCAGGCCGAGCCCTAGCCCGAGGTTCGAGCCGAGCGCATTCGCCTGTTTGACGATCAGCGCGATGGTGGTGAGGATCGCAATCGCCATCCCGACCATGCCGAAGGTGTTGCCGGTGCGCGCCGTCTTCGGATTCGACAGCCCTTTGAGCGCCTGGATGAAGCAGACCGACGCAACCAGATAAAGCAGCGTGACGACGTTCAGACTCATTACGCGTTCTCCTTGGCAGCTGCGGGGAGCTTCTTCGGCTCTTTCTTCCTGAACATCTCCAGCATTCGCCTTGTCACCAGGAATCCGCCGAACACGTTCACCGCCGCGAGCGCGACGGCCAGCGTGCCGAAGAACTTGCCGGTGTCGCCCACGGTGAGGCCAGCTGCAAGCATCGCGCCGACGATCACGATCGCCGAAATCGCGTTGGTCACGGCCATCAGCGGCGTGTGCAGCGCGGGCGTGACGTTCCAGACGACGTGGTAGCCGACGTAGATCGCCAGCACGAAGATGATCAGGTTGATGACGGTGTGGTTGATGACTTCCATCGCCGTTCTCCTCTATGCCTTGCGCGTGACTTCGCCGTCACGGGCCAGCAGCGTGGCCGCGACGATGTCGTCTGCGAGATCGATGTTCAGGGCGCCTTCCTTGGTGATGATCAGCTTGAGGAAGTCGAGCAGGTTGCGTGCGTAGAGCGATGACGCGTCGGCGGGCACCATCGAGGCCAGATTCGTATAACCGACGATCTGCACGCCATGTTTCAGGACGACCTGATCCGCTTCGGTGAGCGGGCAGTTGCCACCGCGCCGGCCTTCGTATTCGGCGCCGCGGCCTGCCGCGAGGTCGACCAGCACGGAGCCGGGTTTCATTGCCTGCACGGTCTCCACCGAGATCAGCGTCGGTGCGGCCCGGCCCGGGATCAGGGCGGTCGAGATCACCACGTCAGCCTGCTTCGCGCGTTCGTGAACCAATGCCGACTGGCGCGCAAGCCAGGAAGGCGGCATCGGCCGCGCATAGCCGCCAACGCCCTGCGCGGCTTCGCGTTCCTCATCGGTTTCGTAAGGCACGTCGAGAAACTTGGCGCCGAGCGATTCGATCTGCTCTTTCACCGCCGGACGCACGTCCGAGGCTTCGATCACGGCGCCAAGGCGCTTGGCGGTCGCGATGGCCTGCAGACCCGCCACACCGGCGCCGAGAATCAGCACGCGGGCCGCCTTCACGGTGCCGGCCGCGGTCATCAGCATCGGCATGAACCGCGGGTAGAGCGTGGCCGCAAGCAGCACCGCCTTGTACCCGGCGATGTTCGCCTGCGATGACAGCACGTCAAGGCTCTGCGCGCGGGTGGTTCTTGGCGCGGCTTCCAGAGCGAACGCAGTTATGCCCGCGGCCGCCAGCTTTGATGAGTTTTCGGTATTAAACGGATCAAGCATGCCGACCAGCGTCGCGCCGCGCTTCAGAAGCGGCAACTCGGCATCGGTCGGCGACTGGACCTTGAGGACCAGATCAGCCCCAAAAGCAGTAGCCGCGTCGACGATTTCAGCGCCGGCGGCTGTAAAAGCTTCGTCAGGAAAGCTTGCGCCGGTGCCGGCGCCGCTCTGGATCGTGACCCGGTGGCCCTGGGTCACATACTTCTTGACCGTTTCGGGCGTCGCGGCGACGCGGGTTTCGTGCGCGCGCGTCTCGGCTGGCACTCCGATGTGCATCTTTTCTCCTCCTCGACTTCCTGTTTTACGACAGAGCTGCCGACGAGGCACGCCGGCTTGCAAGTGCAACGGCTAACGGCGTCACTTTAACCGAAACCTGGGGGTGCGCAGAAATCGGGGACAATCCGGGGGTGCCCGGCGGGCGACGCGGCTCGTTGGCTGGGGCTGAGCGGCCCTCGCAGCCGCCCGCCCGCTTCCAGGCAGCCCAGGCCCATAAACGGTAAAATGCGCACCCATGAAACCGGAAACCTGGCTGCCGCACGTCACCGTTGCGGCCATCGTCGAGCGTGACGGGCGTTTTCTCGTGGTCGAGGAACATACCGCCGACGGCCTGCGCCTGAATCAGCCCGCCGGCCATCTGGAAGCGGGCGAAACGCTTCTGGAAGCGGTCATCCGCGAAACGCTCGAGGAAACCGCGCAACCGTTCACGCCCGAGGCGCTGGTCGGCATGTATATGACGCATTTCGAGCGGCCCGGCAGTGAGGGCGTGACGTATCTGCGCTTCACCTATTGCGGCACGAGCGGCAAAGCGGATATCGAGCGCGCGCTCGATCCCGACATCGTCCGCACACTGTGGATGAGCGCCGACGAACTACGCGCCTGCCCCGAACGGCATCGCACGCCGCTTGTCATGCAATGTCTCGACGATTACCTCGCGGGACGGCGTTTCCCGCTCGACTTCGTGCACACGCATTCGGTCGGGCGAAAACAGGCGTAAATAGACGTACGTAACCCGTCACAAGCGGACCTGATCCGTCACGAGCGGCCAGGCAGACGACAGGGCAACACGGTCAACCCACGATCAACGAAGTCACGCAGTACCCAGTGAGCACCTTATGAGCAAGCAGAAAGTCGTAGTAGGCATGTCGGGCGGCGTCGATTCGTCGGTCACCGCGTGGCTGCTGAAGGAACAGGGCTACGACGTAGTCGGCCTGTTCATGAAAAACTGGGAAGACGATGACGACAGCGAGTACTGCTCGACGCGGCAGGACTGGATCGACGTCGTCTCGGTGGCGGACTTGATCGGCATCGACGTGGAAGCGGTCAACTTCGCCGCCGAATACAAAGACCGCGTGTTCGCCGAATTCCTGCGTGAATATTCGGCTGGCCGCACGCCGAATCCGGACGTGCTGTGCAACGCCGAAATCAAGTTCAAGGCCTTCCTCGATCACGCGATGTCGCTCGGCGCGGAAACCATCGCGACCGGCCACTATGCGCGCGTGCGCGAGAACAACGGCCGCTTCGAACTGCTGAAGGCCTTCGATCATACGAAGGACCAGTCGTACTTCCTGCATCGGCTGAACCAGGCGCAGTTGTCGAAAACGCTGTTTCCGCTCGGCGAGATTCCGAAAACCAAAGTCCGCGAGATCGCCGAACAGATCGCGCTGCCCAATGCGAAGAAGAAAGATTCGACCGGCATCTGCTTCATCGGCGAACGACCGTTCCGCGACTTCCTGAACCGCTATCTGCCGACCAAACCCGGTCCGATGAAAACCACCGACGGCAAAGTGGTCGGCGAACACATCGGCCTCGCGTTTTACACCTTCGGGCAGCGCAAGGGCATCGGCCTCGGCGGCAGCAAGGAAGGCAGCGGCGAGCCGTGGTTCGTCGCCGGCAAGGATATTGCGTCGAACACGCTGTATGTCGCGCAAGGCCATGACCATCCGTGGCTGCTGAGCCATACGCTTTCCGCAGGCAATACGAGCTGGGTCGCGGGCGAACCGCCGGCTGACGGTTTCGCGTGCGGCGCGAAAACCCGCTACCGGCAAGCGGACGCACCGTGCTCCTTCAGCGCGGCAGGTGCCAGCGAAGGCCTTTTCGAGCTGAATTTCGACGCCGCGCAATGGGCTGTCACACCGGGGCAATCTGCGGTGCTCTACGATGGCGACGTGTGTCTCGGCGGCGGCATCATCGAACACGCTGTGACCGGGCAGCCAACGGCACGCCAGCCGCAACAGGCAGCCCTGCTCACCGCCCGTTGAACCATGAGTTCAATCGTGCGGCAACGCTTCGGCACCGCCGCACGCGCTTAACCTGCATGCCTTATCTTCAAGCTTCAGACTTCACGCTTCACCCATACGTTTCACCTTCGAGCCGCAGCTAGCTTCACCATAACAAACAGGTGTTCGTTCCCCTCGCGGCAGACTCCGTCTGCGCCGACAGCGTTGACGATCCCTCCGCGACGATCCTCACTGCACTGGAGTCCCCATGTTTTCTCGACGTTATCTGGCGATGTGGTGCGCAGTCGTGCTGTTCGCAGCCTGCGCTCTGCTTGGCGCGACGCAGCACATTTCGTGGTTCTGGATCATCGTGCCGGTGGCGCTCGTCGCGCTCGGCCTGTTCGATCTGACGCAGCAGCATCACGCAATTCTGCGTAACTATCCGCTGTGGGGCCACTTCCGTTTCCTGTTCGAATTCATCCGCCCGGAGATCCGCCAGTATTTCGTCGAGGACGACACCGACGAGAAACCGTTCTCGCGCGCGCAACGCAGCATCGTCTATCAGCGCGCGAAGAACGACGTGGATAGCCGTCCTTACGGCACCGAGCTCGACGTCAAAGCCATTGCGCACGAATGGATCAGCCACTCGCTCGCGCCGACCACGCTCGATAACCACGACTTCCGTATCGTCGTCGGCCCGGACCGCGCACAGCCCTACTCGATGTCGATCTTCAATGTCTCCGCGATGAGCTTCGGCTCGTTGTCGGCGAACGCGATCATGGCGCTGAACCTCGGCGCGAAGAAAGGCAATTTCGCGCACGACACCGGCGAAGGTTCGATGTCGAAATACCACCGCGAGCATGGCGGCGACATCATCTGGGAAATCGCTTCGGGCTACTTCGGTTGCCGTAACGACGACGGTACCTTCAGCGCGGAGAAGTTCGCGAAGCAGGCCGCCGAGCCGCAAGTGAAGATGATCGAGGTGAAGCTCTCGCAAGGCGCGAAGCCCGGTCACGGCGGCGTGCTGCCGGCGGCGAAAATCACGCCCGAGATTGCGGAAACGCGCGGCGTGCCGATGGGCCGCGATTGCATCTCGCCCGCCACCCACTCCGAATTCTCGTCGCCGCGCGGTCTGCTCGAATTCGTCGACCGTTTGCGCACGCTGTCCGGCGGCAAGCCGACCGGGTTCAAGCTGTGCATCGGGCATCCGTGGGAATTTTTTGGCATTGCCAAGGCGATGCTGGAGACGGGGATTCTGCCGGACTTTATCGTGGTCGACGGTGCGGAAGGCGGCACGGGCGCAGCGCCATTGGAGTTCACCGATCACGTCGGCGTGCCGTTGCAGGAAGGGTTGCTGCTGGTACACAACACGCTGGTCGGCATCGGCTTGCGTCAGCGCATCCGCATCGGCGCGAGCGGCAAGATGATTACCGCATTCGATATCACCAAGACTTTGGCGATTGGCGCGGATTGGGTCAACGCGGCGCGTGGCTTCATGTTCGCGGTCGGTTGCATTCAGGCCCAGACCTGCCACACCGGCCGCTGCCCAACGGGCGTCGCGACGCAGGACCCGGTGCGTCAGCGTGCTTTGGTGGTGCCGGACAAGGCCGAGCGCGTGTTCAACTTCCATCACAACACGCTGCATGCCCTGAAGGAAATCATTCAGGCGGCGGGGCTCAAGCATCCGGCGGAACTGCGCGCGCATCACATCGTGCGGCGCGTGTCGTCGCATGAAGTGCGGTTGATGTCCGACCTGTTGAAGTATCTCGATCCGAACGATCTGCTGAAGGGCAACTATCGCTACACGTTGTACGAGAAATATTGGCCGATGGCGCAAAGCGATTCGTTTGCGCCGAAAGTTGAACTGGCCGCGACGTAAGGCTGTTGTGGCGGCGATTGGCTCGTGAGCCGATCGCTGCGTAGGTCTTAGATTTTGACGGCGAGTTCTTGCAGAAAGATAAGAATCCTTGAAAGCTCGTCTCATATACAAGGACAGCGGCGAATCGTACATTTGCGTGATCTATTTCCCGCTCAATGTCCATGGTTACGCGCCCTCCTGCTCCGCTGCCGCTCAGCGAACACACGCAACTCGTCCAGACCCGTCATGGCTGGATGCTCGCCAATCCGAACGACTTCTATCTCGGCCGCGCGCTCATCGAATACGGTGAATGCAGCGAACTCGAATCTGCCGTGTTGCGGCAGTTGCTGGTGCAGCCGGGCATCGTCGTGGAAGTGGGTGCGAATATCGGCGTGCATACGATCATGCTGGCGCGTGAGTCGCAGGCGCGTCGCCAGGTGCTCGTCGCGTTCGAGCCTCAGCCGGTGATCTTTCAGAACCTCTGTGCGAATCTCGCGGCCAACAGCATGCGCAATGTGCTCGCGTGGCCGTATGCGTGCGGGGCCACAGCCGGGACGCTGTATTTCGCGCAGCCGGACTACGATGCGCTGGGCAACTTTGGCGGCGTGTCGATGCAGACCGAGGCTGCGGCGAATACGCTCCCGGTTCCGTGCGTGCGGCTGGACGATGCGCTGCGCTCACATACCGTGGGACTGCTGAAGCTCGACGTGGAAGGGTTCGAGTTGAACGCGCTGCTGGGCGCGCAGGAAACCATCGCCCGCTCGCGACCGGTGATTTATGTGGAGAACGACCGGTTCGATCGGTCGCAGGCGTTGATTGAGTGGTTGTGGTCGAAGGAATATCGGTTGTGGTGGCACTTGCCGCTTTTGTTCAATCCGGCCAATTTCTTTGGACGAACGGAGAATATCTACGGCCGCGTGGTGTCGTGCAATATGCTGGCGCTTCCGCGGGAACTGGCGATGGAGATTGACGGGTTCGTCGAAGTGACGGATTCCGCCGCGCATGCGTTGATGAGTTTGAGCAGGTAGCGGACGGGACACGTTCCGACAAAACAAACGACCATCGGCCGCCTGAAGCGGCCTTTTTTCGTTTGAAGAACACTTCAGTCCCCGTCCGACCCCGCAAAACGGACACCCCCCTCCCTTTCCGTTAAAATCTACGGTTTAGCACTTCGCTCCACGGCCAGCTCGCGCGCTCCGGCGTTTGCGGCGCGGCCCTATGCCCGAAAGGCACTTCATGCTCACGTTTCAGCAAATCATCCTGACACTGCAGTCCTACTGGGACAAGCAGGGTTGCGCGTTGCTCCAGCCGATCGACATGGAAGTCGGCGCGGGCACGTCCCACGTCCATACTTTCCTGCGCGCAATCGGTCCGGAACCGTGGCGAGCCGCCTATGTGCAGCCGTCGCGCCGCCCGAAAGACGGCCGCTACGGCGAGAACCCGAACCGCCTGCAGCATTACTACCAGTATCAGGTCGTGCTGAAGCCGGCGCCGGAAAACATCCTCGACCTGTACCTCGGCTCGCTCGAAGCCCTCGGTTTCGACCTGAAGCAGAACGACGTGCGCTTCGTCGAAGACGACTGGGAAAACCCCACGCTCGGCGCCTGGGGTCTCGGCTGGGAAGTGTGGCTGAACGGCATGGAAGTCACCCAGTTCACCTACTTCCAGCAAGTCGGCGGTCTGGATTGCAAGCCGGTGCTGGGCGAAATCACCTACGGTCTCGAACGTCTCGCGATGTATCTGCAGAAGGTCGAGAACGTCTACGACCTCGTCTGGACCGAGTGGGAAGAGCAAGGCCCGAACGGCCCGGAACTTCGTCGCCTGACGTACGGCGACGTGTACCACCAGAACGAAGTCGAACAGTCGACCTACAACTTCGAGCATGCAAACGTCGATCTGCTGTTCACGTTCTTCAACAGCTACGAAGCGGAAGCCAAGCGCATGATCGACGCACAGATCGCGCTGCCTGCTTATGAACTGGTGCTGAAGGCCGGCCACACGTTCAACCTGCTGGACGCCCGCGGGGCGATCTCGGTCACGGAACGTGCCGCGTATATCGGCCGGATTCGCGCGCTGTCGCGTCTGGTCGCCCAGGCTTACTACGACTCGCGCGAAAAGCTCGGTTTCCCGATGCTCGGCAATCCGGTGCACGGCGTGCCCGGCCTCACGACCGACGAACAGGATGCCGCCATGCCCGCGTGGGCGCCGCCGCTGAAAGTCGAACGCAAGATCGACCAGGACTGACGAGAACATCAAGAAATGACTCAACCCCATCAAGCTACCCTGCTCGTCGAGCTGCTGACCGAAGAACTGCCGCCGAAAGCGCTCGCGCGTCTGGGCGACGCCTTCGCCGAAGGCATTGCGCAGCGCCTCGCGGCGCGCGACCTGGTCGAAGGCGAACTGTCGTTCGAACGTTATGCGACGCCGCGCCGTCTCGCCGTCACGATCAAGAACGTGCGTTCGGTCGCGCCGGAAAAACACGTGCGAGAAAAAGTGCTGCCGGTTTCCGTCGCGCTGGATAAAGACGGCCAGCCCACCGCGCCGCTCGCCAAGAAACTGGCCGCGCTCGGCTTCCCCGATTTTTCGGTGAACGACCTGGAGCGCGCACAGGACGGTAAGGCCGAAGCCTTCTTCCTGCTCTACGCCGCGCCGGGCGCCACGCTCGCCGAAGGCCTGCAAAGCGCGCTCGACGAAACGATCGCCAAGTTGCCGATTCCGAAGCCGATGACGTATCAGCGCCCGGACGGCACCAGTGTGCAGTTCGTGCGCCCGGCGCACCGTCTGACCACGTTGCACGGCGAACAGGTCGTGCCTGTCACGGCACTGGGCGTCGATGCCGACGACACCACGCTCGGCCACCGCTTCCTGTCTGAAGGTTTCGTGCAGATCCAGCACGCGGATTCGTACGCCGATACGCTGATGCACAAGGGCCGTGTGGTCGCGAATTTCGCCGACCGCAAGGAAACCATCCGCACTCATCTGCTCGCGCAAGCCGATGGCGATCAGGTCGTGATGCCGGAATCGCTGCTGGATGAAGTGAATTCGCTGGTCGAATGGCCCGTGGTCTACGCCTGCCGTTTCGAGGACGAATTCCTGCAAGTGCCGCAGGAATGCCTGATCCTGACAATGCAGACGAACCAGAAATACTTCGCGTTGACGGATGCGAACGGCAAGCTGCGCTCGCGCTTCCTGATCGTGTCGAACATCGAAACGAAGACGCCTGGCGATATCGTCGAAGGCAACGAACGCGTGGTGCGTCCGCGTCTGGCCGATGCGAAGTTCTTCTTCGAGCAGGACAAGAAGAAGCCGCTCGCCGAGCGCGTACCGCTGCTCGCGAACGTCGTGTATCACAACAAGCTGGGGTCGGCGCTGCAACGCGTCGAGCGCGTCGAAGCCCTGGCGGGTGCAATTGCCTCGCTGATCGGTGCAGATGTCGCGCTCGCCAAGCGCGCTGCACGTCTGGCCAAGGCCGACCTGATCACCGACATGGTCGGCGAATTCCCCGAGCTGCAAGGCACGATGGGCACGTACTACGCGCGCCACGACGGCGAGCCGGAAGAAGTCGCGCTGGCATGCTCGGAACACTATCAGCCGCGTTTCTCCGGCGATGCCTTGCCGGCCACGGCAACCGGCACCGTCGTCGCGCTGGCCGACAAGCTCGAAACGCTGGTCGGCATCTGGGGCATCGGCCTGCAACCCACCGGCGAGAAAGACCCGTTCGCGCTGCGCCGTCATGCGCTTGGCGTGCTGCGGATTCTGGTCGAGAAGCAATTGCCGGTCGACCTGATCGAACTGTTGCGCACTGCTTACGCGCAATTCGCCGCCGTGCCGGGCGTCGCCGATTCGACGCAAGCGATCTACGAATTCAGCATGGACCGCCTGCGTGGTCTGCTGCGCGAACGCGGCTACGCGCCGGGTGAAATCGACGCGGTGCTGGCACTGAACCCGACGCGCCTCGACGACATCGTCGCGCGCCTGGATGCAGTCCGCGAGTTCGCTGCACTGCCTGAAGCAGCATCGCTCGCAGCGGCCAACAAGCGGATTTCGAACATCCTGAAGAAATCGGAAGGTTCGACGACCGGCGGCGTGCAGGTTGCACTGCTGACCGAAGTTGCCGAAAAAGCCTTGCACGCGCAACTCGAACAGGTTGCACCGCGCGTGCAATCGCAACTCGCCGTACGCGACTACACGGGCGCACTCACCGCGCTCGCCGCGCTACGCGAACCGGTCGACACGTTCTTCAACGACGTGATGGTCAACGCCGAAGATCCGGCGTTGCGCGCCAACCGTCTGGCCTTGCTCGGCGCACTGCATCAGCAGATGAATTGCGTCGCCGACATTTCCCGACTCGCCGCCTGAGCCCCGCGCCATGCCAACCAAAAAGGTGGTGATTCTCGACCGCGACGGCGTGATCAACGTCGATTCCGACGCGTTCATCAAGTCGCCGGACGAATGGGTTGCCCTGCCCGGTTCGCTCGAAGCGATCGCGCGGCTGAACCAGGCGGGTTATCGCGTGGCAATCGCAACCAACCAGTCGGGCATCGGCCGCGGTCTCTTCGACATGAACGCGCTCAACGCCATGCATCTGAAAATGCATCGCATGGCGGCGGCGGTCGGTGGGCGCATCGACGCCGTGTTCTTCTGCCCGCACACGGCGCAAGATCAATGCGAATGCCGCAAACCGAAGCCCGGCATGCTGAAGATGATCGCCGAACGTTTCGAAGTCGATCCGCACCATACGCCGGTGGTCGGCGACGCGATGCGTGATCTGCAAGCGGGCGCCTCGCTCGGCCATCCGACGCATCTGGTGCTGACCGGCAAGGGCCGCAAGACGCTCGCAGCCGGCGGCCTGCCCGAGGGCACCCGTGTGCACGACGACCTGCGCGCGTTCGCACTCGACTTCCTTTCCGACGCTCACGAGTGACGCGCACCACGCGCGTCCTCAACCCTCACTGACCACGCCGATGCGCTTCATTCGTTCTTTGCTGCTGCTGATCTACTTCGTGCTCTTCACGGTGCCGTACGCAACCGCGTGCTTCATCGCGTTTCCGTTCATGCGCGCCGACAATCGCTACTGGATGGCGGCCGGCTGGTGCCGCGCCACGCTTCACACGGTGCGTTGGCTGAATGGCATCCGCTACAAGATCGAGGGCTATGAGAACCTGCCTAACGGTCCGGCCGTGCTGCTGTCGAAGCATCAATCGGCATGGGAAACGCTGGCGTTTCCGGCGCTGATGCCGCGGCCGCTGTGCTACGTGTTCAAGCGCGAGCTGCTGTACGTGCCGTTCTTCGGCTGGGCATTGGGCATGCTGAAGATGGTCCACATCGACCGCAAGGAAGGCAAGTACGCGTTCGAATCCGTCATCAAGCAAGGCAAGCAGCGCATGGCGGAAGGCGCGTGGGTCATCATGTTTCCGGAAGGCACACGTACGCCGACCGGCAAGCAAGGCAAGTACAAAACCGGCGGCGCGCGTTTTGCGATTGCTACCGGCGCGCCGGTCGTGCCGATCGCACACAACGCCGGACGTGTGTGGCCGCGCAACTCGTTTCTCAAATATGCGGGTATAGTCACAGTGTCGATCGGCAAGCCGATCGACACGACGGGGCTCACGCCCGATGAAGTGAACACGCGCGTCGAAAAGTGGATCGAAGCTGAAATGCGTCGCATCGATCCTACCGCGTACCGCGCGGCGGAAAGCAGCTCCGCCGCCGCACCAATCTGACGCGCCCGCGCCCTCGAAGGCGCATTTGCGCGAAGCCGAATCCGATGCAGAAGTCTCCTACGTCGCAGCCCGCTGCGGCGCTCGATAACCGGCAGCTCGATCTCCCGCTCTTCGCCGAGCCGGGGTCGACGTCGTCGTCCCCAACACCCTCCGCACCAACGGCGGGCTCGCAGAGCGGGCAGCAGCCGGCCGTGCCGCTCGCACCGGACGGCACCAAGCTGCGCAGCCTCACCATTGGTTCGCGCACGCTGCACTATGCGCTCAAGCGCTCGGCACGCCGCTCGATCGGCTTTGCGATCGACAGCACCGGCCTGATGATTACCGCACCACGTTGGGTCACGCTCGCGGATATCGAAACCGCGATCACCGAAAAGCAGCGCTGGATTTTTACGAAGCTGATCGAATGGCAAACGCGGGTCGAACAGCGCGCGTTGCCCAAGGTCGACTGGAAAGATGGTGCGGAAGTGCCGTATCTCGGCCAGCCGGTGCGCGTGAAACTCGGCTCGCCGCAAGGCACGCTCGCGTTCAACGCGGATGAAGCCGCACTGCAAGTGCCGCTGCCGTTGCAAGCGGACCCGCAGCAGATCAAGGATCGCGTGCAAGGCTGGCTGCAAGGCGAAGCAAAGCGCCTGTTCGGCGAACGCCTCGCAATCTACGCGGAGAAGCTGGGCGTCAACTATCGCGCGTATGCACTCTCTTCGGCGGCCACGCGTTGGGGCAGTTGTTCGAGCGATGGAAAAATCCGCCTGAACTGGCGGCTGATTCACTTCCCGCTGTCGATTATCGATTACGTCGTGGCGCACGAACTCGCGCATCTGCGCGAGATGAATCACAGTCCGCGCTTCTGGGAGACTGTTGAATCGATTTTTCCGGAATTCCGCGAGGCGCGGCAGACGTTGAAGTCGCATCCGCCGGAATTGCTGCCGACGCTTTAAGGCCTTCAGATCCTCTTTGGCCTTCTTCGGCCCTTCAGGACTTCGGCCATGCAGACTTAAAGCCGGCGCCTCAGCGCGAAGCGCCAGCCTTCTAAAACCCGCCACTCACTCCGTACAGAAAGTTTCCTGCAAGTGACGCCAAGTCACCTTGCCGTGCGCGTCCAGGTCCATCACCGCTGTCGAGCGCCGCACGTTCGCATTGCCCGCGTTGTCGCGCTGATACTCCCGATATTTCACCACCGCACCCGACGGATACTCAGACACGATCTCCATATCGCGAATCGTGATCTGCGAGCCGGGGCGCGCACCGTTCAGCTTCGCAAAAATCTCGCGCAGGCCCGCGTGGTCCAGTGCGAGACCGGACGGCATGACCAGCGTGAATTGCGGAGCGAAGCGCGCCATGATGCGATCCAGCGCGCCGTGGTCCGCGGAGCCGTCGAACAAAGTCTGGATTTCGACGTGGATGTCATCGAGTTCTTTGAAGTAGGGATTGCTGTCATTCATAGCTTGTCCTCACCCCGCCGCTTACGTCACTTTTTCTTCTGGATGAATTCGATCTTGTAGCCGTCCGGATCTTCGACGAAAGCGATCACGGTGGTGCCGTGTTTCATCGGGCCGGCTTCGCGCACAACCTTGCCGCCCTGGGCCTTGATCTTGTCGCACGCCGCATACGCGTCTGCGACTTCGACGGCGAGGTGCCCAAAACCGGTGCCGAGGTCGTACGACGGCGTGTCCCAGTTGTGCGTGAGTTCGAGAACGGTGCCGTCACGTTCGTCTTCATAGCCCACGAAAGCCAGCGTGAATTTACCGTCCGGATAGTCATCGCGGCGCAGCAATTTCATCCCGAGCAGCTCGGTGTAGAAGGCAATCGAACGGTCCAGGTCGCCGACCCGGAGCATGGTGTGAAGCAGGCGCATCGTGTACTCCCTAGTGCGTGATGTCGAGAACGACAATGTACCCGGAATCACGCCGCGCTGCAGGGCGCGCCACACGTGCCGACATGTTGCAAAACACGTGGCGCGCCCGCTTTCAGCCCGCGCTTTTCACCTCGTCGCGCAATGCGCGCCGCAGAATCTTGCCGACATTGGTCTTCGGCAGCTCATTGCGGAACTCGATGATCTTGGGACGCTTGTAACCCGTCAGTTGCTCCTTGCAGAATGCAAGAATGTCCGTGTCGGTGAGCGCCGGGTCCTTCTTCACGACGTAAAGCTTCACCACTTCACCCGCCTCCGCGTCCGGCACGCCCACCGCCACCACTTCGAACACGCCCGGGTGCTTGGCCACCACGTCCTCGATTTCGTTCGGATAGACGTTGAAACCCGACACCAGAATCATGTCCTTCTTGCGATCGACGATCTTCACGAAACCTTCTTCCGTCATCACGCCGATGTCGCCGGATTTGAAGAAGCCGTCCGGCGTCATCACCTTCGCGGTTTCGTCGGGACGGTTCCAGTAGCCGGCCATCACCTGCGGCCCGCGAATGCAGATTTCGCCGCGCTCGCCGAGCGGCACGTCATTGCCGGCGTCGTCGCGAATCGTAATTTCCGTGGACGGCAACGGCAAGCCGACGGTCCCGGTGAACGCGGTGGACGTCGGCAGATTGGTTGTGGCGCACGGCGAGGTTTCCGAGAGCCCATAGCCTTCGACGATCGGCACACCGGTCAGCGCCTGCCAGCGTTGCGCGACGGCTTGCTGTACCGCCATGCCGCCGCCGTTCGATTGCACCAGCTTCGAGAAGTCGAGCGTCTTGAAGTCCGGCTCGTTCAGCAGCGCGTTGTACATCGTGTTCACGCCGGGGAACGAGTTGATCGCGTAGCCTCGCAAGGCGTTGATCAGCCCCGGCAGATCGCGCGGATTCGGAATCAGGATGCCCATGCCGCCACAACGCATCGTCAGCAAACCGCAGACCGTCAGCCCGAAGATGTGATACAGCGGCAGCGCGACGACCGTGATGTACTGCTTGATGTCGGTGCGCCCACGATAAACCGGTTCGCGCCACAACTCCGATTGCAGGACGTTGGCGATCAGGTTGCCGTGCAGCAAGGTGGCGCCCTTCGAGACGCCGGTGGTGCCACCGGTATATTGCAGCACCGCCACATCGCTTTGCGTGAGCGTGACGGGTGTAAAGCCCGCGTCCGAACCGCGTGCGATCGCATCGTTCAGCGCAATACACGAAGTCGGCGGCACATTCTCTGCAACCTCTGGACTACCCGCGCCGAGCATCTCGCCGATCGACGTCAGCACGACATGCCTGATCGACGTTTGCGCTTGCACCGTCTCGAGCGTCTTCGCGAACGGTTCGAGCAGCACGATCGCTTCCGCGCCGCTGTCGTTCAACTGATGCTCGAGTTCTCGCGGCGTGTACAGCGGATTGACGTTCACCACCACGTAACCGGCACGCAGGATGGCCGCCATGACCACCGGATACTGCAATACGTTCGGCAGCATCACGGCGATGCGCGCGCCGCGCGCGAGGCCTAGCCATTGAAACCACGCCGCAAGGTGACGCGACTTCGCATCGAGTTCGCCGTAGGTCAACTCGTGTCCCATGCAAACGAACGCGCGCTCTGCGGCGTGCGCCTGGAAACTCTGCTCCAGCAAGTCGCCGACAGAACTGAACTGCGTAGTGTCGATCTCCGCCGGCACGCCTGGCGGATAGGACTTCAACCAGATTTTTTCCATGTCTCCTCCTTGGGTTTCGCATCGCGATGCGCCAATACACGATGTGCCGCTGCGCCAACACACCGATGCGAGTCGCTTCTATCGCGTAGTAAGTGCGGGCATACGCCGCGCGGGCCGGTCGAAGCAATCGAAGAATCTGCGCAACTGCTCGGCCGTGCCACGCTCCAGCACTACTGTGCCGTTCTCGAGGCACGCCGGCAACTGCGACACCATGTCGCGCAACATGCCGTACAGGGTGCTGGTTTCCAGCGCGAGTTGAACATCGATCGCCGACGGAGTGCGCTCGTGAATCTGCAACACGCCACGCCGCAATTCGAGCGCATGCGTTTCATTGCGATCCGTCACGCGGAATGCGAGTGTCATCTGCACATCGGCGCAACGTTCCGGATCGACGTTCACGCTAAAGCGCTGAAACACATTGCGCAACGGTTGGGCGCGCAATACATCCGTCGAGGCGAGGCTCGAGCTGCCGGCGAACGGCAGTTCGTCGTAGGCGTGTTCGAGTTCGCGCGCCGCGCTCAGGTACCAATTGCGCCAGTTGGTGTTCACCGTGCGGTAGCCCAGCTCGCGCAACACGCTCGCCTTGATGTTGCGGGCTTCGACGTCGCTTGTATCGAGGCGCACCAGCAGCGTGGCCAGTTCCGCAGCCCAACGCCAGTCGCCGTCACCCAGCGCGATACGCGCAGCGGCACGCACCGCCTCCACGCCGCCCATCATCTTGACCATGCGCTGCGAACGTTCAGCACGCGGCAACGGATCGAGCGATGCCGGATCGCCATCGAACCAGCCGAGCTGACCGCTGTACACCTGCCGCACCGAATGCTTGACCGTGCCGTAGTACTCGCCGAGCCACGCGTGCTCCGCGAGGTGCGGCGGCAACGCGGGAATGGCCTCAGCGAGTTCGTCCGGGCTCAGGCCGAAGTTCATGTGGCGAATGGTCTGATCGTGGATGAACTGGATGGCGTCGCGATACACGCACAGCACCTCGGCGACATACTGCGCGCCCGATACCGGACGGCCATGCGCCGGCACCATGTGCGCCGCGTTGAAGCCGCGCATCATGTCGATGGTCTGATACCAGCGCACCATCCATGGCGGATGCGCAATGGGGCGCCACGGTCCATCACTACTACAACCGGGACCGTACTCGTCTCCTACCCGTGCTGCTAGCGAAGGAAACGTGACTGACATTTAAAAGTTGTGTCCCTGACAGGCGCAAACGAAGCGGCCGCCGCCCGCCGGATAGCAGCACACGCAGCACCCAGTCCGTCTGGGTCGCTGCTTCCCTCACGGAGGAAACCATGACGAATCATCGAAAGAGAAAGACACGCGACACGGGCCGCGATGATGGTAAAGATGAGCGACCAGGAGACACCCCGAACTCGTCTGGCCCGCCAGTGCCCGACAGCGCTGCTCCGGTCTTGCAGTCAGAGGACGAAGACGCATTGGTCGACGAAGACGCGCCGGGATGAGATGCGACGGAGCGAGGCGTTGCGCCGAAAGGGAACATTTCCAGGAGGGACGCAGCGAGTGGAGATTGCTGCGATGGACAACTGATTTGACGGACAAGAACTGCTGCTTCACCTCGCGAACATGCTCGAACTTTTGAGCTGTTTGGGCCCGGACAGGTTCGCCAGACGCGCTGGTGGTCCAGCTTGCGAAGGACCAGGATTTGTTACAGGACTTCGAGTTTCTCCAGGCGCGTGCCGCCAAGATGACTGTGGCCGATTTCAGTGCACGCGTCACCAGCGCGTTCTTCCTGTGGCCAAAGGAACTGCTCGAGACGGAGGGATGCGGGGGCCGAGCCGTTGCACGATGTCGCGCAGGAAGTGAATCAGGTCGGGGTCGCGCCGGGCGCGATGAGGCACCCAATCACCGCCGGCACCGGCGACCAACTTCCCGAGTCGGCCGCCTGATAAGGCCCCAGAGGCATGCGGTTAATGGTGACGCGTCGTGCGGTCCTTCGCCGCTTCCCTGGCGTCCCCGACGTCTTTCCTGGCTTGTCCCGCGGCTTGCTCAACATCGCCTTTCAGTTCCCGGGCCGGCCTGCCCGTGACCTTGCCCATGGCCTCGTTAAACTTGCCCTTCATCTTTTGAGCAACGCCTTTGACCTGGTCCTTGTTCATGATGTCTTCCTCCAAGTATGCGACCGACGTCGCGTTACCAGATTGCGACAAAAACAGTATAGGAAAAGCGGGGCGTTCGTGAAGCAGAGGGCGCGAACGAACCAGGTTGCACGATTCGCGTATGGTAAATCGCCGGGGACAAGACGCCCGGGAGCTAGCGCTCGCGATATGCATCCTGCGGCCGCCGGACGGTTGAAGCAATATGACGTTCCAGGTGCGCTCGACAAACGCGATGCTCGCCAACCCCTGCCTTCGCGCGGCGTGCCCCCTTCACCAACACAACGCCTGCGTTGTTCTGCCGACGCAACGAACAGTGAGCTCCGTGGGAACTTGTTCTGAAATCAGGCGGAACCGCAATCACTACGGCCCCCTACAGCAGAGCCGCCCGGTAACCCTCGTCCCGCTTCGTTCGGCCAGACGGGAAACGGGTCGAGAGGTCTCCTGATAGCAGGACATCGAGCCCTTCGCCCGGTCCTCAGTTCCAGCATTGCGCAACGAATCGCGAGTTGCACGAGTCGAAAATTGTCGATTTCATGTCTCCGCGCGGTAAGCGATGACGAAGCCGTGTGCAACCCGCTGTTATCGCGTCGGTGGCAATTCAAGACGTAGCCTATACACGATTACCGAGTCAGCAAGTGGGATACCACTGGCATCGTGACGAGGAAGCTGCGTACTACTGGCCCTTTTGCCTTGAGCCGCCAGGTCCGCTTTTGACGTCGCTGTTCGCGCCGCTATTTGTACCCTTATTCAGACCGTTGGTCTTGCCCCTATTGGAACGCTCCGTCCTGGGGATACTGCGCGCCGCGCCGACGCCACTGCCCGTAACGTCGGGAGAACCGTAGCCGGTCTCGTTCGGGGTCTTCATCGAACCGGCACCGGCGCCGGGTGTTGGGACCCCGCCAGCGCTGCCGCCGGCCTGTGCGTATGTTATTGCCGACAGTGCCATCGCGAGAGCCGAAGCGAAAAACGTCCTGGTTATATTTTTCATGGCTCACCTCCGGAGAAGATATCTCATGCAAGCGTCTGCCGCTCACGAATGAAGTGCAGCAAGGTGCGTGCCTCGTGTCGCTCATTCGTCTCCTTTGTAGCGGCAGGTAGGCGACAAAATCGACAACGGAGGCTCCCGCAACGCAGTCATGTCCGAAAAATGCCGCGCTCACGGCGGTCCTTCGCAATGCCTGGCGCTCCGCCGCGCCCTGCAGTGCAGCGGGCTGTTCGTGCGCTCTCGACTCTCGTCGATTTCTGGTATGGATTCGCGCGTGCTTCGTAGGAATCGGCCCGTCATTTCGGCGGGCCGATTCCTATGTACAACACGAGAAGAATCGCGACAGAGATTTCCGGTTTAGTCGTTGACGAGAAAGTTGGCCGCGTTCACACGCTCTCAATCGGGAGTTCAAACTAGGGCCCGCTCAGCTCGCCTTCCAGAATCCATTGACGCTCGCTTTCCGACAACCGGTCAATCCGGAGTGTGCCGGAATCCGGGAGCCCGTTGAATTTTTCTGTCGCTCCGCTGACTTCCCACAGGCCGTTGAAAGCAGAAGGTGACTCGCCGCGTTTGCCTGGCAAGGTTGTCTGTCGCAGTTGCGTTTTCAGATAGAGTATGCCGCCGGGGCCACAAGTGATGACAAGATAGCGGGTTCCTCGACCATTGGTTTCGGGTCTCAATGTCACCTCGTGGAATCTCCACTCCTGCCCCCGTCGCGGCGCGAAGCATGCCCTCGCTCATCACCTTGCCTGAGCGACGCACAAGCGCGGCATCTCGATTGTTGCCGTCTGCAAACACCAGTTTCGTGTATTCATTGGGCGACCCGGGTTCACCGTTCTTGATGTCAAACCGGATTTCGGCTGTAAACGGCTTTGCTTCAGTCAATGATTGGGTCCCGGCCACGCCGCCTGCGGACGACCCCTGAGTCAACTGGCTCAATTGCAACTGAATTTGCTATTGCTCGTCTTCCGTCGCCTGCGCGCGCACAGCGCCCAGCGAAAAGCGCGCCGACGATGAACACCGGACGGCCTGGCGAGTCCAATCAAATACCGACGAAAACACCTCCTATTCCGAAGAAAGAAGACCACTGAAGAGGACCAGAAACCAATTTCCGGGCATCTCAAATTTGCGGACGAGCCGTGCGACGTGGGGTTTCTCCTCCCTTCTCTGCTCGGATTCTCAAAGGTGTACGCGCCAACGGATATGCGTGCGCAGGGACCAATTTGAGGGTTGGCACCGTTCGCTGATTGCGCAGACAGGGGCTGCCGCCTACGCTTGAGCGCGTCAGCAAACTGGCGGTCCTCGAGGTTCGTGGCTGCGGGACAGACCAAGGAGCGGCAGATGGACGTTGCTCAATATCTGCAGGCGATGAAGCAACTTGAACGCGCGACGGAAAGCATCTGGAAGAATGCGCCGGAGCCATTCAAAACCCAGGCATTCAAGTGCGGCTGGGCGCTCGACGATACGAAGAAGCGCCTTCGCTCATGGGGTTACGATTTGCTTCGAGACCGCGACCGAATGTTGCTGGCTACGGCTGGCATGAACGCCCAGCGGCTAGAGGCATGCGGAGATTTTGAGAGAGCGGTAAAAGAGATTCAGGCCGCGATTTTCCTCTTGCGTAATAGTCCTGGCGGCCCGTTTGACGACATCTTCGGCGGGCCACTTACACCAGAGCAAGAGGCTGACTTCCGGCTCCGTGACCTCGGGCCGTCTACAACCGCACCGACTATGGACACCGGACTCCCTGGCGAGTCCAATCAGATACCTCCGAAAAATCCCCCTATACCTAAGAACGAAGACGACTAAGGAGAGCCAGAAACATGTTTTCGGGTCTCTCGAACCTTGCCGACAAGCCTTGTTTTAGGATTCTTCCTACCCTCGAACCACGCGCAGGTGCGTGAGCCGGCCAACAAGCAGGCCGCACTAGGCATAAGCGCGGTGGGGCTTCGAATCGGATTTGACTGAACTCTCGTAGGTGCTCGCTGTGTCAAACCAGGGTTGATGCCTCTACCTGTGAGACGGTCTCAGGCTCCTTCTCATGCATCTCGAAGTATCGGTCAAGCGCGGCGAGTGTGATGTTTTCGCGCACGACGGTGCGCCGTTTCGCTCAGGCAAAAACAACCTGCTGTCGTGAAGAGAGCTTTGTCGGATGCATGGCCGGTGGGGCGCCGTTAGCCGGTGAGTAGCGCCGACTTGATAGCTCCCCAACTCGCAATACGCGCGTCCATGCGGAGCCGTTCGGCGCGCAGGACATCGTGGCAACCAACGCGGGAACCATTATGATAAGGCTGGTACTGCCGGGAGCCCCTCAGGGGCAACTGGGCGGTTGGGTAAACAAAAAGCCGTGAACCATGGACAGCACTCTCGCCGCCGAAGCCAGTGTTTCCGCAGACGGAAAGCTGGTCGCTTTTATCGCACATGCCCGTGGGCGTGCGGTGCAATGTTCGATTACTCGCGATGCACTGGAGCAGCACTTCTGGGCACCCATCGGAGCAGACGACGCGCACCTGCTAAAAGCTTGTATGGACGGACACAAGCGGATTGTGGCAGCTGTTGAACGAAAGGTGCTGAGAGGCTCGGACGAGCCGATAAACCTGAACGCCGCAGATTTCTCTCACTGAGCGTCGCGTTACGCCGTTTCGCTCAGGCAAAAACAACCTGCTGTCGTGAAGAGAGCTTTGGCAGATGCATGGCCGGTGGGGCGCCGTTAACCGGTGACTAGCGCCGACTCGATAGCCTCCCAACTTGCAATACGCGCGTCCATGCGGAGCCGTTCGGCGCGCAGGACATCGTGACAACCAACGCTGGAGCCAAGCGGATGGAAGATGACCAGAAAGATGGGATGCTTGAGACGCGGCTGGTGAGGGTGCGCGGCCTCGTGCAGGGCATTGGCTATCGGGAAGCCTGTGTACGCCGCGCCCATGCACTGGGCGTCACTGGCTGGGTCCGCAACCGCATCGACGGCTCGGTGGAGGTGATGGTTCAGGGTTCGCCGGAGCAGCTTGCAGAAATGTGTGCCTGGTTAAGTGAGGGCATGTCCGCCGCGCTTGTCGACAGGCTTGAGGTAACCGAGGTCCCGCCACCGTTCGCCCGCTTCGAACACTTTGAGCGATTACCGACGTTGTAGGGACTCACGGTTTGCCCATAGCATTCCCACAGTGCACAAGTCTGGCGTGCCAACTTTGAACGACGTCCTCTCCTCGACCCGGCGGCTCAATTTTCTTTGCCTGGGACGCATTCTTCGAATGCAATTGCCAGCGTTGAGCAGATGACCGCGGCGCGACAGTACCTACGTTCCGAGACCTGGCCGCCCGCTTTCGCCTTCAACTACGCGGACCCGCGGATTCGCGCTGCTTCCTGTGTTCGTGGCGAATATCGGTACCGCGAACAACATAGACGATGGCTTCGGCAATGTTGGTAGCATGGTCGCCGATACGCTCGATGGCTTTAGCGATAAACAGATAGTCGAGCCCAATCTGGATTGTCCGAGGGTCTTCCTTCATGGATGTGACGAGCTTGAGCACGAAGGCTCGAAACTCGGTGTCGATGGTTTCGTCGTCGCGGACAATCTGTGCAGCCGCAGTTGCATCCATGCGCGCAAATGCGTCCAGCGCTCTACGAAGCAGGTGCGAAGCCATTTCGCCGGAAGCCTTGATTTCAGCGATGTTGACGGGTCGCGCGGTGCTCTCCATGGCAATGCGGCGTGTCCGCTTCGCAATCTTCCGTGCCTCATCACCAGTACGCTCGAGGTTGGTGATGCACTTCGAGGCGGCCATCAGGAGTCGCAAGTCACGAGCGGTGGGTTGCCGGCGAACGATGATGTTGCTCACTTCTTCGTCGATTTCTATTTCCATCGCGTTGAGCCGGTGTTCACCCTCGATGACCTGCTCAACAAGTGTCAAATCGAACGTGTTCAGTGCCTCCATCGCGCGGGAAATCTGCGCCTCCACCAAGCCGCCCATTTCGAGCAACCGGGTTGAAAGCAGGTTGAGGTCGAGGTCAAACCTGCTGGAAAGATGCTTATCCGACATTTTCGCTCCTCGGACAAACTTGCCTGCGATGCAATGCTCAGCTACGCGATGCCTTGGTTCATGCGACCACGTCGCGTTGCTCAAGCAGATGCAAGAGGAATGCGAATCTCTATCCACCTGCGCCGGAATGAGCGGCAGTGCAAGTCGCGCGATGCGGACATGAGCAACGAAAAATTGCTAGCGTGTAATGCGCAAGCGCGCTTGTTGCGTCCGGTGCGGAAACCGCAGCGCTACGATTTTTCTGGCCAGCCGGTCTTCACAGTTTCGACGGCAGAAATAGCTGCCAGCAAACGCTTTGGGGGCACCGATTCGAGCAGGAGAAGACCAGCCCTCAGTAGCTCGCTCTTTTTCACCGATATGCCTGCGTCAAGACATTTCTGTTTCAGCGCCGCGATTTTTTCGTAGTCGGACTTCGGCATTGTGAAGCTGTCACGCACGACCTTTTCCTTCTTCACGTGCTTTGTCTTCACTTCAACCGCTGGAGCGGCTGAAGCTGCTCCAGCGGTTGCGGCGCGCGTCTGTTTTGGAACCCTGGTCGAAACCGGTTTCGCCTCTACGGCTTCGGTGGCCGGTGCATTTGCCCTATTTGCCTGCTTGTCGGAGGCTTTCGCATGGCCGTTTGCGTTCTTCGGGAAGTGAAAGGCTTTCTTGGTCGGCTTCCTGATGCTGGCTTCGGTCATGACCATCCCCAAGTTGACAAACGATATAAACAGTATATACAGTTTTTGAGCGGTTCTCGATTGCATTGGCGACGCCACCTACGGATATGACCCGCAAGTTGTCCACACAATCTGTTTGCAAGGCTGTAGATAATTCGCGAGCAAGCGGCGCAAGCCCCTGAAACGATTGGATTTGTGTATTGCGCGCTCGACGCGTGCATTTGACGGGGCGCCAGAGACCTGTACGGAATTGTGGAGTAAGCACACCACTGGTCAGGCCTACGAAAGAATATGTACAGACAAAACGACGACAACTGACCCTCCCTCAACGATAGGTCGATTCAATTTGCATGCGGAGCGGCAACATCGTCTAATCGCCTTTCCGCGCGCGCCCCTCTCTTCAAAATCCAGGAGCACACTATGGCCCCACCCAACTTTGAACATGTCGTCAAGACAATCGCCTCTGACACCAATACGTCCACTGAGACTGTTTCGAAGATGTATGCAGACACATGGGCCGAATACAGCGACGGCGCGCGAATCCTGGACTACCTGACGGTCCTGGTCACCAAACGCGTTCGTGAAAATCTGCGCGGTGTTTCGCGAGACCTACACTAGGCGGCCGCCACAATGCTCATCAAATCGCCTCAGGGTACCCGGCGTCGATGGCGTATACCGGGAAGGCCGCTCAGGGTCTCGGCATCCCCGGGTTTGCCTGTCGTTGACGAAGACAATCCGGTTCGGTACCTTTTGTTAAATCAGAGATACCGCAGAGCAGTGATTGATGGCCGACAACGATGAAACGACCAGAGAAATTGAAATCGAACTGAACGGGTCGCGCTATCGCGGCCGGTATCGCGTTATGAGCGGTACGGTCATCGTCTACTACGAGAACGAAATCAAGTTTGCCGACTGCGGGATGAACGGACCTGAAGTCGTGGCGAAGTGGCTGCTCACAGACCTAACGCGCCGGCTCGAAGCGAAGAAGAGAAAATCCGCCGGCAGCTAGGCACACGGCGGAAAGCGCTAGGCTTGGCGGCCAACTGCTCACCATACGTTGCGAAGCATTTTGTGAGCGGCGCGCATGTGTCGCTTTTTCTGGGCGCCGAGAAATGCCACCGCCTCTTTCACAGCGTCCGGGTCGCCTAGCTGGAACGAATACTGGCGCAGCAGCGTCTCGCTGACGACCAGGTCATTGAGCTTACCCAACTCCTCCTGCACCCCGGTCAACAGTTCGGTTTTTTTCCGATGGCTGCCGTCGAGCACCGGAGCAAAGAACTCGAGCAAATATCGAAGCTTTTTCCCTGCGATTCGTACCTCGTGCAGCGCGGCGTAGCCTGGATGTTCAGGTTGAATCGCACGCTTTACCTTCTTCTTCAGCGCCTTCTCGGCGACATCCACTCGCGATTCTGCAAATTTTGCGAGCATCGTATTCACAGCTTGTGAGTTCAGGTGTTGTTGCGCGGAGGACAATGCGCCGTGCAATATATCTTCGAGGCCGGCGCCGCGAATCGTTCTGCGACTGAACGACAGTGCAGCGGCCCGGTGCTCGCCCACCACGCGAAGCAGCGGGCCAAACGATAGCCGCGTTGGCTCCTCGCCTGAAAGAACGTCACGCAGCACATCCCAGTCTCGGGTTTTACCCGCTGCATTAGCCAGATACTTGAACTCCTCCCGTTGAAGTGAGCAGTCTTTCCTGTCAAGCAGCGGCTCGTAGGCCCAATACAGCGAACGTAATCGACGCAGCGCTACACGAAGCTTATGGAGGACCTCGGGGTCCGCTTTCGCGCGGAGTGCATGGGCGCGACGAATGGCTTCTGCAGCGGTCGCGGTGGCAAGGATAGTGAACGCTTCGGCCGCAGATGTGGCTACGCTTATTGGCTCCGCAAGAAGCCTTTCTTTGACAGAGCCCGAAGCGGAGGCGTCAGGTTCTTCCATCGCCGGAGCAGAATTGTGCGAGCTCATGTCTGGAACGCCTTCGGATACAGCAACGTAGAAAGGAACTACAGAAGTCCACGACCTGCTTTCAACATACTTCAACAGCGCTTGCTTACTAGACGGTGTGTTTGACCCTATTTCAATCGTACAACGACGCACGCCTGGAAATTAATACGGTCTGGCATTTCGTTCGCGCTTCTGAATACACACGAGTCATCGCGGTCAATACTTACAAACGGTCAATGCAGCCATCAGGGTCGCTGGCGTGCTTCCGAAGCATGGTGGCCATCGCGTCCTGTCAGGCCGTCATCAAACGTTCAAGCCACCAGGCAACCATCTGACGGCCGACACACCGTGCCGGTGACTTGTCGTTCCCTCATCCCAACCCCGTCGTAAATACCACGCGGCTGCTCAGCGAGCGACCGCATCAAGTCGCGGATGCCTCGCGACACCAAGGAGATACGCATGTCGACAAAGTGTATTGCTCTCTCGAACAACGACATTATTCTTGTGGCATGGACATTCGAACACAAGCTTCCAGATTGCGTTGGCTTCGATGTCCGACGCATTGATGCATCACAAGCGAATCTCGAAAGCGATAGTCCACAGGGCGTATCGCTGCCCGCTATGGCCGGCTTTCCGAGCAATCCGAATTCGGGACAATCCGGACAAACAACCGCTCAGGGCCCAATCCAGAAGTTCTTCTGGAAGGACCTGTATGCACGGGATGCGCATACACAGGGCAGCTACATCTATCAAATCATCCCACTTCAGGGGACCTTCAGCAAAGATGCGTCGCCGAAGCTGTCGCCGCTCACAGGCGTAAGCGCTCTCTTTTCGAATCCAGTCAGTCTGACGGCCGAACACGGTCCGCAGGAAGACCCTGAAGCCATCAAATGCTATTTCAATCGGGGAATACTTGCCACGCAGGCCGTAGCCCGTCAGCTTCCCAAGAGCAAGGCCGATTTGCCGGACTCTGGCGCTCTGCTCAAACGCATCGCCGACGCCAATGACCCACTGCGAAAGTCGCTGGCCGGCGACCTGGTCACAGTGCTGCCATCGCTGCTGGTGGAGGCAAAAGCGCACGGTGGAAGCTGTTACGGCGCATTGTATGAGCTCGCCGACAAACAACTCGAAGCATCTCTGGTCAGCAACAAACAATTGCATCTGATTCTGTCGAACACCTACGACAGCACGACGCACGATGACAAGGAAAACGCGCCCGCACGAGTAGCGCTCCATCATTCCGGAGTCGACGTGATAGACCGGATGCTGCCCGACGGCAGCCATATCGGGCACAACAAGTTCATGCTTTACGTCGATGCTTATGGCAAGCCGGCGGCCGTGCTGACTGGCTCGACCAATTGGACGCCGACGGGGCTGTGCGCACAAACGAATAACAGCATCGTGCTGCGCTCTCCAACACTGGCAAACGCTTACTCGAACTATTGGGATGCGCTCAAGAAGGATACGCTAGACGCGGGCACGGACCCTCATGCACTACAGAGCAAGACGTTCCGGACGGAAAACGCATCCCCCATCGCCGTGGAGATTCCCGGCGCGAAGAAAGCAACGCTGTGGTTCTCACCGAACACGCCGCAGAAGAACAAGGCGAAAGGCGTGACGCCGCCGGATATGGCGAATGTGTATGCGCGCATCGAGAACGCAAAATCAGCGGTGCTGTTCTTAGCTTTCGACCCAGGCCAGCCCAGCATCATTGACGCGGCTGCGTCAGCGCAGGAAAAGAACAGCACACTTTTCATCCGGGGCGCACTCACCAATGCAGACCGCGCGGGCAACTTCGTCATCGACCTTCACAACAACAATACGAGGCCAGCGGACCCCGCTCAGGTGATTCCAACCGAAGGAGTAAATGACGCATTCGGCGTCTGGGAAAAGGAACTCGCAAGAGCCGGTCACGCCGTCATTCACGACAAAATAGTTGTCATTGACCCGTTTGACCCCGAGAACTGCACCGTGGTTGTCGGAAGCCACAACCTCGGCAACAAGGCGTCGTCCACCAACGATGAGAACCTCCTTATCATTGAAGGTAACGTCAGCCTGGCATCTGCGTATGCAGTTCACGTGCTCGATGTGTACGACCACTACCGCTGGCGTTACCTTCTCGCGCAGCATGGGACCAAGGATAGCTGGCAGGGACTGCATGAGGATGACTCGTGGCAGGACACGTACTTCTCGCCAGCGGGGAAAACGAATAACGCCGAGTTGGTGTTCTGGTTGGAGGCGTCGACGCGTGCGACGGAAGCGCGACCCGCAGCGAAGCCCAAGCGGACAGCCGAATTGGAGGCGTGACCTCTAGCGAAGCGCTGAATTGCGCGACTGACCGCCGTCGTTTCGACCAATTGCGCTCTTGCACGCGATACGACGCTCAGCAGCTCTCGGACGAATCCGGTACAGGATTCGAATGGGTAACAGGCGCACTCGAAGACCCCCACACGCCGGCTGGTTCCAACCAGCTGTTTCTTTACTCCTGCTTCCGGAAACGGTGACTGTCGGGGCGTCCTGTCTCGGCGTCGCGCCTGGCCAATTGCGTGAACCTGGTCAGGCGCAGCAGGAGTCAGACTGCTGCATCGGCGGACACCTGTTGGTACCGTACGAGCAGTACACGCAGCAATCCCCGGGTTTCGGTCTGACCACTGCCTTGCAATGCTCGCATACGTAAAACCACACACAGGCGTTGGTCGGCATCGTCTCGTTTTTCTTGTGCCCACACACCGGACAGGTGATGTTGGAATCCAACACGACTGAAATCATTACTGCACCTGCCTGACGTGAGTCGGATAGCTGGAGTCAGTTGTGGCGGTAGCGTTTGTCAACGCGTCGACCGACGCCTTGTTCGGGTCAAAGACTACCTGCGTGCGTTTGCCTGCGAAGTCGACCTTAGCCGAAGCCACGCCGTGTACTTTCTCAACTGCCTTGCGAACCGTAATCGGACACACAGCGCAATCCATCTTCGTGACGTCAAGTGTGACCTTGCGAAGCTCCTCCGCGAGGGCCGTGGATGCGCTCAGCGCCGTCGCGACGAGCACAGCAATCAGTTTCTTCATGGCAGGTGCTCAATAGAAGAGCGGCGCATACAGGGGGAACGACATCAGCGCGAGCGCGGCCGGCATCACGACCCAGAAAATGAAGCGCTGCCGATGTCGCG
>NZ_JALQCK010000053.1:0-65425 GCF_030464835.1 Paraburkholderia sp. WS6
CTTTTTCATCCCGCCAGGATACCAGGTCCGACAAAAAGTGCCTAACACCCTCTAGCGGGGCCGCGCTCCTGTATCAGCATGTCCACGTCCGCCGCACGGACGAAGCGCGATCCGGCCGGCGCCGCGCTCCGTGCGATGTCCCGCTCGCGGCTATGGGCGATCAGATCCGCGCCGCCTAATACGGCAACCAGCGCGATGATCGGTACAGCGACCAGTGCGACCGCGACTTTATAGAGTTTCATGGCGTTTCACACATTCTTTTTTATGCTTTATGGGTTCGGCGGCACACTTATTCAGGCCGATGATTATGTACAGTTATGCTCAGCCAATTTTCTCAAGATTGAGATCGACCGATAATATCAAGTCCGCTTAAACTTGCGCACCGAGGCTTGAAACGTTTTGATAGCTTCAGGAATCACCAATTGACTTCCGGGAATAGGCAAAAATAAAAAATGCTATTAACCACCCTCACCCCCGCTTTCTTTTTGAGCCGCGGCCGTATCACCCGCAGCGAATGGCTGACCCGGATCATTATTGCCGCATTCGTATGCGCCGCCTTCGGCAGTCTTGCCGGTTCCTGGTTTGGCGAGATCGGTGCGGCCGTCTTCGCGATCGTTTTTCTCTGGAGCGCGGTTGCGCTCTCCACCCAGCGCCTGCACGACACCGGACGGTGCGGATGGTCGTTGCTGACGGCCATCGTTCCGGTGTTCGGGCCGATCTGGGTGCTGATCCACGTGCTGCGCCGCGGCGTCGATCACGAGAACCGCTTTGGCCCCGATCCGGCAACTCGCGCGGATTACCTCAAAGTCAACATCGGGGAGTGACACAAACATGGCAACAGTCAACGACGTCACTCAGCTAAACCGGATTCCCGTATTTTCAATCGCTACGCCCACCTCCACGCAGGAAGTCGTCGAGGCGCTCACCCAGACCAATCTGCCGGTGTCGGTAGGCGGCGGCCACTTCAGCATGGGCGGACACACCGCGAGTCCTGGCACCCTGCATCTGGACATGCGCAAGATGAACCGTGTACTCCGGTTCGAACCGCACACGTCGGTGATTCGCGTGCAGGCCGGTATCCGCTGGTGCGATATCCAGCGGTTTATCGATCCGCACGGCCTGTCGGTCAAGATCATGCAGACCTATGCGAACTTCACGGTGGGCGGCGCGCTGTCGGTGAACGCCCACGGACGATACATGGGATTGGGGCCGGTCGTGCTGTCGGTACGGGCGATTACGCTCGTGCTCGCCAACGGCGAAGTAGTCAACGCCACTCCCACCGAGAACACCACGTTGTTCAACGCGGCGATTGGCGGATATGGCGGCGTAGGCATCATCACTGAAGCGGAGCTCGACCTTGTGCCCAATACGCGGGTCAAGCGCAGCGACCGCAAGATGCGCACTGCCGATTACAAGGCATGGTTCGATACAACCGTGCGCAGCCATCAAGATGTGATCTTCCACAATTTCGACCTCTATCCGCCGCGCTACACGCGCGGCCGGGCGATTAGCTGGACGGTCACCGACGAGCCGGCCACGTCGGCGCGATTGCAGCCGCTCAGTCGCGGCTTTCTTGCTGCGAAATACTTTCTATGGGCAATCACCGAAACGCCGCTCGGCAAGTTTCGTCGCGAGTATCTGTACGACCCGCTGCTGCATTTCGGCAAGAAGGTGCACTGGCGCAATTACGAAGCCGGTTACGATGTCGCAGAACTCGAGCCGGTTGGGCGACGCCGGCGCACGTACGTGCTGCAGGAGTACTTCGTGCCCGTAGACGCCGTCACGCGATTCGCCGAGGCGTTATCGGCGATCCTCTCGCGGCATCGGGTGAACGCGGTCAACATCTCGATCCGCCATGCGCTCGCCGACAACCGCACCGTCATGGCGTGGGCGCGCGGCGAGACGTTTGCCTTCGTGCTCTACTACAAGCAGCGCACTCGCGAGAATGCCAAAGAGCGCGTTGCGGTATGGACGCGCGAACTGATCGACGCCGTGCTCGCCGCGGGTGGCACCTACTATCTGCCCTACCAGTTGCATGCAACGCGCGAGCAGTTCCATCGTGCCTATCCGCGAGCGCGCGAGATGTTTGCGCTCAAGCGGGAGCTCGATCCGCAATACCGCCTGCGTGGTGCGCTGTGGGATCGCTACTATGCGCCTGAGCGAAGCGCGCTAGATGCGGCGCCTGATGTGACGGCGGCACAAGAGGACAGCAACAGCAACGGCACCCTGTTCGCCACGATCTATCGTAACGAGCGCGAAGCCGATCGTTTCTATGCGTTCCTGCAGAACATTTTCAATGTGCTGCCCGAAGACCGTCTGCATACGTTGATCAAAACTTCGACAGCCGAACACACGGGCGACGAGCGGATCTATCGCGCGATCCAGGCGGGCCTCAAACCAATCACGCCGCGCCTCGCGATGCTCACGCACGCGCTGCCGTCCCTGTCGATGCAGAAGGCTGAAATGGGCCGGCAAGCCGCCATGCTGCTGGGCGATTCGCCGTTGCAGGATTACGTCGAGATTGGCACGACAGGGCGCTACGTTCGGGCCATGAAGAAGTATCTGCGGCTCAACGGCAAGGTGACCCTGGTTCATGACGTGCGACCGGGAATGAGCCCGGTCGATATTGTCGAACGTGGACAGATCGGCTCGATCGGCGAGTTCCAGCCGTTGAACGACTACGCGCCCATCGCGCTGCCTGCGGCTAGCGCGGACCTAGTGAGTTGCTTTGTCGGCTTGCACCACATGGCGCCGGCGAAGCTCGCGCCGTTTCTCGACTCGATCGCGCGAATCGTCCGCCCCGGTGGCTATTTCGTGGTCCGCGATCACGACGTCACAACGCCGACAATGGACGCATTCGTTTCACTCGCCCATACGGTTTTCAACGCGGGCCTCGGCGAAACGTGGGAAACCAACCGGTCGGAGTTGCGTCATTTCGCCAGCGTGGACGACTGGATCGCGCGCGTCGAAGCGACAGGTTTTCGCCATACCGGCATGCGCCTGACCCAGCAAGGCGATCCGTCGGACAACATCCTGATGGCGTTCGTTCGCCATGGAGAGGCGGCATGAAGCGGCCGTTGCGCAAGGCGCTTCTTACCATCACCATCACCACCACCATCGCCATCGGCGTCGCGCTCACATTCGCGATGCCGGTTGCGCATGCGGCGGCGTCCTCCGCGGCGGCTGAGACACCGGGAGCCTCATTCCAAAGCCCCGTGCCGGCGGCGGATCGCCGCGGCACCGAGCAGACGCTGCTGACTTTTCCGGAGTGGTATCTCGTGCACAGCCCGGCGGAGTACGCGCGAATCGTGCAACACGAACCGTCGCACGACTTTCCGTTTCTGGATCAGATCGGCCAGCTCTGGTCGAGTTACGCGACCGTCACGCGTGAGCAGATGCACGACAACTATCCGCTCAATCTCGGTTACCACGTGATGATCTGGGTGATCGCATCGAGTACGACCGTGGAGTATGCGCTGCGCTCCCTCTACGAAAATACCGTGGGTCGCGCGAGTTGGCTGCTCGGCGGGAAAAAGCTCACCGACGAGGACCGCTATGGCGCCCAGGCGGCTCAGGAGTACGTGGACTTCATCCGTCAGGAGCCCTGGTACCTGTTCGATTTCAGCGCCCGACTCCACCATCTCTGGAGCGATGTCCCGCTGTGGGGACCGGATCTCGTACGCAAATGGGAACGCCGCTACGCGCTGACCACCGAATACGCGATCAAGGCGGTGTACGGAAAATTGATCGAGAAGGCGACACGGGCCACCTACACACCGGCCCTGATGACGACCGATGTGGTCGTCGACCGCCTGCCCGATGGGTGGTCGGCGCCGGCTCACGTCAGCGTGCTTGCCCGTCTGCCCGACGGTCGGGCGTTACTTGCGTTGCCGCGCTATTTCGACTTCAGACTTGCGGCGACAACGCTTGCGCAACAAGGCATTCATCTCACCGACATCGCCGGCAACACATCGGTCATTCTGGTCACGGTGTGGGCGAAAGATGACGCCCCGTTGCCCGCCGGCAGCGGCCGCATATTGTTCGAACAGCCGCTGACAATACCGGCCCATACACGACGCGTCGCGTTGTTGATACCGGTTCATGGCCTGTCCGACTTTCTGGCGGCAGCCGGAAAAAACGGCCTGGTGACGGAGCATGTGTACGACTATTGAATCGGCAGAGGGTGTGGAGTTTCTGCTGGAAACGGACAAGCCTGACCGGCGCTCTATGGCACACACGATGTAAGGGACGTTCTGTTACTCCGCCGTCCCCAAGTAAGCGGCTTTCAGCGCGGCGACCTCGAACTTCACCATTTTCATCATGGCCTGAGCGACACGCCCTGCCTTTACCGGATCGGAGTCAGCCATCATCCTGATGAGATCGCCTGGAACGATCTGCCACGAGACGCCGAAGCGGTCTTTCAACCACCCGCACGCCTCGGGCGAACCGCCGCCCTCGAGAAAAGCATTCCAGTAACGGTCAACTTCTGCCTGATCGGCACAGTCGACCATAAGGGATATCGCGTGATTAAACGGGTCGCCCCCGCCGGAGTTCATGGCAATGAAGGGCTGCCCAAAGAGAACAAATTCGACCATCTTCGTGGAGCCGGCGGCCGGTACCGGTGTAACCCGATTGACGCGCGAGTCCGGAAAGATACTCGCATAGAAAGCAGCGGCCTCCTCAGCTTGATCGGAATACCAAAGAAATGGCGTGATCTTTTGAATCGTCATGGCAAATCTCCTGTCAGTGGTGGCCGAATGCGGAGATAAGCCGCATGCTGCCATTGAGACGACGAAGAAAGACTATCAAAATCGACACGCCGCGAAGAAAAATTTCACTTCCTACCGGCTTCGATCACAGCAACGGCAACGTCAGCCTGATGTGCTCCGCGAATACCGTAATCAGATGGGCGGGACGCTCCCGTTCGAACTTCAGGGTAATTCCGACGGTAGGCAGGGATGGCAGCGCCGGATCGCCATTGAGTATGCAGAGATCCGGGGGAACTGCCGTCTGTGTGATAACGGCAACGGCCTGCCCCGAGCGGACCAGGGCCGTCAGGCCGGCAAGACTGCTGCTCGCATAGGCGATGCGGTAAGCCTTGCCCGCGTGCTGCAGCGCTTCGCAGGCCGCCACATGGTCGAGCGTATCGGGATCGGAAACCGCCAGCGGCAAGGGGTCGAAGTGCGCGGAATCCAGTCCCGGATAACCCACCCAGACCAGCGGCTCGCGGCGAATGATGTCGTCATTCGCCGCGTCGTCCGGCAGCGAGATCATGGCAAGGTCCAGCGCATGCATCTCCAGTTGTTCGAGCAATCGCGGAGTCGGGGCGCACATGACCTCCACCAGGGCATGCGGGTGCTGGCTCGAGAACTGGCGCAGCAAATGCGGCAGGAAAACAGCGGCGTAGTCGTCCGGACAGCCGAAGCGGATCGTCCCCGACAGCCCTTTGCCGGACAGATCGGCCATCGTCTCGTCGTGCAGTCGCAGAATGCGTTGGGCATGGACCAATAGGCGTTCGCCGGGATTGGTCAGCACCACCCCTCGCCCCGTGCGCTGGAACAGCGGCTGATCGACGATTTCTTCGAGGCGCTTCATCTGCTGACTCAGCGCAGACTGGGTCCGGCCGATCCGGTTGGCCGCGCGACTGAGCGCCCGGACTTCGGCAATGACGATAAACGAACGCAGCAGATCAATTTCCAGGGAAAGACTCAAGGTATAAGCCCCGCTTCTATCTTCGATAAGAACTATTCGATTCTATGAAAGCAGAGAGCCATCTAGACTGCAAGTTATTCTCGCCACCCGCCAAGGAGAAGCAAGGTGTCCCTGAACAACGATGCAAATTTCTGGCGCAACGCCAAACAGCACCTCATCCGCTATGGCGGCACCTTCGAGCCGATGATCATCGAGCGCGCCCAGGGCAGCTTCGTCTATGACGCGGACGGCCGCGCGATTCTGGATTTCACCTCGGGGCAGATGAGCGCGGTGCTCGGGCACAGCCATCCGGAAATCGTGTCGGTCATCAACGAATATGCTGGCAAGCTCGACCATCTTTTCAGCGGGATGCTGTCGCGGCCGGTGGTCGATCTGGCGACCCGGTTGGCCGAGATCACGCCTGACGGGCTCGACCGGGCGCTGTTACTCAGCACGGGCGCTGAGTCGAACGAGGCCGCCATTCGCATGGCGAAGCTCGTCACCGGTAAATATGAAATCGTTGGTTTCGCGCAGTCCTGGCACGGTATGACGGGGAACGCGGCATCCGCGACTTACAGCGCCGGCCGCAAGGGTGTTGGTCCGGCAGCGGTCGGCTCCTACGCGATCCCCGCGCCGTTTCCGTATCGGCCGCGTTTCGAGCGCAATGGGGAATACGATTACCTGGCGGAACTGGACTACGCCTTCGATCTCATCGATCGTCAGTCCAGTGGCAATCTCGCCGCCTTCATCGCAGAGCCGATCCTCAGTTCAGGCGGCATCATCGAACTGCCGGTCGGCTACATGGCAGCACTGAAGCGCAAATGTGAGGAGCGCGGCATGCTACTGATCCTGGATGAAGCGCAAACGGGTGTCGGGCGCACGGGCACGATGTTCGCCTGTCAGCACGATGGCGTCACGCCCGATATTCTCACCCTGTCGAAGACACTAGGCGCTGGTCTGCCGCTCGCGGCCGTCGTGACCTCCGCACAGATCGAGGAGCGGGCCCATGAATTGGGTTACCTGTTCTATACGACCCACGTGTCCGATCCGCTTCCCGCCGCCGTCGGTCTGCGGGTGCTGGATGTGGTCGAGCGCGAGGGGCTGGTTGCGCGTGCGAACCTGATGGGCGAGCGACTCAAGCGCGGCCTGCTCGATCTGATGGAACGCTTCGAGTGCATCGGCGATATTCGCGGACGCGGGCTGCTTCTGGGTATGGAGATCGTCAAGGACCGCCGCACGAAGGAGCCGGCGGATGGGCTCGGCGCGAAGATCACCCGCGAGTGCATGAACCTGGGGCTCAGCATGAACATCGTGCAGTTGCCCGGTATGGGCGGTGTCTTCCGGATCGCGCCTCCGTTGACCGTCCTCGAGAGTGAGATCGACCTGGGTTTGGATCTGCTTGGGCAGGCGATTGAGCGCTCGCTGTAATCACATGTGTTGACATGCGTTCCAATTGCAAAGAAACTTGATGCCATGCTGACGCTAAACCTCTTCTCTTTCGCGATTCAACGCCACATGGCAGTCCGTTCGGGCATGCCATCGGAGGCCAATGCGCGTTAGATAAGTAGGAACGCAGCTCAAAGGCCTCGCCGAAAATACGGATGAGGCCTTTTTTGTTTGTGGCGTCTCCGTGATCGGCATCACCAGCGGAGATGACAATGGACGAAAGAAGCCCAAAGTTGGCCCCATCCGGCTTACCTGCAACCGGCGATTGCAGCAAAGGCCGCGTGGCAAGTACTGCGATCTACCCAACCCGGGGCCCTGTGTCGGCAACGCGTTGGGACACTACCGTCGAATGGCACGATGGCGGATGCGATGCACGTATTCGCTTCGCCCGGATGTTGTACCCATACGAGTACTGGAATCTTCCGATGCAGGAAGGCCACTTCGGCCGGCCGGTCATTTCGATGATTTCAGAGGATGACCCGCCGACAACGACCGGGCCACCCCTCCTCGGCATTCTTGCGACTGTGGGCCATTTGTGGCGGCTCGCGACCCGCAGGGCGCGGGCTACCGGGAGAGCCACATCTGCGCTCTTCGGCAAGCGGCCGCAGGATTAACTAACGGCTTGACGTTCCGCGCGACGGTGCTGCGCTGTCGCGTGGAACTTCATCCGCAAAGCTCTTGACTTGACCGTCCAACGTCACAGAGTGACAAGTCAGTTCGCGTGCAACTTGACCTGCTCACCCGTGACCCGGCTCTCAATTGCCGTTTGTCCCCTCGAACTCAACGATCTCGATCCAGTTCGCACCCTTACCCACGGGGTACTGTCCAATCAAAGCCAGTGCGCCGGAGTTGCGGTCAATACGGTAAGCGCTCAGGTTTGACGACAGTTGACCCACTGCAAGCAGATACTTGCCCGACGGATCGATATTGAATCCGCGCGGCTGCTTTTCCGTCTGATACGTGCCGATACGCGTCAATTCACCCGATTTCGCATTCACCCGATAGGCAGCCAGCGTGTTGGACGTGCGTTCAGTGGCGTACAGGAAATGCCCGTCTGGCGTGACGTGCACATCCGCACCCCACGGCTTGTCGCCGGAAAAATCGGGCGGCAGGATGGAGACGGTCTGGACGGGTTTGGCCTTGTCACGCGTGCTATCGAACGCGAGCACATGCAATTTTCCGTCGAGCTCATCGATCAGATAGACAAAGCGATGATCCGGCGAGAACACAAAGTGGCGCGGACCCGACTTCGCAGGCAACGAATAGGCGGGCGCGGCGTCTTCGGTCAACTGACCGTTCGACGCATCGAATTTCAGACGCAACCACGCATCCGAGCCGAGCACCGATGCGAAGACATAACGATTGTCGGGCGCATTGCGTATGGCGTGAGCCATTGGGCCGGTTTTGACGGTTTGCTGGACATCACCCGCCACGCCATTCGCGGCGATCCGGCTCACTGCCAGAAGGTTTCCGCCATACGATGCGAAAAGGAGGTAGCGGCCGCTCGCATCCGTCGAAACGTAGGCCATGCTATCCGCAAGCGGCGCCCTGCCCAGTTCGATCAGCCGACCGTCGAGCGGATTGACCGCGAAGGTCACCACGCTATACGGCTTGGAGCGTAACGCAGCATAGAGCCGGAGGTGGTCGGGCGAAAGCGCCATTGGCATGACCGTGCCCCCAACCGGCACGGTCTCGACTGCGGCGAGTGAGCCGCTCGATTTGTCGAGGCTGAAGACAGAGATGTCCTGGCTGTCCGCATTCGATACGTAGGCGTACGTAGCAGCCTGCGATACGCCCGATCCCAAAGCACCCGCAAACAGGATTGCTGCGACCAGGGTGGCCCTAACGCTCATCGTGACACTCCGTTGAAATGGTTGAATTCGTCGAATATGAACATCCAGCATCGGCCGCCTCGGTCTTTTCGAAAGAATATCCGCGGCCGGCGGCAGTACATTGCCAGCCCGGCACGTGCGCGACAGATGCTTCTACTGGATATGGATGCGGGTCAAGCCCGATTCAGGCGGAATGCCGAAACAGCATCCGTCATCGCTTGCGCCTGCTGCTCAAGTGCGCTCGCGGCGGCGGCTGCCTGCTCGACTAGCGCGGCGTTTTGCTGCGTTACCCGGTCCATCTGGCTGACGGCCTGCCCGACCTGCTCGATGCCGGAGCTCTGTTCAACTGTCGCCGAAGTAATCTCAGCCATGATGGTGGCGACGCCTTGCACCGCGCCCACAATCTCACCCATGGTCTGCCCGGCCTGGACAACGAGTTCATTGCCGTCACGGATATCGTTGACGGATGCGGCGATCAGCGTTTTGATCTCCTGTGCCGCGGCAGCGCTGCGCTGCGCGAGCGTGCGCACCTCGCCGGCGACAACGGCAAAGCCGCGACCCTGCTCCCCTGCTCGCGCGGATTCGACCGCCGCATTCAAGGCCAGGATGTTGGTTTGAAATGCGATGCTGTTGATCATCCCCGTGATCTCGGCAATCTTGTTCGAGCTGGCCGTGATCGCCGTCATCGTTTGCACTGCCTGCCGCACGACATTGCCGCCTCGCTGGGCGACGTCCGCCGCGTTAGCGGCGAGCTTGCTTGCCTGGCGGGCATGGTCGGCGTTCTGTTTGACGGTCGAAGTCAGCTCTTCCATGCTGGCCGCCGTTTCTTCAAGCGACGCAGACTGCTGCTCGGTTCTACTCGACAAATCGAGGTTGCCGGCAGCTATCTCACGCGCACCACCGTGGATGGCTTCACAGTTCACGCGCACATTCGACACCGTCTTCGCCAGGCCCGTCTGCATCTGCGACATCGCCGTAAACAACTGCCCCAACTCGCTCCTGCCCCCTTCCGGAATCGATACGGTCAGGTCGCTTCCTGCGATACGGTTAAGCAACTCAGAGGCAATCTGCAGCGGACGGACCACGATCTTCCGCAAAGCGAAATGCGCGGCGACGATCAATGCAAGGGCCAGTGCCACACCCGCCGCCACCATCGTGACAACCCACGTGTATTCGCGATCACCTTGCGCGGCGGAATCCTGGGCAAGTGCTTCAGCGAGCTTCTGGAACTTCTCGACGTTAGCCGAATAGGCGACGCCGGCCATTGTGATGTCTTTGTCGTTGATCGATACGTATGCATTCGTATCGCCCCGCTGCAAGGCGTCGAACGCAGCATGCAGAATCGTGGCCAGAGTATTGGAAGAATCGACGAGTTTTTGCTTCAGCGCGTCGTCCTGCCCCGCAAATTTATCAGCATCGCGAAACATCTGGGTTTCGCGGTCCGCACGCTCCAATGTCGTGGCCGCACTCTTGAGCGCCGAGTCGCGGGTCACTTCGTCATTGCGCTCTTTCAAAGCGGAATACGCACGCGTCAGAGCGGCGCGCGTGCGTGTGGAGTCTTTATAGGCATCGTTGACCAGCACTTCCTGGCTGGCGATATCGTGCAGACGCCGAGCGTTGTCGTTAGAACGGCCAAGTGCTAGCACCCCCACTACGCCGCCGATCAGAATCATGCCCGCGAAAAGCACGAGGACGGCAAGGAGACTGTGTCTTATTGTCAGATTACGCATGCCTACCGATCCAGTTGACCATTGTTTGACTGTTTACGACATAAACAACGCAAAACCTGAGCCGTCGATCTCGCAAGATTGCGGTACAGACCGCGGCGTGGCGTGGCGTCGCGCAAATCCATTTCGAGATACGTCATCATACAAGACGAATTGACCCCTTGTCGCAATTCTTCGACGCGTATTTACTAGAATTTCCCCAAATCGCTAAATTTCAATTTCTTTCAACGCGATACCGGCTGAGACGTTATTTATATGACGTCATATGTCTATGAAGCTGATCGTAACTGCCGATATCGCAAGCGAAGCAACGCGGGCACGCACTGCTAAGACCCCGGAGTTGGTAGCGCTGCTAATCGTAGTCTGAGAGACATTGACCGTCATCGACATTGCCCCGCCCAGTAAATTGCGTCGAAATGTTATATGATGGTCATCATGAAAAAGCCATCAATCAATCGGAAGGCTGCCAGCCGCAAAGAAATCACGCACGAGCGCATCGTCGAAGTTGCCGCGCGCGCGATCCGTCGCAGCGGGTACGACGGCACAGGAGTGGCCGACATCATGAAGGAGGCCGGCCTGACGCACGGCGGCTTCTATGCCCACTTCCCGTCGCGCGAGGTGCTGCTTGCCGAAGCCGCTGACCGCGCCGGTGCTGAAGCTGTCGCGCTCTCAGAACATATCGCCGCCTCCGTACCGCCAGAGGAAGCGTTGCCGTCGATGGTGCGCGCGTATCTGTCGAAGGAACATTGCGAAGACATAGAAAATGGCTGCCCGGTCTCCGCCCTTGGCTCCGAGATGCCGCGCCAGGCGCCGGTCGTGCGGCGCGCAGCCACCCGCCGCATCAAGGAGATGATCGATGTCATTGCGCGCCAGTTGCCCGATTGGGGTCAGCCAGGCGCGCACGAGCAGGCGCTTGTCACGGCGGCCACCATGGTTGGCACCATGGTGCTGGCGCGCGCCGTCGACGACCCCAAACTGTCGGAAAATTTTCTTGAAGCCGCATTGAAAAAACTCGCGCCTACTGACGCGTAAATCCACCGGCCCGGTGCCGGTTTTTGTTGAATCGAAAATATGATGAACATCATATTTTCGAAAGATGAACACTCAAACAAGCACCTAAAGACATCCCTCAATATCGGAAGGACATCATGGAAACTGGAATAGCGCTCGTTACGGGCGCCTCGTCAGGAATTGGCGAAGCCACGGCCAAGCGGCTCGCGAAGGCTGGATACAAGGTCTACGGCACCAGTCGGCGCGGCGCACAGGCCGGCCAGCGGACGTTCGGGATGTTGCCCCTGGACGTGACTAGCGATGAATCGGTCGAAGCTGCCGTCAAGGAAGTACTGTGCCTGCACGGCCGCGTCGACCTGCTGGTGAACAACGCTGGTTTCGGCGTGGCCCCTGCCGCTGCGGAAGAGAGTTCGATTGACCAGGCCCGCGCGATCTTCGATACGAACTTCTTCGGGATCGTCCGCATGACGCGTGCCGTGGTGCCCCATATGCGGCAGCAAGGCAGCGGCCGCATCATCAACATTGGTTCGGTGCTGGGTTTCTTGCCCATGCCCTATATGGCGCTGTATTCCGCCACCAAGCATGCGGTCGCAGGCTATTCGGAATCGCTCGATCATGAGTTGCGTACGATGGGCATCCGGGTCTCCGTCATTGAGCCCGCCTACATCAAGACGCCCTTCGACGCGAACTTCATGGAGCCGGACGCTCCCCTCGACGACTACCTTGAGATACGCACGGCCATCGCGAGGCGTGTGAAAGAGGTCGTCGAGAGCGCTGACGGTCCCGAAGTCGTGGCCGAGACCGTACTGCACGCCGCCATCGCGGCTCGCCCGAAACTTCGCTATACAGCCGGTGGACTCGCCGCCCGTCTGCGATTGCTGCGCAGGTTTGCGCCCGCCGGCCTTGTGGATGCAGGTATTCGCAAAGACCTTCGACTTCAAACTTAACGGCATGACTGCGTTGCCATCGAGCTAGAGCGCTACATCCCCGCTACTGTCCGCGAAACAACCTGACTCAACGAGAAACGTACAAGGAAACATGATGAAGGCATTTGTTGTCGATCGATATGGCCGCAAGAATGATTTGCGAGCTGGCGAAATGCCGGTCCCGGAGCCGCGTGAGGACGACGTATTGATCCAGATCCACGCCGCGGGCGTGAATCCGCTCGATGCCAAAATCAGGGACGGCGAGTTCAAGCTCATTCTGCCCTATCGTTTGCCGCTGATTCTGGGCAACGACCTGGCAGGGGTGGTCGTCCGAGTTGGCTCGCGCGTTCGGCAATTCAAGCCAGGCGATGAGGTCTATGCCCGACCGCACAAAGATCGCATTGGCACTTTCGCGGAATTCATTGCCGTCAAAGAAGACGGCGTGGCGTTGAAGCCCAAATCACTCGCCATGGAAGAAGCAGCGTCGATCCCGCTGGTAGGCTTGACTGCGTGGCAGGCGCTAATCGAAAAAGGACAACTCAAGAAAGGGCAGAAAGTGTTGATCCATGCCGGCTCGGGCGGCGTCGGCACATTCGCCATTCAACTGGCGAAACATGTGGGCGCGACCGTCGCGACGACAACGAGCGCGCGCAATGCCGAACTGGTGAAGCAACTCGGTGCGGATATCGTCATCGATTACAAGAAAGACGACTTTGCTGACATCCTCAAAGGTTACGATCTGGTGTTCGACACGCAGGGCGGCGATACGCTCAAGAAGTCACTGCGCGTGCTCAAGCCGGGTGGCAAACTCATCGGGATTGCGGGACCGCCCGATCCCGACTTTGCCAAAGAGATGGGCGCTTCGTGGTTCCTGAAAATGGTGATGCGTCTTTTGAGCTATCGCATCCGGAAAACTGCAAAACGTCATGACGTCAGCTATTCATTTGTGTTCATGCGCGCCAGCGGGGACCAACTGAGCCGGATCGCTGCACTGATCGATGCAGGATCCATACGGCCTGTGATCGATCGGATCTTCCCGTTTGCAGCAACCAATGAGGCCTTGGCTTACGTCGAGACAGGCCGTGTAAAGGGTAAGGTTGTCATCAAGATCCAATAGACAGCTTGGACCGGTCGCGAACCATTGGCCGGGAGATGCTGGATAGATTGCGGCAAGAAACGACAAGAAAAAAAACCGCCCCGGAATCCCGAAACATCCTCCGCATGCCATCCAATGGCATGATAGTGGCCTCGCTTCTCAATCCACCAGCTCTCTCCCGAACATGTCGAACCTGATCGTACATGGCGGTCTCCCGTTACGCGGCGAGATCGTGCCATCCGCCAACAAGAACGCTGTCCTGCCTATCCTTTGTGCCACGCTGCTGACCGACCAGCCACTGCGTCTCATCGGCGTACCCGAGATTACCGACGTCAAGAAGGTCCTCGAGATCTTTCACACGCTCGGCAGCAACGTGTCGATGGACTATGCCACCGGCATTCTCGATTTGCATCACCACGCCACGTCCTTCGATCCCGTCGCGCACAGGCTGCCCGAGGAGATGCGTTCTTCGATCATGCTGGTGCCGCCGCTGCTGGCGCGTTTCGGCGTTGCACGTCTGGAGAACGACGTGAAGGGCTGCACGCTGGGCGTGCGCGAGATCGATCCGCACGTTGAGGTCTTCGAGCGCTTCGGCGCGAGCATCGAGCGCACCACCGACTCGCTGATCGTGCGCGCGGCCACTCAAATGGCGGCGAATCATCATTGGCTGGACTACGCGTCGGTCACCACCACTGAGAATTTCGTGCTTTGCGCGGCGTCGGCCAACGGTACGTCGACCTTGGTCAATGCAGCATCGGAACCGCATGTGCAGGAGTTTTGCCGTTTTCTGGCCATGCTGGGTGTCCCGATCGACGGCATTGGCACATCGCGCCTGAGCGTAGAAGGCGGCCATAAACTCGGCGGCGGCGAGTTCCGGTTCAGCGAGGATTTCCACGAGATCGCGACCTTTCTCGCGCTTGGTGCGATCACCGGGGGCGACATCATGGTCAAAAACAGCGCACCCGAACAGTTCCCGCTTATCGACCGAACCTTCGCGAAGTTCGGCGTGCAGGTGGAGCATCGCGATGGCTGGTCGCACGCCGTTCGGGAAGGCCCATTGCGAGTGCGCCGGCCTTTCACCCAGAATATTCTCACCAAGGTGGAAGCGGCGCCCTGGCCGTATCTGCCCGTCGATCTGCTCCCCATCTTCATCGCGCTTGGCGTGAAGGCGGAAGGCAGCGCGATGTTCTGGAACAAGGTCTATGACGGCGCGATGGGCTGGTCCGTTGAACTCTCCAAGTTCGGGGCTCACGTGTTCCTGTCGGACCCTCATCGTTTGATCACTTTCGGCGGACTTCAGTTAAGTCCCGCCAAGGTCGAGAGTCCGTACATTATTCGCGTGGCAATCGCGCTGCTCATGGTCGCCGCAAGTATCGAGGGGCGCTCGGAAATCACCAACGCGCTGCCGATCCGCCGCGCACACCCCAATTTTGTGGAAAACCTGCGCTCGGTGGGGGCGCGCGTGGAATGGACCAGCAGCGAATGATCGCCTAAGGCGATCCACCGGAACCCGAACATCATGGAGCAAACCTTGCACGAACTTCGCCTCGAGACGTTGCAGGTAGGTGCACTGCGCATGCGTGTGGCCAGCCAGGGCAGCGGCCCGCTGGCGCTGCTATGTCATGGATTTCCGGAGTCCTGGTACGCCTGGCGGCACCAGTTGGCGGCGCTGTCAGCCGCCGGGTTCCGCGCCGTCGCGCCCGACATGCGTGGCTATGGCGGCACCGATGCGCCGCCAGACGCCGAGTCGTACACGATGCTGCATCTCGTCGGCGACATGGTCGAACTCGTCAATGTTCTCGGCGAGAGCAAGGCGGTGATCGTCGGCCACGACTGGGGCGCGCCGGTGGCCTGGAACGCGGCGATGTTGCGGCCCGATCTGTTCCGTGCCGTCGTCGGCATGAGCGTGCCGTTCCATCCGCCTGCGCGGGAGGACTTGCTCAGTGCGCTGGAGCGGCAAGGTGTGCAAACGTTCTATATGCAGCATTTCCAGACACCCGGCATCGCTGAGCGCGAGTTCGAGGCTGATCCCGAAGCCACCATTCGACGCGTCACGTTCAGCATGTCGGGCGATGGGCCCGACCACGTGGTGGCGGGCATACTCGCGCCCGGCACAGGTTTTCTCGACAACACAGTGGACCCCGAGACGCTGCCGGCCTGGCTAAGCAGTGAAGAAATCGCCTACGTGGCGGGCGAGTTCGCGCGCACTGGCTTCAGAGGCGGGCTGAACTGGTACCGCAGCATTCGGCGCTCGTCGGAACTCATGGCCGCGTGGCGGGGCTGCGTGATCCGGCAGCCTTCGCTATTCGTGGCCGGCGCGAAAGACGACGTCCTTAAATTTCCGGGCGCGCAGGCCCGTATCGCGAATCTGGCACGCGTACTGCCCGGACTGCGTGGATGTCATATTCTCGATGGCGCGGGTCATTGGATTCAGCGCGAGCGTGCGGCAGAAGTGAGCGATCTGCTGGTTGCGTTCCTGAAGGGACTGTAGGCAGCGTGCATCCCGGCTCGCGCGATTCGTTACGCAGTTGACTTATCGATGAAGCGGGTCCGCCACGCCCTCTATCGGAATCGCTCGGGACGGAACGGATGGGGATCGGTAAAGGGCTCGCCGCCCGTCATCATTTCCGCCAGCAAACGGCCTGTCACCGGACCGAGCGTCAATCCGTGATGGTTATGCCCGAACGAGAACCACAGCCCTCGATGGCGAGGCGCGCGCCCAATGACAGGCCGCATGTCGGGCGTACAGGGCCGCAACCCGAGCCATGGCGCGTCATCGAGGCGGCGGCCCAGACCGAATATCGGCCGGGCAACAGCTTCCGCGCGTTCCAGTTGAACGCCAGTCGGTGGCGCATCGCGTCGGGCGATTTCCACGCCGGTGGTCAGCCGCAGGCGACCTTGCATAGGCGCGACCACATACCCTTTTTCCGTGTCGACCAGTGGTATCGAGAGCATTGATTTCGTGGCCTCGTAGTGCATGTGATAGCCGCGCTTCGCCCGTAGCGGTATCCGATATCCGAGTGGCTCAAAGACCTTGTCGGACCAAGGGCCGAGCGCCACGACCACCTCTTTGGCACTGATCCTGCCTTGCGACGTCTGTACAGTCCATGCATCGGCTTCCTGACGCACCGTGACCGCCTCGCCGGTAAGCAACGCGCCGCCGCCCTCCTCGAACAGTCGCGCATAGCCCTTCGTCAACGCACCCGGATTGGAGATGCTCTTCGGGTCCTGCCAATGCAATGCGCCGCTAAAACCCGGCGCGATACCGGGTTCACGCGCCACCAGTGCATCGGCATCGCACGGCACCACGCGCATTCCGTATGTCCTCGCCGTGACTTCGGCGGCTGATGCCTGCCGTTCATATTCCGAGCGGGTGCGAAATGCCTCGATCCAGCCGCCGTCGTGCGCGAGACTTTGGAGGCCGGCACGCTCGATCAGTACGTCGTGCTCGGCGACGCTTCGCCGGATCAACGGCAACATATCGCGCGCGGCAGCTTCGAGCCGCTCGGGAGACGACTCCCACCAGAATCGCGCCAGCCACGTCGCGAACGACGGCAGCGCCTTGTAGTCCCAGTAAAGATCGGTCGACCGATTGCGCAGGTAGCGCAGCAGCGTACCGAGATCGCGCGGAAAGCCGTAAGGAACCACCGACGAACTTTCGATCAGGCCGGCATTGCCAAAGCTGGTCTCTTCGCCGGGGCCGCGTCGATCGACGAGCCCCACGCGGCGGCCGCGATCCTGCAGATGCAGCGCGGACGACACGCCGACAATCCCGGCTCCCAGCACGATCACATCGAAATCCATAAGCTCGCTCGAATGTTCATTTCGGATCCCGATGCAATTCGGCTCGCATCGGGTCATGAACCGGTTACTTCGCGATGATGTCGCGCTTGAAATACTTCTGCGACAGGTTGCTGAGCGTGCCGTCTTTCTTTAGCGCGGCGAGCGCGGCGTCGATCTTTCCGGCCAACGCCTTGTCGCCCTTGCGCAAGCCGAAGCCCGTGCCTTCGCCAAGCGTTGCCGGATCGCTGAGCGGCTGGCCGACAATCGCATAATCATGGCCTGACGGCTTGTTCAGGAAACCATCCTCAACAGTCTGCGCTTCCTGGACGGCGGCATCCAGGCGTCCGGCAACGAGGTCGGCGTACACCTGATCCTGGTCCTGGTACGAAACGATCGATACGCCGGCATTCGCCCAGTGGAGCTTAAGGAAATCTTCCTGCGACGATCCCTGCAGAACGCCGACGCGTTTGCCCTGCAGGCTCTTCACATCCGGCAACAAGGGGGAACCACGCTTCGCCACCATCACGATCGGCACCACGTAGATCGGCGGCGTGAAATCGATGGACTGTTTGCGCTTGTCCGTAATGTTCATCGCGGAATTGATGACATCGAATTTGCGCGCCTGCAACGCGGGAATCAAGCCGTCGAACGAGTTCTCCACCCATTCGCATTTCACGCCCATCTTCGCGCAAACCGCGTTGCCGACGTCAACGTCGAATCCCTGCAATTGCCCCGTCGGCGACTTGCTTTCGAACGGCGGATACGCAGCCTCGATGCCGAAACGCAAGGTGCTTTGAGTCTCGGCGCTGACGGTGCCAACCGAACCGATCAGAGCGGCAGCGACGAAAAGTGAGAGTGGAAGCTTCAGACGCATGATGGTTCCCTATGAAATTGGGGTTCACAAAATTAGGGCACGGGGCGGTAACTGACGGCGCGACCTCGAGAAGACGCATGAGGTGCCAAAAAGGCCTGTTCTCACACTCGTTCTGGAACAACAGTCTATTCTGGACACTCACAAATGCAAGCGATTTTCAAAATAAAAGTCCAGACTGGACTTTTTGACTTTAGAATTGCGCTGACGCCGCTAGCCGGCAACGATGTGGAGAGCAGGCCCATGAGCAGCACAGACACAGTATTCCCGTTGATCGTCCAGCAGGACGCGGTGCGCAAAGCACTGCCCCATCTCGATGTACGTGGCGCGTTGACACGCATGTTTCTCTCGCTTGCGAACGATTCCGCGGTGCAACCACCCCAGACCTTCACCCCGTTTCCACAAGGGGCTGGCGATTTCATTACGTACCTCGGGGTCATGGCGGAGGCCAAGGTATTTGGAGCAAAGATGTCGCCGTACATCGTGACTGAATCGAAACCGGTCATTACGGCATGGACCGCACTGATGTCGATGGAAACGGGGCAACCTTTGATGTGGTGCGATGCGGGTCTGCTCACCATCGAGCGCACCGCCGGCGCAACGGCGCTTGCAGTGGAACACCTTGCGGCGCCCGACGCGCGCCGGCTCGCCATCGTGGGCGCCGGGTCAGTGGCGCAGGCGCATTTGCGCCACCTTGCGCCGCTGCGAGCGTGGGACTCGATCAATGTGTTTTCACCCGAGCTTGCGAGCAACGAGGCGAAGCGCGCGGAGGTCGCCGTCCTTCACGAGCGTGTACGGGTTTGCACCCAGCTCGATGAGTGCGTGCGCGACGCCGACGTGGTCGCGTTGTGCACGTCCTCAGGCACGCCTGTACTGTCGGACAACCTGCTGACCAAGCCGGCACTCATCACGTCGATCAGCACGAATGTCGCCAATGCGCATGAAATTCCACCGACGTGGATTCAGGACATGGACGTCTATTGCGACTACCGGCGAACCACGCCCGCCAGCGCAGGTGAAATGAAATTGGCGGCGCAACGGCACGACTGGTCGCCGGCAAGCGTTCTGGGCGATTTGCCCGAACTGGTATCCGGCATGGCCAGGAAACCCTCCTGGCGGCAGCACGTTTTCTTTCGCTCAATCGGACTCGGACTGGAAGATGTAGCGATCGCCTACGCGTTGTTCAGGCACGTGAGCGGGCAACCAATCGGTTGAACAAGATCGATCCAGCGGTGCGTGGGTTGCCGCAAACAGGGGTGAATATTGCCCGTGGCAAAATAGTGCGTCGCACGAATATTCGTTGCACCTTGACGCACGCGCCGCCAGACCCGGCCAAACCGAAAAACCTCATGCTTCCCTATGCGAAAGACTAAGACCACACCCGCGCGCCGGCTTTTGCTGGATCGCTACGGCCGTGTCGCCGACGGTATTGCGCTGCTCTTCTTTCCGTACGTCGAAATCGTCATTCATGACCTGCACAGCCAGACGATTGCGTACATCGCAAACAACCTGTCAAAGCGTGAACTGGGCGATGAATCGGCGCTGGAAGAGATTGATCATTCGGCCCAGTCTGGCACGATCGGTCCGTACGAAAAGATCAACTGGGACGGCAGGCGGATGCGCTGTGTCAGCACGGTGCTCTTTGACGACGCAGGCGCGGCTGTCGGCGTGATGTGCGTCAATTACAACATCGCCGTCTTCGAAGACATGAAACATGTCATCGACCGCGTGGTGTCGGGCGCCGGTCTGGTGAAGCAGCCTGAGGAGCTGTTCAAGGACGACTGGCAGGAGCGCATCAACACGTTTCTCCACGCATGGCTTCAGGAACGCCAACTGGCACTCAACTCCCTGACCCGGGAACACCGTCGCGAACTGGTCGAGGCACTGTGGGAGGAAGGGGCCTTCAAAGGAAAGAGCGCGGCTAACTATGTTGCCAACGTTCTGGGCATGGGCCGTGCGACCGTCTATCAGCATATAAGGGATTTACGCGGCGCCGCAGCCTAGGCTGAATCGGATTCAGCGACTGGCAACTGCCGGCCGCTGTTTCTGTCATTTTCAGAAGACAACTGCACGATATATCAGGAGCTAATTGCACGACCGATATACCACCGATGCAAATTACAGTCCGTTATACTTTCAATTGCCTGAAGATAGTCCGCTGCGCGGTATGTTTGGCCCGGCATAACGGCATGGTGCCGTGTCCGAATCGGCCAATCCACGCGTCAATCGCTCGGCGGTGTGAAAAAACACCGTAATATTGTCGGAGACGGGCACATGAGCACGACAATTTCAATCGAAGAGCCGCCTCGCCTCATCGGGATCGTGACCAAGCTCTACTCGGGTTTGCTGGTCATTGGTTTTGCGCTCCTTCCCGCCTACCTGATTGCCTATCTGGCTTTCTTTCAAGACCCGAGCCTGAAGTTCGAAAACCACGGGTTCCACGAAATCGCGATCGCAGCAGCAACGCTCGAGGGGCTGTTTGTCACCTATGTAACCTGGCGTTGTTATCTGTCGTCGGGTGAACCGCTGTTGCGGTGGCTGACTTTAGGTTTTCTCGGCTTTGTGCTGGTCTATGCGCTGCACGGCGCGTTCACCGGCATGGCGCACCACAATATCTGGCTATTCCTGCTCTACGGACCCGCATCGCGTCTGGTGATGTCGGTGCTGCTGCTGGTTGGGCTTCTCTCGTACCATCGCGCGCCGGACGCGCTCAAGCAGCGCTCGAATCCGCGCCCGTGGCTGAGGTGGATCGCCGTGTTCGTCCTGATCGACCTGGTTGTCGGAATCATTGCGAACTCGCCCATTGCGGGCAACCTCGCCGTGCGGCTCTCCATGGAAGGCGGCGCGCTCGTCTTCTCGACGCTGAACGTCACGGTGCTGATGCTGCGTCGCATTCGCTCGCCGCTGATGGTGATCTACGGCATCTCGATCACCTTCTTCGCGCTGGCGTCTCTCGCGTTCATTCTCGGCAAGCCCTGGAATCATATGTGGTGGCTGGCACACGCGATCTTCGCCGCCGGCTTTTTCCTGCTGAGTTACGGCGTCGTTCAAGCATTTCGCACGACGCGGTCCTTTTCTACGATCTACAGCCAGGAAGAACTGATGGCTCGCCTCGCCGAAGCGATGGCACGCACGGAAAGCGCGCTGCAGGAACTCCAACGCACCAATCACAAGCTCGAACACCTCGCCGCGACCGATCCGCTGACGGGCGCCGCGAACCGGCGCGAGTTTATCCAGCAAGTGGAGACGGAAATCGCACGAGCGAGGCGAGGTGGTGCGCCGTTCTCGCTGCTGGCGCTGGATCTCGACCACTTCAAATTGATCAACGACAACTACGGCCATCAGGTGGGTGACGAGGTGTTGCAGCGATTCGTGCAGAAATGCCTTGATGCCATTCGACCCTATGACGGCGTAGCGCGGGTCGGTGGTGAAGAGTTTATGGTGCTGCTGCCTAAAGCCGCGCTGGACGCGGCACGTTCGATCGCGGAGCGCGTTCGGGGCGCCGTGGCTACCGAGGAGTTCTATACCGGAACCGGACGGGCCGTCGCCGTTACCGTCAGTGTTGGCGTCTCCGAGTTCGGCCGCGACGGTGTCACGATCGACACCCTCTTACGCGTTGCCGATGAACGCCTTTACCGGGCCAAGCACGATGGCCGCAACCGCGTGGTGGCCGGATAGAAGCGGTAACAGGTGACGCTTATTAGCGTGTACGGGTTTTTCCTGGTCTCAGCCTATGTCGATACCGGCGTAGCCAGATCGTCGTAGGAGTATGTTCAACTTCTCCAGTGAAAGGCGAGCACACCATGACAACCGGAACAATCCGTCTCCATCGTGTCCTGCACGCGACTCCCGAACGCATCTATCGGGCCTTCCTCGAAGCCGACGCGATCGCGAAGTGGCTTCCTCCCTACGGGTTCACCTGTCAGGTCCACCACATGGATGCACGCGTGGGCGGCACGTACAAGATGTCCTTCCGTAACTTCGGCACCGGCAATGGTCACTCGTTCGGCGGCGAGTACGTCGAACTGGTGCCGTTCGAGACCATCCGCTACTCGGACCGTTTCGACGACCCGAACCTGCCCGGCCAGATGCACGCCACCATTTCCTTGCGGCAGGTGTCCTGCGGAACAGAGCTCACGATTGTGCAAGAGGGTGTGCCCGAGGTCATTCCAGTGGAGATGTGTTACCTCGGCTGGCAGGAGTCGCTGGTTCAGTTGGCCAAGTTGGTCGAGCCGGTGATCCCTGACTAGCGGGTGCGGCTCAAGGCCTTGGTCCCTTGGCAAGGCCGAGCTTTTCCATTGCCTCATGCGCATCGATCACCAACGTAGCGATCTCGCTCACCGTGACCCGGAGACTTGTCGCTCTTGAACGAATGTGCTCGTATGCTTCGCTCTCGCTGAGCTGGTGCGCCTCCATGAGGATGCGGATGGCCTTCTCGATGTGGCGTCGTGCCTTGATCGCCTCCTCGAGCTTGGCGACCTTGCTATGCAAGCGCTGCTGATAGCCTGAAGACGCGCGCGCGAGCACCAGGGTGCTCAGAATGCCGGTAGACCGGTAGGGCTTCGTAATGACGCCATGCGCCTGCGTATCCACCAGCATTTTTAGCGCCGTTGGATTTTCGTAGTCCGATAACGCGATCAAGGTGGCTTCGGTATCGGCCGCGCACCAGTTTCCCGCGCTGCGGGTTTCGGGGCCGACGAGAAAGAAAATCGCGTCGACATCGGTGGGCAGTTGCGACGGAAACGGCCAGAGCACGCGCACCGGACAACCAATGCGGCGCAACTGTTCTTCCAGAACAATACGGTCCTCACCCGGCGGATGAATCACGAGGACGCGCAGTGTACGTAGATCGTCGAACAGACGACGGGCCCCCGTGCTCATGCCGATTCTCCGTCGAGCCAGAATTCCGCGAATCCGTACGACGTCAGGTAGGGATCAGGTTTGACCGGACCTCGCCCCTCCCAGACGATATCGAACGAGCCGTCCGGCCTGCACACGGCAATGCGTGGCGTCAGTATCGCGTGATTGTTCTCCGGATCGATTTTCAGCACCCCCTCCGGCGAATCGAATTCGACTTCGTGTACCGCCTCCACCAGCTTGGCCGTATCGAGACTGCCGCTACGGGCCAGCGCCAGCGCAAAGAGATGCACCTGGTTATACGCCATCTCCGACCACATGCTGGCCGGTTGATCTCCGAATCGCGCATGCCATGATTTCAGAAAGCGCTGGTTACTCGCGAGGTTCAGCGTGTTGACGTAACTCGCCGAGACGATGTGGCTGCCACACAGTTCGGAGCCGATCATCCGCGTTTCGCCCTCGGTCATTGTCAAGCTTGCGATCGGAATCTGTGCCGGGTCGATACCGTGCTCGCGATACAGCCGATAAAAGTCACGCGCGCCTCGCCCGATCAGCGTGGAGAACACGACGTCGGGCTCGATGCTCTTGATCTGCCGCACCACGTCTTCCAGCGCCGCCGGATCTGCATCGCTCGGCAGATAGAGTTCTTCCACGATTTCGCCGCCATGCTGCTCGACCATGTCGCGCATGATCCGGTTCGATTCTCGCGGATAGATATAGTCGGCGCCAACCAGAAAAAAACGGCGGCCATGATTGCGCAGCAGATAGGCGGCCAGTTGCATGCTGTTCTGGTTCGGTACCGCGCCGGTGTAGATCACGTTCGGTGAATACTCAAACCCTTCGTAGATCGAGCAGTACCAGAGCAATGCGTTGGTGCGTTCGATCACCGGTAACACCGCCTTTCGGCTCGACGAAGTCGAACAGCCGAAAATCACGGTCACGTCGTCTTCCTGCAGCATCCGCGTGGCGAGCCGGCGATATTCGTCAGGTTCGCTCTTCGGATCGTAAACAACCGGGTCGAGCAGGCGCCCACCTACGCCGCCGGCCGCGTTGACTTCCTCAATCGCGAGTACTGTGCCGAAAAAATGCTCCGACCCGGTCGCTGAGGTCACGCCCGTGCGCGAGTACAACACGCCGATGCGCCAACCATCGTCCGCGGGCGCCGGATTGGCCGACTGTCGCGAGCTCGCCGCCATTTCGTCTCCTCCTTGCATCGCTTCCTCGTTGCTCAGGTCGCGGGAAAACGTCCCACTGCTGCCGCGATCGCCTGCTCGGCAAATGCGGCAGCGTCGAGGCATCGTGCATCGTCCCAAGGACGGCAGATCACCTGCACGCCGATCGGGGCGCCACGTGTGCCCCTCAATCCCGGCACGTTTACGCACGGGCAACCGAGCAAGGTCCAATTGCGATTGAATGCGGGGTCGCCCGTGGACGCCTGGCCGTCGGGCGCTTCGTCGGGTGCGCTCGGCGTCAGCAATCCGGTGATGCCGTCGAATAGTTCGGCAAGCCTGGCCTTCGCCTGTTCCGCAAGCACACATGCCTTGATGTAGTTTGCGGTATCGATCCTCGCAGCACGATCAAGAAAACCGGCGAGCATCGGCGATAGACCGACACGATGATGATCGTACTCGAACCCCAACGACTGATACGCCTCATAGCTCTGGATCGTGTTGTGCGCGGCGACCAGGTCGGCCATCCATGGCGCGAAACGCACACGCCGCACGCGCCCGCCCGCCTGCTCGATGGCGCGCACCGCCGTGTCGAGCGCGTCACTCGCATTCGCCGACGGCGCGGTCCATGGGTAGCTGTCCGGCACGCCGAACACCGGGCCGGCCGTCACGCCGCTCAGGGCAAGTGACCGGCCCGACAGGACCTGAGCGAAGTAAGCCACGTCACGCACACCGGCGCCGAACAGGCCGACCGTATCGAACGACCACGAGAAGCACTTCATGCCGACGGTCGGCAACATGCCGAGAGTGGGCTTGTAACCGGCGATGCCGCAGAACGAAGCGGGCCGGATGGTCGAGCCGCCGGTCTGCGTGCCGATCGCGAAAGGCACGATGCCGGCTGCCACCGCAGCGGCCGAGCCGGATGAAGATCCGCCAGGGGTACGTGTCAGGTCGCACGGATTGCGCGTCACTGGCGGCGTCATATAGGCGAATTCGCTGGTGACGGTCTTGCCGATGACGATGCCGCCGTTACGCCGCAATAACGTGACGATCGCGGCATCGGACTTCGGCTGGTGGCCTTCGTAAATTGGCGAGCCGTAGCCGGTGACCAGGTCGCTCGTGTCGAAGATATCTTTCACCGCGATCGGTATGCCGGCCAAAGGACCCGTTGCACCGGCGGCCAAGGTCAACGCCGTTTCCCGCTGCGCGACGGCCGCCATCGCCCTCACCTCGGGCTCGACCTCCGCGATGCGCGCGAACGACTCGCGGACGGCGCGCTCGCGCTCGCGCGGGTCGCCGGCGGTTTGCTCTAGCAGGTCCAGTCCTGAACGGGGTCGATAAAATGAGTTTGCGTTCGTCATATGCCGCCTATCGTGATGGTCGTCCTGAATGTTGCTTACACACGCAGGTGTTCGAAGATCGATCCTACCGCTGCTTCATCTTTCGCGTTGCCTTGCTCGAGGATCTCGCCTTGCTTGAGTACCGCGTAGCGGTCGGCAACCTTCAGCGCAAAGGGAACATTCTGCTCTACCAGCAGCAGCGTCGTGCCGTGCTGGCTGCGCTCCCATAGCAGTGCGTCGGCGAGACGGTCGATCACGGACGGTTGCAACCCTTCCGTAATCTCGTCGAGCAAAATGAGCGAAGGACGCATCATGAGCGCGCGCGCCACCAGCAGCATCTTCTGTTCGCCGCCGGAAAGCGTGCCGGCCAACTGCTTCAGGCGACTTGCGAATACCGGGAACACCGGCTCGATCGCGGCAAAGCGTTCGTCGAACGCCGACGCCTTCTCGAGCCCAAGACGCAGATTGTCGCGAATAGTGAGGTCCTGAAACAATGCATGTTCCTGAGGCGCGTAAGCAATGCCCTCTCGCGCGATCTGGTGAGGCGCCATGCGCGTGATATCTTGCCCGCGCGCACGGATGGCGCCGGCTTTCTTCGGCAGATAGCCCATGATTGTCTTGAGCACCGTCGTCTTGCCCATGCCGTTCTTGCCGAGCAGCGCGACGGCCTCGCCATCCGCAACGGTCATCGACAGCTTGCGCAGCACGACCGAAGCCTTGTATCCGCTCGTCACGTCCTGCAACTCCAGCGCAATCTGGCTCATGACGCCTCCTCCAGCGCAATCTGGCTCATGACGCCTCCCGTTGTCCGACGTCTTCGCCTGCCGCAGCGCTTTGCGCAGTCCCGGCATAAATCGTTCTAACCAGCTCCGAGTTGACGACTTCGTCGAAGTTGCCTTGCATCACGATTCGCCCCTGGTGCAGGACCACGATGCGCGTGGCAATCCCGGCCACGAAGTCGAGGTCGTGCTCCACCAGCAGACAACAAAGCCGATACTGGTGAGCCAACGCGGCGAGCACATCGCCGATTTGCGTGCGCTCCGTTTTGGTCAAACCTGCCGTGGGCTCGTCGAGCAGTACGATACGTGGCTCCAGTGCGAGCACCATCGCCAGTTCCAACGCCTGCTGTTGGCCATGCGAAAGATCCTTCGCTACGGCGCCCAGCCTCTGATCGAGATGGGTAGTACGAAGCACCTCCAGCGCATAGGGCGGCAGCGCAAGCGTCGTGGAGCGTCGCAGGAGCGATGGCCGCTCGATGATGGTGCCCGCGATTCTCAGGCACTCCGCAACGGTAAGCGTCTCGAAGATATTCGCGTTCTGGAACTTGCGCCCCAAGCCGAAATGCACGCATCGGTCCGGCGGCAATTGCCGGACGTCGTGGCCACAGAGCACGACCGTGCCGGCAGAACGTTCCGCGCCGTCGCTCATGCAGCGCATGAGCGTCGTTTTGCCGGCGCCGTTCGGGCCGATGAGGCCAACCAGTTCACCGCCATCGGCGTTCAGATCGATGCCTTGCAGCACTTTCAGGCTGCCGTAATGTTTGGCGACGCCGTTCATCTGCAGCGCTGGCACTGACAGCTCCCGTTGATGAATTGCGCCAACGTCGCGCTCAACCAGTTCCGGTTCGGCGCCGTGACCCGCCAGATGGCGTAATGGCTTGAGCAACAGCGGCACCAAACCTTGCGGCAACAGCACGATCACCGCTACGAACGCGGCGCCCAGAATCAGTTGCCACGCGAATGGCATGCTGCCGCTGAGATAGGCGGTCCCGACATTGATCAGAAGCGCGCCGATCACCGGCCCCCACAACGTTCCCCGGCCGCCGAGCGCGACCCAGATGATCAGTTGGGTGCCAAGGACAAACCCGGCCAGCTCAGGCGCGACCACGCCGCTGAACGATCCGTAGCCGAACCCGGCGAGGCCGGCGATGGCCGCGGTTGCAATCAGCAAGACGATCTTTACCAGCGACGTATTGATGCCGAGATACGCACAGCGTGATTCGTTGTCGCGGATAGCAGCCAGCACGCGGCCGCCGTCGCTCCGCACGAATAGCCACGCGATTGATGCGACGGCCAGCAGCGCCGCGCCGGCGAGCCAGTACCAGGCCTGCAGCGAAAGATCGAAGGTCTCGTAGCCGGTGAGTCCCGAACTCGAGCCGGTCCACGCGCCGCCGGAGAGCAGCAACTGGCTGAGAACGATCGGCAATACGAGCGACATCACCGTCGCGAAGAACGGCGACGCACCGCGATAGAACGACAGCCAGCCGAGCAATGCGGCCACGGCCGCGGTCACCGCGATAGCCGCTCCCACTGCGAACAGCACATAACCCGCTGAAAAACCGCCGTGCGTAAACACGAGTCCCGCGGCATAGGCGCCCAGACCGAAGAACGCCGATTGCCCGAACGTCAGATACCCGGTGTACCCCCACAGGATATCCACGGTCACGGCTACGATCGAGAAGAAGAAGGCCTGAATGAGGACGTTGAGCAGATACGAGCCGAAGACAAGCGGACCCGCGGCCAGCAGCACGACAGCCACGCCACCGGCCATGAGCAGACCGCGTCCATGAGTCGTTCGCCCGTTGCGTGCCCGTTCATCGTTTTGCCCAGCTTGATCACCGGCTCGATGGGGCGATGCGCCGACTTTAGCCATGAGAGAACCCCTTCGGACGAATGCGCAGCGTGAGCGCCGCCAGCACGGCGATAGTCAAGCCGCCCAGCACCGGACTGACGAACGTGCTGACCAGCACCTGGCAAGCGCCGAATACGAGGCACGTCACCAGCAAACTGAGCATCGAGTGTCCTGAAACCATGACCAGCATGAACGCGCTCACCAGCCACGGCAGCCCCATGTCGGGGTCGACGCTCGACAGCGGCGTGATGAGCGTGCCGGCGAGCGAACCGAGCGCTGCGCCCAGACTGAAGGTGATAAAACGGATGCGGCCGGAATGAATGCCGAGTCCTCGCGCCAGATCCTCGTTCATGATCACCGCGCGCGTCTTGATGCCGAAGCGCGTTCCCGTGAGAAGCGCAGTCATGAGGATGCACAGGCCGAGCGCGATCGGGATCAGCAGCAAACGATAGGCAGAGTAATCGGTCCCACCAATGGTGACGGCCCCCTTGAGCGGCGTCTCCACGAATTGCGCCTCGCGGCCGAAGGCCATGACGATGAGCTGTCCAATCACGATGCCGAGACCCCAAGTAGCAAGGATCGCGTCGAGCGGACGCTTGTAGAGCGGGCGCACGATCACCTGCTCGACGAGCATGCCCACGACGGTACCCACCACGACCGCGAGCGGCAGCCCGAGCCACGGATTCAGCTTGAGCTGCGTCACGACGAAGCTCGCGTATGCGCCGATTGTCAGCAGCGCACCGTGGGCGAAGTTGACGATTTTCATCACGCCGAAAATCACCATTAACCCTGCGGTCACGATGAACAGCACCGCCGCGGTTGTGAAAATATCGAGTGCCAGAACCATTGTCTTCTCCAGTCGCATCCGCCTGCGTGTCGCCTGCTTGTCGCCTGCGAATGCGCATCAGGCGGATGCTGTATTTCCAGCTACGTCTACTTGATATTCGGGCACTGCGCGCCCGGATCCACGTTCGGGAACGTCTGCAAGATCCTGATCGAGCCGTCCGCCTGTATTTGGCCCAGGCGCATGGCAAGAGGCGTGTGCCGGCTCCTGTTCATGGCCACCGGTCCGCGCGGTCCGTCGAACGACACCTGGCCCAGCGCCTTGATCACCTTGTCGGCGTCGGTTGAGCCCGCTTTTTCGACAGCGGCCTTATACAGGAAGAAGGCCTCGTACTGCGGCTCGGACAACTCGTTCGGTGTCTTCAGATCCTTGTCGAATTTCTTGTCCATGGCCGCGATAAATTTCTTGTTTCCCGGCGTATCGATGCCCGTCAGGTAGGAGCCCGACATATACATGCCCGTGGCGACGTCGCCCATACTCTTCGCCGTGCCTTCGTCGATCGCCAGGTTGCCGTAAGGCAGCGTCATGCCAGAACCCTTCAACTGTTTGGCGAGCGATACGTTAGGCGCGCCGCCGGCCGTCGCGCTGATCAACGCATCAGGATGAGCCGAACGGATCTTGGAAAGAATCGGTGTCCAGTCGGTGCCGTCGATCGGCAAGTACTCCTCGCCGACTACCTTGCCACCGTGCTCCTCGATGTATTTTCTGGTGAATCCAAGCATACCGCGCCCAAAAACGTAGTCGTTGCCGACCAGATAGAAGGTCTTGGCGCCCTTGCTCTTCGCGAAGTAATCGACCACCGGCGCGACCTGCTGCTCAGGCACCCAACCGTTGACGTACATCCACGGACTGCACGAACGGCCCTCGTAAAACGACGTGTACACGAAGGGCTTCTTGCCGCGCGCCACGATCGGCAGCGCCGCGTTACGCGCAGCACTCGTTTCCATGGAAATGATCGCGTCGACGTTCTTCTGGAACACGAGCGTGTCGTACGCTTTCTGCGCGCCGACTGCACCGGATGCGTCGTCGGTGATGTCGAGCTGCACCTGGCGGCCCATGATCCCGCCCGCTGCGTTGATTTCGTCGACAGCGAGTTGCGACGACTGCACGACGGCCGGCGCGACCACACTATTTGCGCCAGAGAGCCCCACCGCTACGCCGATCCTGATCGGATCGGCGGCGAGCGCACTCATGCAGGTGCAAGCCGCGACGAGCGCCGCGGCGGCGCCAAGGATTTGTCTGTTGAACGGAGTCATGGATTTTTTCCTCGCATTGGTCGAATGAAATTCTTGTGTTTCGTACGGGTGTGCCATCGGATGCCTCATGCGCGTGAGGTCGGCCAGCCGGTGCCCAGCATCGGGTCGTACACGTCCGCGCGCCGATCGCTCAGCACGTGATTGAAGGCGTTCAGCGTGCGTTCCGAACGAGTGCGCGTCAGATCGATTGCGGCGTACAGGATTTCTTCGCGATCGACACTGGCCGGACCCGCGACCGGCCATCCGTTGCCGCCCACAATCAGGCTCTGGCCGACGAACGGTTGACCACGCTCCATGCCGATGCGGTTTGCACATGCGATCACCACGCCGTTGCTGTGCGCGGCCGCCATGGTGAGCGTCGTGGCCATGGCGGGACGATCGTCCGGTTGGGCCGGCATCGGCACCCAGTTGGTCGGCACGCAAACGATGTCCGCACCTTGCATCGCGGCAAGCCGGTATGTCTCGGGAAACCAGCCGTCGTAGCAGATTGCGATGGCGATCCGTCCCAGCGGCGTGTCGAATACCGGAACGCCACGATCGCCCGGTTCGAAGAAGCGATGTTCGTCATTCCAGAGATGCAGCTTGCGATAGACGCCGATGTGACCCGTCGGGCCAGTCAGGATCGCTGAGTTGTAGAGTTGCTTGCCCGCCCGCTCGGCAATACCCATCACGACATGAATGCCAAGGCGCTGCGTCGTTTCGGCAAGCAACTGCGCGGTCTCCCCTTCCGGCAACGTTTCGGCCAGCGCGAATGCCTCGTCACGATCGTTGAACACATAGCCGCTATTGGCCAGCTCCGGCAACACCACCAGAGACGCGCCGTGATGCGCCGCAGCTTCGATGTGCCGGATGCATTGCGCCACGTTGTCGTGCTTCCTGCCGACATGAGGTTCCATCTGAACGCATGCGACCACCAGGTCTGCGACGCCATGTTCCGCGGGGTTGTACTGCAACGTCATCATTTCTTCTCCCAAAAGCAAAAAGCCCCCGAACCAGCGTTGGACGCAAGTTCGGGGGCTGCATAGCCTTTCATATGTAGCACGGCATCGTTGCCGTGGAGCCGCCAGAAACAATGACGGCTCAGTCGAAGCGAATTTATGAAGCCAAATTCAGGATGTCAAGCGGTTTGGCTGCGTCCAGGGTAATTCCTTGGGGACGTGTTTCAGGTCTGTTCAAATCTGATCCCGCTGCCCGAGCCGGCACGTCCGACAACAACGGCCCAAGCCCTTCGGCATAAGTCAGATGCGAAATCACCGCGTCGCGAAGCGTTTGATAGGACGAGCGCGTCACCATCGTGTGGCGACACGCTCCGCGATGTTTGCGTTACTTGACCGGCGGGAAATCGACGTCGGTATCGTTGATACGGTTGAATGTATTGGTGAAGATCGTCATGGCAACGGCCAACGAAATCTCAGCGAGTTGCGTCTCGGTATAGCCGGCCGCGCGAATGGCGGCGAATTCGTTCTCACTGATCGTGCCGCTCGTCTTCTGCAAATTCAGCACGAAGTGCACGAGCGCATCGCGCCTGGCATCGCCGGTGGCCTGTCCGGCGCGAATCTGTTTGAGCGCCTCCGTCGAGAGGCCCGTCATCTTGCCCAGCATCACGTGTGCAGCTACACAGTAGTCGCAGCCGGTCTGTTCGCTGACCAGCACCTTGATAGTTTCCAGATCCTGTTTGCTCAGGCTCCCCGATCCGAGCACGCCTTCGGCAGCCAGCACGGTGGAGAGCGTCGCCGGGGCCACGTGACCAACAGCAGCGAAGAGGTTAGGTACGGTGCCGCCAGCAATCTTCTTGACCTGGGCGTAGACCTCAGCAGTGGTGCCGGTGGCGGTGGCAATAGCGGGGACAGTGATGCGGCTCATGATGGAACTCCTTCAGTGGTGGTTAGGAGCCTCCACTTTAGGTCCAGAGAATGATCTTTACGATACTAAAAATTGTCATTATTATGCTCAAAAGTATCACATCATCCGCTCAGTGCGACGGCGTCCGTCGGGCAGCGCCGGACGAAGCGACCAGCTAGAATCCGGCGTCATTGTTTGCGCCGATGCGCCACGTTGCGTGCCTTGATACCGATTCCCGAACAACGCGAAAACATGCTCACCCGGTTCACATGGATCTGCTAAGTCGACTGCTGTCACTGATACCCGTCACGGGGCGGCTGGAGCTGCGCTGTCTTTTCGGTGCGCCGTGGAAAATCGATCAGGCTGTCTCCGGCGTGCGAGAAATCCCGTACCACGTGCTGCTGTCCGGTCATGCCGTTCTCGAAGACGTTAACGGGCCGCCCGAACGGCTGACAGCGGGCGACATCATTCTGTTTCCAGCGGGCAACGCACACCTTATTCATGACGGTAGCGGGGAGACCGCGAGGCCCGAAACAAAAAGTCGACAGGCCTCGCTGATCGTCTTTGAGAACGATGGGAAAGGCGAAAAGGCTGACTTCCTATGCGGACGGTTTCTGCTCGGCGCAGTTCCAGACAGGCTGTTGCGCGACCACCTGCCGGGCCGCCTGGTTGTGCACACCGCATTGCCCGAATCAGGCGGCGACGTCGAAGGTTCCGCACGATCCATTGTCCGCGCCCGCTTGAGGCAACTAATCGAACTGATGCATGAGGAGGCCAACGATCCAGGTCCTGGCAGCGAGATGTTCGTCAATCATCTGTCGGCGGCGCTGTTCGCACTGACGTTGCGTTTCGCCACTGAAGGCACCCAGCCGCCGCATGGTTTGCTCGCACTCTCGAGGCGGCCTCGTTTGCAACCTGCGATATCCGCGATGTTCGAGACGCCGGGTGAGCCGTGGACTCTGGATCAGTTATCGGGGCTCTGCAATATGTCCCGAGCAACCTTCATCCGTCAGTTTCAGGAAGCCATCGGTCGCTCGGCTTCCGACGTGCTGACCGAGATTCGAATGACCATCGCGGGCCGAATGCTGTTACATACCGCCGCACCGATCGCCGAGATCGGCGAGGCGGTGGGCTATCAATCGAATGCCGCGTTTCAGCGCGTCTTCAAACGTCACATCGGGGTTTCACCGGCACGTTGGCGCTCGTCCGGTGGAAATCTCGAGGCGTGACGGCATGGCCGCTGCTCAAGCAATCAGACCACCACTCGATCCTTGTCATGGAACTGCTGCATCCAGTACGGATATGGCAGATGCGGCTGCGAAATCTGATTCAGACGTTCGGTCTGCGCTGCGCTCAACGCGATGTGCTCAGCGTCGAGGTTAGCGCTCAGTTGGTCGGTTGTGCGTGCGCCTACGATGACGGAACAGACTTCACGGCGCGCCAGAATCCAGGCCAATGCCACCTGAGCGGGCGACGCGTTCAGTTCCGAAGCGATGTCGCGCAATACATGCACGACAGGATCCGCCTTCGCGGGATCGATCGGCGGAAAATTCAACGCGGTTCGACGCCCGGTTTCGCCGCTGCTTCCCTGCGTGTACTTACCGCTCAGGTACCCGCCTGCGAGCGGACTCCACACCAGAAGCGCAACATCATTCGCCTTTGCCACAGGCGCGATCTCAGACTCGACGTCACGGCTCGTCAGCGCATAGTGAACCTGATTGCTCACGATGCGGGCTCCATGCGTACCGTTGGCAATTCCCTGCGCACGTTCCAGATCGCCCGCGCTGAAATTGCACACACCGATATGCCTCACCTTCCCCTGCGTAACAAGATCATCCAGCGCGCGAAGCGTTTCTTCGAGCGGCACGAGTGCGTCACGGTCGTGCAACTGAAAAAGGTCGATATGGTCCCGGCCGATACGCCGAAGACTCGTCTCCACCGAGCGCATGATGTGCGAGCGGCCGAGTCCGACGTCGTTGTGACCGGCTCCTGTGCGCAGCCGAACTTTGGTCGCGACCAGCATGCGCGATTCGTCGAGTCCGAGGTCAGCCAATACCTGACCGACGACCGTTTCAGAGTGCCCTTGCGAATAAGCGTCAGCCGTATCGATCAGGTTGATGCCGCGCTCGACGGCCATCGCGACGAGCCGAGTGGCCTGGCCGCGGTCAAGGCCGGCAATTTCGCCCCAGATTCCGGTACCGGCACCAAAGGTCATGGCGCCAAGACAAAGACGGGAAATGCGCAGGCCTGACCTGCCGAGTGTGCTGTATTCCATAGCGAACCCCTTGATATGAATCTCTTGATGAACGATGAACGGAAAGCACCCGGCGACGCGGCATCCTGCACGCGTCACCGGGTGTGCCCGCGTTAGCCCGCCTGCGAGACGAGGCCTCGCAGAACGGTTTCCAGTTCCACCTCGCCCTTGACGATATCGGCTTCATTGCCTTCGAAGGCGATGAAGCCTTCATTGAAACCGTCGAGCATGCGCATGCGCGGCAACGGGTCCGTCGTACCCTGGGACCGGAACAGCTCGCCCCATGTCTCACGCAACACCACCTCCGCACGAACCGGACGACCGAGCACCTGGGCAAATGCCGCGGCCAGATCGTTCGGGCTCACACGGTGCGGCCCCTCCAGTTCGACGACACGCACGCCGAGCCAGGTTTGCTGAAGCAGTTGCGCGGCGACGCGACCCACGTCCGCGGTCGCGACCATCGGCACCGCCTTGTCGAGCGGCTGCAGAAAGCTGGGGATGACCCCTGTGTCGCGGGCAGGCGCCACGTCCCACGCGGCGTTTTCCATGAACCAGCCGGGACGCAGGAATGTCACCGGCACGGGCAAATCCTGAAGCGCCTGCTCCATCAGCGTACGTTGCGTGAGCAGATTGATCTCGGTGGCTTGCGCGCCGATCGTCGACAGGCAGACCACCTTGCCAGGCGCCGCGGACTGAAGCGCCCCGCGCACAGCGTCAATGACAGCACGTGCCTCGGGAAAGCCCGGCGACGGATCGAACTCGGACGGCGGCAGGATGAAGACGCCTTGCGCGCCCTCGAAAGCGGCGGAAAGGGACGTCTCGTCGTCCATGTCGGCCGTCACCACTTGACATCCGTGCTCAGCCCACGAACGTGCCCGAGCGGCATCGCGTACCACCGCGCGTACCGGCTGACCGGCTGCGAGCAACGTGCGCGCCACCGCACCGCCGACCCTACCTGTTATCCCTGTGATTGCATACATTGCAGTTTCTCCTTGCGTAAATTGACGTGTCCCGAGTGCCGATCACTGACCAGTGCTCAGGCGTGTTGCAAGCCGTGATACAACCCCTGCTCGAACTGTCCGTACAGATCCACCACGCGAGGGTCGTAAAACGGCAGGATTTGCGTGAACAGCGTGCCGGTCACCTTCCTGACAGGATCGACCCAGAAATAGCTGTTCAGCAGTCCCGCCCAACTGATGCTGCCTGCGCTGCGGCCATGCGCACCCGGCTGCGTGTTGATGTCGAAGGAGAGGCCCCACTTGTGCGGCATCCCAGGGAATTGATCGAAACTGTTCGACCACGCCGGCTGTGCCGTCTTCATTTCGGTTACCTGAAGATCTCCGATTTGATTCTGGAACATCGTCGCAACGGTGTCGGCGCGCAGGACCCGCTCGCCGCGGTACGTCCCGCCGTTCACCAGCATCTGCAGGAGCGCCATGTAATCGCGCGGCGTGCTGAATGCCCCGCCGCCGCCCATAAAGAACTCGGGCCGCTGGTTGATCTCGAACGGAGCGGGCTTGAGCGATCCATCGGGTTGCCGGTTGTGCATGGTCGCCACGCGCTGCTTCTGCGCGCCACTGATCAGAAATCCCGAATTGCTCATGCCGAGCGGCGCGAAGATGTGCTCGCGAAAATAGACCTCCAGCGATTGATCGGTGACCGCCTCAACCAGCTTGCCCACCCAGTCCATCCCGATGCCGTACTGCCAGCGCTCGCCAGGCTCGAACTCCAGCGGCGCCTTGAACGCGCCGTTCATCGAGTAGCCAATATCCGGCATGCCGGTCACCTTTTCGTACCGGCTCATGTTTTCGCTCCAGATGCTGTACGTGAAGCCGGACGTGTGAGTCAGCAGGTGACGCACGGTAATCGTGTTGCGTGCAGGACGCAGTTTCGGCTGTCCGGATGCATCGAAGCCGTCCAGCACTTGCGGCGACTTCAGTTCCGGGAGAATGTCGCCCGCGGGTTGATCGAGTGAGAGCCTGCCCTGCTCGACGAGTTGCATACAGGCGGTCGCAGTGATCGCCTTGGTCATCGATAGCAACCAGAACACCGTGTCGGGCGTCATCGCCGTACCCGTCTGGGGATTGGCATGGCCCGATGCGCCCTCGTAGACGAGCCCGCGCTGCGTGGCGCCCATCGCCACCACGCCGGCCACAGTGCCGTTGTCGACGGCCTGCCGCAGGGAAAGGTCAATCGAGGCAAAGGCAGGGTTGCGGACCAGAACACGATGACGCTCCTGATGACCCTCCGCGGCCTCCGTTCCGATGCTGGTCAATCCGCCCACTGCGGCGACCGCCAGGAGACCGGATGCCCGCTTCAACAGGTCGCGGCGGGTGAGTTGAACGGTCATCTCCTACTCCTTGGAAAATGGAATGAACAATGATTGGTGTGACACGCCGATCAACGATGTGCGTAAAGCGAGTTGAACGGTGCATTCGCGAGGGCTGCCGCAGCGACGCGGTTGCCCGAATCGGACGAACCGCTACGCACACCGCCCACGCCGCTGGCGACGTTCGATTCGGCACCCTTCTGCGCGGCCACCGCTGCCTCGGCTGCCTGAATGTCGGTGGGGTAATGCGGATCATTGGCGCGACCGGGCTGGTAGCCCACGCTTTCCAGCTGGACGAGTTCCGCGCGCACCTGTGCACGCGTGACGGTCGAGGATTCCTGAGCGTAGCCAGCGACAGGGAAGGCGATGGCGGCGGCAATAGCAACTGCGAAATAACGGGTATTCATGGCAATGCTCCTTTGGATCGTTGCGGTCGAAACGGACCGTTGGGATGCATTGTGGGTAAACTCGATGAGAAACTAAATGATACGAATGACACTTGTGAAGTGACAGTTAGTCACTAATGGGCCATAGTGCGGGTTTTGAAGCACTGTGCGGGGAGCGCCAATGAGATCGTCCAGCGAGAATCTCTCTAGCGGTATCAGCGTATTTGCGGCCGTCGTCGATGCGGGGACGTTCGCAGCCGCGTCCGAAGTGATGGGTATGTCGCCCCCCGGAGTTAGCCGGGCAATCGCCAGGCTCGAAAAGCGGCTGAAAATACGGCTCTTCAATCGCACGACTCGCGCCGTTTCGCTCACGGAAGAGGGCAAACGGTTTTACGAGCAGGTCATGCCGCACTTAAGGGGAATGGAGGAAGCGGCAGCCGCCGCTTCAGGCGGCACCGCGACAGTACGCGGGAAACTGCGAATCAATCTTGATCCCGCTTTTTTTCGAATCGTTCTGGGTCCGAAGCTCGACGAATTCATGGATGCGCATCCTGAACTTGAACTCGAGTTCATTGCGAGAGATCAGCTTGGCGACCTCATCGTGGACGGCTTCGATCTGGCCTTGCGATTTGGCGAACCTCGCTCATCCAGTCTGATTGCGCGAAAGCTTCTGGACACGGCAGTTGTCACCGTCGCAGCACCCTCGTACCTCGCTCGCCGGGGACGGCCAGCGGAGCCTCAAGATCTGGGTCGCGGGACGCACCGGTGCCTCGAGTTCCGGAACCCGGAAACCGGCAAGCCGTATCCGTGGGAGTTTCATCGCAAGCGCAAAAAGCTGGTTGTCGAAACGAATGGACGGCTTACGGTGAACGATCCGAGCGCACTCTTCAACGCTTGTCTGGCCGGCTCCGGCGTCGCGCAGATGCTTCTGCTCGGAGCGGAACCCCTGATTCGGGAGGGACGGCTCGTCAACCTGTTCCCAGACTGGCCGGATGAGCGCTTCCCTCTCTATGCGTACCATCCATCGCGGCACCACACGCCGGCCAAGACACGGGTGTTTCTCGACTTCATCGTCGCTTTGACGAGTGCGAGTTAGCCAATAGCCGCAGAGGGCCCCGCGCGTGCAGCTTCACGCCCGCCAGGCCGGCCCCTCGGGAAAGTCATACTCATCAAGCGACGCCGCATGCATTTCGATGCTGTAGCCGGCACGTTGCGGCGGCATATACCGGCCGCTTCGAATCACGACAGGATCGACAAAATGCTCATGCAAATGGTCCACGTATTCGAGCACCCGGTTGTCCAGCGACGCCGACACGCAGATATAGTCGAACAGCGAAATATGCTGGACGTACTCGCACAAGCCGACCCCACCCGCATGAGGACACACGGGCACACCGAATTTCGCCGCCATCAACAGGACGATGATCACTTCATTCAGACCGCCCAGGCGGCAGCTATCGACCTGACAGAAGTCGATTGCCTGCGCCTGCAGCAACTGCTTGAACATCACCCGGTTATGGCAGTGCTCGCCCGTCGCGACACCGATGGGCCGAATCCGCTCGCGGATCGCCGCGTGACCGAGAATGTCGTCGGGACTCGTGGGTTCCTCGATCCACCAGGGATCGAATTCCGCCAGGCGCCGCATGTTCGCGACCGCTTCATCGACATCCCACACCTGGTTCGCATCCATCATCAGCTTCAGGTTTTCGCCGATTTCTTCGCGCAGGATGCGGGCGCGGCGCATATCTTCTTCAATATTGCCGCCCACCTTCTGCTTGAAGTGCGTCCAGCCCTGCGCGACGCCTTCACGTGCGAGCCGGCGGATCTTGTCGTCGTCGTAACCGAGCCAGCCGGCCGACGTCGTGTAGGCCGGATAGCCGTGCGCCAGCATGTCCTTTTCGCGCTTGCCTCGCGTCTTTGCATGACGGTGCAGCATGGCGATGGCTTCCTGCGGCGTGATCGCATCGGTCACATAGCGGAAATCGAGGCATCGCACGAGTTCTTCGGGACTCATGTCGACGAGCAGTTTCCACACCGGCTTGCCTTCCGCTTTGGCCCACAGGTCCCAGGCCGCGTTCACGACAGCCGCCGTCGCCAGATGAATGGCGCCCTTGTCCGGACCGATCCAGCGCAACTGACTGTCCGACGTCAGCGCGTGCCAGAAGGCGCCCATGTTCGCTGCGATATCCTCGAGCGTTTTGCCGACCACCAGCGGGGCAAGCGCCTTAACCGCACTCACGCAGATCTCGTTGCCGCGGCCGATGGTGAAGGTAAGACCGTGACCTGTGAGCCCCGTCGGCGAATCGGTTTCGAGCGTCACGTAGGCAGCGGAGTAATCCGGCGCGGCGTTCATCGCATCGGAGCCGTCGAGTGAACGCGAGGTCGGGAACCGAATGTCCCGGACGGACAGCTTGGTGATTGTGGGCATCTGAACCCCTCCTCTGCGACAGCTATCGTCTTCTGCTTATAGGCAAAGAGGCCGTGCGTGTTCGCCTGGCCTCTTTGCAGCCATCTGCACTCCAGGCGGACGGGAGGCAAGAAAAGAAAAGGGAGCGCAGCGCCCCCTCCTCTCTCTTCGCGTCAGGCGGCCCCGGTCAATCGTAGAGCACAGCGGCGATCTTGGGATCGCTCATATTGCTCTTGTCGTACCAGTAGAAGCCCGTGTCGACTTTCTTGGGCAGCTTCTCGCCCTTCAACGCCTTCACTGCGGAGTCGACGACGCATTTGCCGATGCCGACCGGGTTCTGCGTAATGGCGCCAGCCATCAAGCCCGAATTGATGTCGTCCTTCTGCTCCTTGCCGGAGTCATAGCCAATCAGAACGAGCTTTTTGCCCGATTCCTTGACGCCGATCGCAGCACCTTCCGCCGACCCTTCATTCGCTCCGAAAATGCCCTTGAGGTTCGGGTTGGCCTGGATCATCGTCTTGGCGATTTCCGCCGACTTCAGGTGGTCCCCGCCGCCATACTGGACCGAGACGATCTTGATGTTCGGGTGCTTCGCTTTCATCTCATTCAGGAAGCCATCGCGGCGATCGATGCCGGTGCGGCTGGTCTGGTCATGCACCACCAGACCGACCTCCCCGGCATTGCCGATCGCCTCGGCCATCTTGTCGGCGGCGAGTGCGGCCGCGGCAAGATTGTCGGTCGCGCACGTGGTCAACGGAATGTCGCTGTCGACGCCCGAGTCGAAGGCGATCACGGGTATTTTGGCGGCCTGCGCTCGCTTCAGCAGCGGAATGGCCGCCTTGCTGTCGAGCGCGGCGATGCCGAGCGCCTGGGGCTTCTTGGCGAGCGCCGCCGAGAGCATATCGATCTGCTTATCGACCATGGCCTCGGTTTCCGGACCCTCGAAGGTGATCCTGACGTTGTGCTCCTTGGCCGACTGTTCCGCGCCGGATTTGACCGCCTGCCAGAACTGATGCTGGAAGCCCTTCGAGATGAGCGGGATATAGGTGTCCTGCGCGTATGTCACACTCGCCCCGCCAATGAGCGCACCAACGCCGACCACGACACCGATTAGTCTTCTTTTCAACATGGGGTTTCTCCTCCTAAGTTGGCCATCCACTTTCAGCCGTTCGGGGAGCCTTGGGCGCTCCCTTTTCTTGATCTTGTTTCGCGTAGCGTCCGCCTTCGTCAGCTTTTCTTGCGCCGCAAAATATCGGCATAAACCGCGAGAATGATGATGAGGCCAGTCACCACGATCTGCCATTCCTGAGCGACGGACATGATGCGCAGGCCGTTGGTCAGCACGCTCATGATGAACGCACCGATGATCGTGCCCAGAATCGTGCCCGCACCGCCGCTGAGCGAGGTCCCGCCGATAACCACGGCGGCGATCGCTTCGAGTTCGTAACCTTGGCCTAGCGCCGGCTGGGCCGAATTCAGGCGCGAGGCAATCAGCAGCCCGGCGATGCCGCAAATTGCCCCAGCGAGGCCGTAAATGGCGATCTTCCACCGGTCGACATTCACGCCGGAAAGGCGCACTGCTTCTTCGTTGCTGCCAAGCGCAAACGTGTACCGGCCAAGCGCCGTGCGATTGAGCGTGATCGAACTTACCACCGCAAGGAAAAACAGGATCAGGACCGCGTTCGGAACCGGCAGGCTCGGCAGGAAAGAGCCGATCAGCGAATCCTGAGAAATCATGTAGAAGTTTTCGGTGTCGGTGAAATAGATCGGCTTGTCGGCCGAGACGACCAGCGAAAGGCCTTTCAGCAGCAGCATCATGCCCAAGGTGGCAATGAACGGCGGTATTTTCATTTTCGCCGTGAGGGTGCCCGAAATGGTCCCGCAGATTGCGCCCGTCCCGATCGCAGCCACGACGCCGATCCACATAGGCAAATGCCAATAGGTCAGAAACACGCCGCAAATGACCGCCGTGAAGGTCATCAAGGTGCCGACGGACAAATCGATGCCGCCGGTGATGATGACGAACGTGCAGGCAATCGCCAGCACGCCGTTGACGGCCGTCGCCTGCAGAATCCCGAGCATGTTGTCCATCTGCATGAACGCAGGCGACGCGAAGCTGAAAAAGACCAGCAACAGGATCAGGCTCCCGAAGGCGAGCAGCTTTTGCAGAGCAGTCGGCGTGAAGACGCGGGCTCTGAGGCCGGACAACCGTCCCTCGTTAGCGAGCGTCGAAGTATCCGATGGCTGTGTCATAAACTGAATCTCTCCTCTTCGGGCTCACGCCGCTTTTAAGGTTTCGCGCTGCGTCGCCAGTTGCATGATGCGCTCCTGCGTCGCCTCCGTGGCTGAAAGTTCGCCGGTAATGCGGCCCTCGCACATCACGACGATGCGGTCGCTCATGCGCAAGATCTCCGGCAGTTCCGACGAGATCATGACGATCGCCTTGCCTTGCCCGGCGAGCGAGCGCAGGAGTTTGTAAATTTCGCTCTTGGCGCCGACGTCGATGCCGCGCGTCGGCTCGTCGAAGAAAAGCACATCGCAGTCGCGCTCGAGCCATTTCGCAACGACGATTTTCTGCTGATTGCCGCCCGAGAGAAGCCGCACCTCCTGCGTCGCGGAGGGCGTACGAATGGCGAGCAGATTGATGAAATGGGTGGCTGTCCGGCGGATCTCGGTGCGGCGCAAGAAAAAGTTGAGCGACAGGAATTTGCGCAGGTTGGACATGACGATGTTCGATTCGACGTTCATGCCGGTCGCAAGACCGAAGCGTTTGCGGTCTTCCGAGAGATAGCCGATGCCGCGCGCCACCGCATCGCTCGGATTCCTGATCGTCGCCTTCACGCCTTTCACGATGATTTCACCCGATTCGATCGGATCGGCGCCGAACACCGCGCGGGCGACCTCGGTGCGACCGGCGCCCATCAAGCCGGCAAAGCCCAATATCTCGCCTTTGCGCAGCGCAAAGCTGACGTCTCTGACAAGCGGGCCGGCATTCAGATTGTTGACTTCGAGCGCGATCTCGCCCGTGCCGGCGACGCTCTCAGAAGGCGCGGCGTCGGTCAAGATTCGACCGACCATCATGCCGATGATCGCGTCGACGCTGGTGTCCTTGGCGGTGACGGTGGCCACATATTCCCCGTCACGCAACACGGTGACGCGGTCAGCAATCTGCTTCAGCTCGTCCATCTTGTGGGAGATATAGACGATGCCCACGCCCCGGCTCTTCAGCTCGCGGATGATGCGGAACAGCTCGGCGATCTCGGCGTCGTTGAGCGCCGAGGTCGGCTCGTCCATGATCAGCACGCGCGAATCGAAGGACAATGCCTTGGCGATCTCGACCATCTGCTGCTTTGCGACGGTGAGCGTGCTGACCACCGCGCGCGGGTCGATATTCACATGCATGCGGGCAAGAATGTCGCGCGCCAGCGCATTGAGCTTGTCTTCGTCGAGGAACAGACCGAGGCGCCCACGCGGCTCGCGGCCGATAAACATGTTCTGGGCGACGGTCAGGTGATTCATCAACTGGAGTTCCTGATGAATAATGCCGATACCCATGGCCTGCGCCTCGCGCGGGCTCGAGAACTCGACCGGCTGACCGTCATAGAGAATATCGCCCGTGTCCCGGGTGTAGACGCCGGCGAGGATTTTCATCAACGTCGACTTGCCGGCGCCGTTCTCGCCCATCAACGCGTGGACTTCACCGGCCATGAGCTCGAACTGGACTTCGTGAAGCGCCCTCACGCCGGGAAAGCGCTTGTTGAGCCTTTTAACGGAAATGAGCGGGGTCATAGCGCGGATTGAACGACAATTCCGCGATCGCCGCTGGCCTCAATGCGGGGAGCGGGTCGAAAAAACGCGGGAAGCCGCTGCGCCGGGCGTTGCCGGGTATCGCGGCTGAAATCGTAACGAGAAGCCAGACACATTGCTGGACCACCCAAACTGATGTGCCACGATTTTACGACGCTGGATGGCAGCGGCTCAAGCGTAGGCATTCCCTAGTGTCGTGCGCACAGGTATCTCGCGCCTGCTTCCCACTATTTGGTTTGTCGCTCATTTCAGGCCGGTTCGGCGGCCGCCACGCCACGCAGACTCCGGTGCACGGGTGACGGCTCATGGCTTACGTGCCGCGCCGTTTCGAACAGTTCCGCGAGCCAGTTGACGAAGGCAAGCACGCGAGGCGGAGCGCGCCGATGACGCAGATACGCGACCGATACCGGCAGCGCTGCGGGCCTGCAATGCGGCAGCACTTCACGCAGCCGCCCGGAGTCGAGATAGGGCTGGGCGAGCGCACGCGGCGGCTGGATCAGTCCAAGTCCGCGCAGCCCGCATTCGAGATATGCATGCTCGTCGCTCACCTGCACGAAGCCCTCAAGCGCCACGTTGACCGTGTCGCCTTCGACCTGAAAATCGAAATCCGCTGCACGTCCCGTGTGCGCACACATGTAATTCACCGCGATATGACCGCTTAGCTCATCGAACCGTTGCGGCGTGCCGTACCGTGCGAGATAAAGCGGGCTCGCACAGGTCACACGCTCGAGCGCGCCCAGTCGGCGAGCGGCGAGGCCCGCATCCGGCGACTTTCCAGTCAGAATGCAGCAATCGATCGCTTCGCCGGCCCGTTCGACCTGGCGGTTGCTGACGCCGAAGGTGAGCAGGATGTGCTCGTAGCGCGCGTGAAAATCGTCGAGCGCCGGAAACACGATCGCGTTCGCGACGACCGCCGGCATCTCAACGCGCAGCCTCCCGCGCGGCCGGTCGTCGGGATGCCGCAGGCTCGCCTCGATGTCGTCGAGGTCGGCGAGAATCTGCACGCAGCGCTCGTAATAGGCGGCCCCCTCGGCAGTCAGACTGAGCCGGCGCGTGGTGCGCACGAGCAACTGGATGCCGAGCATGGCCTCGAGGTTCTGCACGAGTGTTGTCGCGCTTGCGCGTGGAATCCCAAGCGACTGCGCAGCACGGGTAAAACTGTTGGCGTCGACAATGCGTACGAAGGTCTGCATCGCCATGATGCGATCCATCACGGGCGTCTCTCCTTTTGATGTCGAGGCGCTATGGAACACATCACCAGCCTCGTCCTTGTAGAGCACACTAATGCCGTGCATCGAACGGTGGGAGTGACAAGTGTGGCGGGATTCAGTATGCGGGCAATGAACCCGTCTTTCGTCTGCCGGTGAGAAAGCGGACGCGGACCGAAGTGAGTCTTCGGTTGCGGCCCGTTGAATGCAACGGGCCGCCGGCGCGATTGCCGATTGCCGCCCTACGCTTCGGCGAGAATCTGCTGGATGACTTGCTCGAAGGTTTCCACGGGTTGTCCGCCGCTCACCAGATAGCGTCCGTTGAAGATGATCGCCGGCACGGACTGGATGCCCTTCGACTGGAATTCCCGTTCTTCCGCACGGACGTCGTCGGCATAGATTCCGCTGCGCAGTACCTCACCTGCTTGCGCGGCGTCGAGCCCTACAGATTGCGCCGCTTCAACCAGGACTTCGTGATTGCTCGGGTCTTTGCCCTCGGCATGATAGGCCCGCAGCAGCGCCAGTTTGAGCGGCAACTGCTTGCCTTCGATACCGGCCCAATGCAGCAGGCGGTGCGCATCGAAGGTGTTATAGACGTGCGTACGCGGGCCGAAGGCAAAACCGACGCTCGCCCCGCGCTCGCGGATCATGGCCTGAGTTTCCGCGATCTGCTCTGGAGTGCGTCCGTATTTCTTGCCGAGATAATCGACAATGGCTTCGCCGTCCGGCCCCATCTCCGGATTCAGCTCGAAGGGATGCACGGTGACTTGAGCGTCAACCGTATCGCTCAAACGCGATAGTGCAAGCTCGAGTGACGACAGGCCGATCGCACACCACGGGCATGCGATATCGGAGACAAAATCGATTGTTAGCTGTTGTTTCATTGCTTTCCTGACTGGAATAACCGTGTGGCACGGCCGCTGCGGTGCGACGCAAAACGGCCCACGCGGTAGCCTAGCCTGAATCGCTAGTTCTTGCAGGACCGCGCTCCGGATGTGCGCCGAGGCCGTCATCCGCGGCGTACCCTTCAGTCCGGCATCCCGTTGTGGTCCCCGATTGGCCTGGTAGGCCAGTCCACCCAGCGGTCCGCGCGGGTCCGTTCGTGCGCTTCGTTGAGCGGATAACGGATGCGGTTGTCATCGCGCGGACGTTCGCCGATCACCATCAGCCTGACTTCGTCCTTCGTATTGTTGATGAAGGTGTGGCAGATGCCGGTGCCTGACGGAAACGCGACGGAATCGCCTTCAGCAATGGGATGAAGCACGCCGTCGATCCAGACATCGGGCTTGCCTTCGAGCACGTACACAAACTCCTGCTCGGTACTTTCGGCGTGCGGATATGACGTGCGCCGGCCGGGCAAAAGCCTCACGTGATGAATGCCAATGCGCGTGATGCCGAGTGCGGCGGAAAGCGGCGCGTCGAGCGCCATTTTCTCGGTATCGCCGCGATAGGAATGCGCATCCGGTTCTTCCAGCTCGGTCCAGTGCTTGATGAAATCGGGTCGGCTCATCGGTTGTTCTCCTTTGGGGACTACGGTCGATGATAGCGGCTAACACACTCATAATTCGTCGTTGGCCCGCGACGTGAAAATCCGCTGAAACTACCGCCGACCGCTGGCCCGCCCTGCCCGTGCGTCGACGATCAGTACGATCCCATGTAGTCGCGCTTGCCGATTTCAACGCCGTTGTGGCGCAGAATCGCGTAGGCCGTCGTGACGTGGAAGAAAAACTGGGGCAGACCGTAGTTCTGCAAATAGGTGCTGCCGACCAGCTTCTTCTCTTTCGGCGTGCCTGGGCGCAGGACGATTTCCTTGCTCTCGCTACCCTCGAACTGGGCGGCGTCGAGCGTGCCGAGGTGGGCCAACGCTTTGGCGATCAGCGCTTGCAGGTCGGCAAACGTCACCTCAGTGTCGGGCCACGACGGCACTTCTACGCCGGCCAGGCGCGAACTGACGCCCTTGCTGAAATCCGCGGCGATCTGCACCTGGCGCACCAGGGGGAACATATCCGGGAACAGGCGTGCCTGCAGCAGAGCGTTCGGCTCGATGTTCCTTTCGGTGGCATGCGCTTCGGCTTTCTTCAGCACGTCGGACAATGCGGTCAGCATTTGCTTGAAGACGGGAACGGATGCGCTGTAGATGGAACTGGTCATGATCACTCTTTCGGTCGATGTTGGATGCCGGCGCGGAAGATGCCACGCCGGCCGGATGAATAAGCGGGGGAAGGTTACCACCGTCCTGCCGGAAGTGCGGATTCACACGCCTTAGGAGCGGAACAGCAATAGCTGTCTCGCGTTGGCCAAACTCCGCCCAATGCCCGATGCGCGTTTCTCCTCCAGTGATTCGATGAAAAGAACGTCGGCATTTTGAGGCGCGCTTGCGTCTGTGAAAAATGAATGGTATTTTTTCATGAAATTTACTGCGATTTTTTCACAAGAGCCAACATGTTCGACCAGTCAGCCGAGCACGTCGCGAGCTACTACGCACGCACCTATCCTGCCCCGATCCCCCTGCGGCCAACGCTGGAAGAGCGCCTCGACACGGAAGTGCTCATCGTCGGCGCGGGTTTCAGTGGCTTGCACACAGCGCTGCGTCTGGCCCTCGCGGGCAAGCGTGTCACGGTGCTCGAAGCCAGCCGGGTAGCCTGGGCTGCGTCCGGGCGCAACGGCGGCCAGGCCCTGCTCGGCTGGTCCTGCGACATGCCTCCGCTGGAGGCGGCGCTGGGTCTGGAACGTGCCCGTCAACTGTGGGACAGCATGCGTTGGGCCGCCGGTGAGATACGTGAGCTGCCGGCGCGGCATGGCTTCGATGCCGACTACCGTGCTGGAAGTCTGTGGGCGGCGGTGCTGCCGCGCCGCATCGCCCTCCTCCGGCAGGCTCAACGGGAAGCCGAGGAAAAGTGGGGTTACGACAAGATGCGCTTCATCCCTCGCGAGGAAATGCCTCAATGGATTGCAAGCGAACGCTACCAGGCGGCGCTCTACGATCCCGAGGCGGGCCATCTGAATCCGTTGAAACTCGCCCAAGGCCTCGCGACGGCGATCGAACAGGCCGGTGGACGCATCTTCGAGCAAAGCCAGGTGCTGGACTACCGCGAGACGCCTGGCGGTTATGTCGCGCGTACCGATAAGGGCGAGGTGCGTGCGGACGTGCTGGTACTCGCCTGCAACGCCTATATCGATCGCCTCGACCGCAAACTTTCCAGGCGCATGCTGCCTGTTGGCACCTACCAGGTGGCCACGTCGCCGCTGCGGCCGGAGGTGGCCCGTTCGCTACTGCCGCGCAATAGCTGCGTGATCGACAACCAGTTCGTTCCCGACTACTTCCGCTTAAGTCCTGACAACCGCCTGCTGTTCGGCGGCGGCTGCACCTACGCGGGCGGCATTCCAAAAGATATTGCGGCGGCTACCCGGCCTTACCTGGAACGCGCATTTCCGCAGCTGCGCGGAGTGGAACTCGAGTTTGCGTGGGGCGGGCATATCGACATCAGCATGAAACGCACGCCGGATATCGGTCGACAAGGTGAGCGCTACTGGTTGCAAGGCTATTCGGGGCACGGCGTGCTGCCCACGCTCGCCGCCGGCCGGGCGGTCGCCGACGCCATCCTCGGTGACGACGAATTGCTGGACCTGTATCAGGCCATCGACAATCCGCCTTTTCCAGGCGGTGCGCTACTGGCCGCGCCGCTGGAGGTCATTGGCAAGACCTGGTATCGTCTGCGCGACAGAGTCTGAGAGAAGAGGCAGAAGATGAACAAGCAGGAAGAAATTGAAGGTCTCGCGATACTGATTCGGGACCTGCGCAAGCATAAGAAGGTGACGTTGGGCGCGTTGGCCGAAAAGATCGGTCGCTCGGTGGGTTTCCTTTCCCAGATCGAGCGCGGCCTCTCGCGTCCGACCGTAGGCGACCTGACCGCCATCGGCGAGGCGCTCGGCGTACCCACCACCTATTTTTATAGCCTGAGCAAGCCGCGTGCGCTGCCTTGGGTGACCCGGCCGGACGAACGCCGCACGCTGTATTACGCCGAAGGCGTGACTGACGTGCTGGTGTCGCCGAACATGTCAGCGGGTTTTTCGATGCTGGAGAGCCACCTGGCGCCGGGCGCCAGCAGCGGCGACAAACCGTTGAATGACAGCGACGAGCAAGGTGGCTTCGTCCTAGAAGGCGAGTTGACCATCTGGCTGGACGACGAAGCGCAACCGGCGACGCTCGGCCCCAATGACGGCTTCCAGGTGCCGGCGCACGCCCGGTTCCGCTACGCCAATCTCTCCGACGAACCCACGCGGGTACTTTGGGTGTTCACCTAGGATTCTGGCAGTACGTGACGCAGTAGTGAACGCTGCGCTGAATGTCAATTCGGATGACTAATGGACGGCGTTGTGACTATCGCTTTCCTTTATGTCGTCGACTTGTGTACCTTTTTCCACGGTAGCTTTTAACTGAACCTCAATCATCGCGTCTTTTGCGTGAGAAGGACAACAACATGACTTCCCCCAGCGCCGACCTGCTCAGCGAAGTACGCGCCTTCCGCGCGGCGTATCCCGAGGTGCGTTACGTCGACCTCATTTGCCTGGATATCCCCGGGCACTTCTACGGCAAGCGATACCCCGTGGACATGCTCGAGAAAATCGCCGCCGGCAGTCTCCTGAAACTACCGCAGAACTGCATTTTGCTCGGTGCGCAGGGTGGCGTGTTCCCAATCGGCGACTATTGCTTCAACGACGGCGACCCGGATGCGCAGCGCCGCCTGATCGCCGGCACCCTCAAGCCCGTGCGATGGGAAAGCCAGCCATTGGGACAGATGCTGATCAGCTCGGACGGCACCGAGGCGCCCATCGAGTTCGAGCCACGCGAGGTATTGGCGCGCGTACTGAAACGCTTCGAGCGGCGCGGTATCCGTCCGGTTGTCGCCTTCGAACTGGAGTTTTACCTGTTCGACGCGAGGCTGGCGGACGGTATTCCGCAATTCCCCCGCGACCCGTTCCGCGACGATCCGGACGACCAGTCCAATATGCACATCGAGCGATTGTCGCGCTTCTCCAGTGTGCTCAATGAGATGGTCGACGCGACGCGTGAGCAGGGCGTGGACGCTACCGTGATCACCGCCGAGCTCGGGCCCGGACAGTTCGAGATCAACTTTGGCCACAACGACGACAGTCTGCGCGCCGCCGACTGGGCTGCCCTGTTCTGCCGCAGCACGCGCGGCGTGGCGATGAAACACGGCTATCGCGCGAGCTTCATGAGCAAGCCATACCTGCACGCGCCGGGCAGCGGCATGCACGTGCATGTAAGTCTCTACGACGAAGCGGGTAACAATCTGCTGGCCGCCGACGGCCAGCGCCCACTGCGCCATGCGGTGGCCGGGTGCCTCGCATTGCTGCCGCATTGCATGCCTGTCTTCGCCGCCAATCACAACGCGTTTCGCCGCTATGGCTGGAAGACGAATGCAGCCAGTCGTGCCAGTTGGGGTTTCGAAGACCGCGACGCCTGCATTCGCGTTCCAGAATCTGACGACCGCAACTTGCGCATCGAACACCGTCTGGCGGGCGCCGACGCGAACCCTTACCTGGTACTCGCCGCTATTCTCACCGGCATGGAACACGGGCTGGATGCAGGCCGCGAACCCATCGCGCCGCTCAACGAAGACCGCCAAAGCGGCGTCGACTTTCCGCAAGACATGCTCACGGCCGTCGCCGCGATGCAGAGCTATCCGGTCGTAGGCAAAGGCTTGGGCGAAGAGTTCGTGATGGTCTATTGCGAGAACAAACGGCAGGACCATCTGGATTTCATGAACGAAGTGAATGCGCGGGAATACCGCTGGTTCCTTTAAGCGAGCAGCTAGGTATTCGCTACCAGCAGTTCCTCAGCATTCTTTGGCGGCCGCAGACCATCGGTCCTGCCCACGAAGTAGCGCTCGGTAAGATCGGCCGCCGAGACGTGCCGTGCTTCTCTAAAGCCTGCTTCGCGGGCCAGCGCCAGAATCTCCGGCGGGGTGAAGAAGCTGAGGAATGGTGTCCCGCTTGCTCGTGCGCCCTTCTCCGCCATCTCAAGCCCAGGACGCACCTCTGGGTCCGCCATCTCCAGTGGCAGCAGGAACGTCATGGCGAGCGTCGATCCCGGGGCGAGGGACGCGACTTCGCGCAGCGTGGCGGCGTTCGCATCTTTGGTGAGATACATGCTGACGCCAGTGGAGACCACGATTGCCGGCTTGCTCTCATCGAAGCCGGCTGTCACGAGCCCGTCTCGCCAGCTTCCCCCCGCCTCGAAATCGACCGGCACGAAACGCAACCAGTCCGGAACGCCGAAGCCGAGTTCGATCAGACGCTGACGCTTCCATGCCTGAGGACCTGGCTGGTCGACTTCGAACACCTTCAAATGGGATGCGATCTCCGGCCGCCGCTGGGCGAAGCTGTCGAGGCCGGCGCCGAGGATGACGTACTGATCAAGCCCGCGGCCGGCCTGTTCCACGACTAGGTCTTCAATGAAGCGAGCACGCGCCACGATTGAAGCGCGAAAGGGTCGCGTGAATTGAGGATCCATATCCCCGCGGGTGCGCCAGCCCTCGTCCGGGGCCAGCAGCTTAAGGCCGATTACGTCTTCCAGCACATGCGGCGGTGGGTCGGACCAGACATGGAGTGCGCGCCACAAGGCGACTCGCGCTGCTGTGCTGTCTGGCGCTGCATCTTGCTTGTCGGTCATGGCTTTCGATCCTCCTGTGGGCGAATGTTGTTGACGGTAACCCATTTCATGCCTACGAGGGCAAGAGACCTTTTTTCATCGACGGTGCAGGATGGAACACGTAGTTCTGTCGTTCATAGAAGGGAACGGCATCCGGCCGCGCATCGAGAAACACCGCAGTCATATTGCGAGCACGCGCGTCGGCTTCCGCATAGTCCGTCAAAGCGCGACCCGCACCGCTGCCCCGTGTCGCCTCGTCGACAACGAGATCGTCGATATGTAAGTGCGCCCCGCGCGCCAACGTGTGGACCGGCCTCATCCCCATCACACCAATCAGCTTGCCGCCCTGAAAAGCGCCGACAAGCTCGTAGCCGGAATGCGATTGCAGCCTGGCTCTTCTGAGAAATTCGTCTTGATCAAGCGCCCGCAATTGCGCGATCACCGGAAAGGCTTGTGCCCATTCTGTTGGGGAAAGCCTTCGGATATCCAGGCAGTTGTTGTGATTGTCGGCCATAGCGGCATTCTGTCCTCGTTGGGAGAATGCCGATTCTGGCACAGCTACAGAGACATGCCACCCGAGACTTCGATGCGCTGGCCATTGACCCAGCGGTTGTCCTCGGACAGCAGCGACGCGATCATCGGACCGATGTCGTCGGGCAAGCCCGCACGGCCGAGCGCCGTCGCGTCCGCCACCAGCTTGTTGATCTCGGGATTGTCGCGCACCATGCCGCCGCTGAAGTCCGTGGCGACTGCGCCTGGCGCGACGGTGTTGACTGCAATTCGACGCGGACCGAGCTCCTTCGCGAGATAACGAGTCAGAACCTCGACCGCGCCTTTCATGGACGCATAGGACCCACTGCCTGGAAAGGCGACACGGGTCAGTCCCGAGGAGATATTCACGATGCGGCCACCGTCCTTGATCAACGGCAGGAGCTTTTGCGTCAGGAAAAACACGCCCTTAAAATGGACATGGTAAAGACTGTCCAGCTCATCCTCGGTAGTCTTTTCAAACGGCGTGTGATTCGAAGTGCCGGCGTTGTTGACGAGGTAGTCGAAGCGCTCGGCACCCAACTGCGCAAGCGACGCCCGAACTTGCTCCACGAACGCGTCGAATGTGCTCACTTTTCCGGTATCGAGTGGCAGTGCAATGGCTCTTTGCCCCTCCTCTGCCACGAGGCACACAACCTTGTCGGCTTCCGCCTGATTGGCGCGATAGGTGAATAGGGAACTGACGCCGCGCTTCGCAAGGTTAAGGACCGTATTGCGCCCCAAGCCGCGACTCCCGCCTGTCACGATGGCGATCTTCGAGATGGTGTCTGCCGATTGTCCTGCTGTCATTTTTGCGCTCCACGTTAGAGGTGTAGACGCAGCTTATTCCGGCCGATAGCGAGGCTGAATGCCCTAACTGTTCTTCTTCTTGCCTAATCCTGCCCGGGCTCTGCAGCTCGACACGAGAGGCAGTAACATGAGGAAATGCGGGCGCGGAGGAGGTACATATGTCAAATGCCTTGGTCGAGGGCGTCAAACGCTACACCGACAATCAAGCCGGGAGTGAGGGCCCGTTCATAACCGCCATCGAGGGCTTGATCATCATCCGGTCGGATCATGAAAAACATCCCTCTCATCTGATCATGAAGCCGGCCCTGTGTGTCGTCGTTCAAGGTGCCAAGTGGACGACATTCGGTGACAGGCGGTACGACTACCGGGCAGGACAAGCCCTGATCGTCAGCGTTGAGATGCCGGCGTTCAGCAGGGTTGTGAAAGCCAGTCCAACAGAGCCATACCTTGCTATTGCCATTGAGTTCGACCTTGCCATCATGCGCGATGTCATGGCATGTCTCGATACGCCGCCTGCGCCGGAAGACGAGCTCGGCCACGGCGTCTTTGTCACCGAGATTGACGGCCCGCTCGCTGACTGCATGCTGCGCATGGTGCGTCTCCTCGACACGCCTCACGCTATTCCCATTCTCGCGCCGATGATCAAGCGAGAAATTTGCTACTGGTTGCTAACGGGGCGTCACGGCAACGAGGTCGCCCGGGTCGTGCTGGCAACCAGCCATGTGCACAAAGTCGTGACTGCCATCCATGCGTTAAGAGGCCAATTCACCGAGACCGTACGCATCGAGGAGCTGGCCGCCGTGGCGCAAATGAGTCCGTCGGCATTCCACAGGCAGTTCAAGGCGCTGACATCGATGACGCCGTTGCAATACCAGAAGCAGCTTCGCCTGCTTGAAGCACGTCACCTGATGGTGGCAGGCAATGCCAATGCCGAAGCGGCGGCCTATCAGGTGGGCTACGAAAGCGCATCGCAATTCAGTCGCGAATACTCGCGCATGTTTGGCGCGCCGCCCCGACGTGACATAGAGGCTTTGAAAACGGCAACGACCTAGTGTTTCATGCTGCCGTCTCAATTCGCATCGCGCACCCAGTTGCCTCCATGCGCCGCGGCCTGCGCAGCGGGCGAGGTGGCAAGATAGGCGAGCGCCTGCTCGGTCGAGCCTTCGTGATGCGGCGTATAGCGCGGATTGAAATAGCGTAGCGCTGCCGCGATCATCTTCCAGAACGACGGCAGGCAACCGCGCCGCGCCCCGGCGCGCCAGCCGAGGATAAAACCGCGATACGCGCCGGCGTCGGGATCGCGCCGGTGCATGAAGCGCGCGCCGTGCGTGAGAAAGTACAGTAGGAGCATGACCGTCGACAGCATGTGGAAACAGCGTTCGAAGTAGGTCCCGCCCATATGCCGGAAGATGTCGAATGCTACGGTGCGATGCTCCACTTCCTCCGCACCGTGCCAGCGCAGCAGGTCGAGCATGGTTGGGTCGGCATGAGCGGCATCGAGGCCGTTGGCATTGAGCACCCAATTGCCGAGATAACCGAAAAAGTGTTCCAGCGCGGCGATGACGCCCAGCTGCTGGCGCAGCCAGAAGCGCGTTTTGCCGATCTTCAGTCCGAGCTGTTGCTCGCCGAGCAACTTGCCGAACAGCCAGTCGAGTTTCTTTGTGAAAGGCTGCGTATCGATGCCGTGCGCCTTGTAGTAGTGCGTGAGCACACCGCCGTGCGAGCGCGAATGCACCGCTTCCTGCCTGAGAAACCCCTCAGCGTCGTCGCGCAGCGCCGGGTCGGCGATCAGCGGCAGCGCCTTGTTGTAGACGCGGCAGAACCATAGTTCGCCGGCGGGGAACAGCAGGTTCAGCACATTGATGATGTGCGTGCTCGACGGGTCACCTGGAATCCACTGGATCGGCGTTTGACTCCAGTCGAATTTCACATGGCGTGCCCTGATCTTGTATTGAGTGTGCCCTTGGGTCATGACGGTCTCCGGCATCCGGTGGGTGAGATCAACGCGGCACCATGCTGATGCGAGCGATCATGCGGCTGAGCCCAGGCATGTAGCGCGAGATGAAACGCATTGAATGCGCCTCGATGCCGATGGCGACCACAGGCTTGTTGCGCAATACCGCACGGAGCGCGGCTTTCGCGACCGTCTCGGGTTGCAGGCCACGCAACTGGTAAAGCTTGGTGGCTTTCTGGCGCATGCGGTCCTGATCCTGAACGCTGGCGCCGACATACTGGGTCGAGGCCATGATTCCGGTCTCGGCGAACCCCGGGCAGATTGCGCTGACGCCGATACCGTGCGCGGCGAGTTCTCCGCGCATGCACTCGCTAAGCATCAACACGGCAGCCTTGGTGGTCGCATAGGCCGGCAGGTCGCGCGAAGGGGCGAAGGCCGCGGCTGATGCGGTGTTGATGATGTGACCGCCATTGCCGCGCTTCACCATCTGCCTGGCGAACAGGCGAGAGCCGTGAATCACGCCCCACAGGTTGACGTGAAGAATGCGTTCCCAGTCTTGGGCCGAAGTGTCGAGCACGCCGCCTGCCATGCCAATGCCGGCGTTGTTGACCACGATGTCGGCGCCGCCGAGGTCACTCCCGACCCAGTCCGCCAGCGCTTCCATCTGTTCGGCGCTGCCGACGTCGGCCTTGCGTGCGTACGCCTTGCAGCCTGACAACCTGGCCAGGGTAGCCGTGCGTTCCGCGCTTGCAGTGTCGATATCGACCGCGACCACTGCGGCGCCCTGCTTCGCGAATTCCAGTGCAATGCATCGCCCGATGCCGCTGCCCGCGCCGGTCACGACCGCGAGCTTGCCGCTGAGCGGTTTGCGTGCGGCGTCCATACGGGCGCGTTGCAGTGTGTCCGGTTCGGCGCCGCCTTCAGTGTGATCGACGAGTTCACGCACCATGCGGGCCATCTGTTCGGGGTGCGTGATCGGCAGCCAGTGCCGCGCGGTCAGCTCACGGCGCCAGTACTTCGGCGCCCATCGGGAAAGATCTTCGGACAAGGCCGGGCTGACGTATTTGTCCAGCGTCGGCACGATCACCTGGACCGGTGCGTGGGCGTAGCGCTTGCGCGGCGTGAACAGGCAGCGGATGAAGTTGGCGCGATACAGCGATACGCCGCGCACGCCGTCCTGCGTTTGCGTCGGCCGCGGTGCGATCTGCGTCTTTTCCACACGACGTAATACGCGCGGCCACGCGCGGCCGAGCCATACACGCCAGGTCAAGCCTGGCAGCACCGGCAAATGAAACAGCAGCACATACCAGGAGCGCACCAGCTGACCCATCAGCTTGCCGATCGAGCGCGGCGTGGGACGCAGCAAGCGTGCTCGTATCCAGTAAGCGACGTGATCGAGGCAGGGGCCCGAGCACGACGTGTACGACGCAATGCGCCCGCGCAAGCGCTCTTCGGTGACGAACTCCCAGCCCTGGATCGAACCCCAGTCGTGCGCGACCAGATGGACGGCGCGATCGGGGCTCACGGCGTCGATGACGGCGATGAAGTCGTCGGTGAGTTTTCCCAGACGGTAAGCGGCCGTCCCTTTAGGCGCGGTGGACTGCCCTGCACCGCGAACATCGTAGGCAATCACATGGAAATCGTGTGCCAGCAATCCGGCCACAGTGTCCCAGACTTCGCTGTTGTCGGGGTAGCCATGTACTAACACCACGGTCGGCCGGGCGGGGTCACCCCATGCCCTGGCGGCAAGCGTCACGTCGCCCGAGCTCACCGTGAATTCGGTGCGGCGCGTGGCGGGTGGCGCCTCGTACAGCGTAGGCGATATCGGTTCGGTTAGAAGTTGCATGTGCGCCTCCGTCATGCCGCGGCCAACGCCCGCCCGCGCTGTGCCCAGCGGCGCACATGCGGCAGGTCGTCGTCGAGCCAGTAGGCGTCGTCATCGGTGATGACCAGCAACTCTTCGAATTTGGCGCCCACACCCTGAAAGCCGAGATGCGGCTCGACAGCCCAGAGGCCAGGCGTCGGCGCATGATCGGAGCGGCGATCGATCGACCATAACGGCGACCAGCCCTCCTTCCTGCCCGCGCTGACCTGGTCAAGGACGAGGTTGCGCGTGGCGTTCAGGCCGAAACGCGCAACGAAACGCGGCTTTGCCGGCTGGCTCAGCTTCGCGACACGATGCGCGAGCACCTTGAAGGGATAGGCCTTGTGGCGCGGCTCGACACCCTGTTTTCTGCACAACAGGTCGACCGCACGCGCCACATCGGCAAGCGTGTGCCGTTGCTTCACCATACTGACGATCAACTCGCGGTGCTCGGCCAGGTCGTCCTTCAACTGTTCGAGAGTGGGATTCGTGCCGACGCAGGTGGCGTAGCCGACATCGGCGATCACACCGTTAAGCACCGGCGCCACGTCGAGAATGACCGGCATGTCTTCTTCCAGCCGACGCGAACTCGGAAAGAACGCCAGGTTAAAACCGGCCATGTGCGACAGCCCGGAAAAACCTTCAAAGGCGGTACGGTCGCCAAACCAGGCGAAGGGCTTGTGCAGCCAGTCGCGCACGCCGTGATCCTGCAGCCATTCGGTCAGTAGCCGTGCGGCGTCTTTCTCCGTCATGCCTGGCTGGAGCATTTCGCCGACGCTCTCGACGCAGCGATAGGCCAGTTGCTGGACTTCGCGGAACTGCGCCAGTTCTTCCACGTCGACGTGTGGAATGGACTTGTCACCCATACATGCCTCCCGAATATGCTGTCGACGGGGATGCGGCCGCCCGTCACGATGACATTTTTTATTGTTACATTGAACGATGTAACGATTGGATCGTACACCACCCTTGCCGCTCGTCCACTGGATGTTTTCCCTGGGGGCTGGTTGGGGATGCGGGATGGGGGGACGTGGAGGCCGTCCGGCTGGCCGAAGGTACGGATGCCTGAAGTCAGGCACCGACTCCGGCATTACCCGTGTGGTGCGGGGATGTAGTGGCTTACGTGCCGGAGCGTTGCTTGTTCTTCGGCAAACCGCGTATCTGTTCCGGCTGTTGAGCGGCTGCTGATCGGCCGCTGGCCGGCTGATGACTTAAGGAACCGGCGGGAAGTGCCGCTTGCCGGCGTGGATTGGCAAGCGCCGGAAGCGTTCTTTCTTGTGCTCTTCGTCAAAGTGGGCAAGAGACGGCTTGACCAGATCGCTGCGCGACACAATGCCGACCAGTTGCAACGTTTCGGAGTCCGTGACTACGGGCAACCGTTCGAGACCGTGCACTGCAAGCCGCGCTGCGACGAGTCGGCAGGTTTCACTCGGCAACGCAAACGCGGGGGAGCGGTGGTGCAACACGTCGAAGAGGCGCGAGCCAAGCATGTCCGCTGCCTCGTCATCGCGAATTTTTTCCAGTAGCGCGCGATCGACGACGCCCGCCAGCACGCCCTGACGCACGACCGGATAAGCGCGGTGTGTCTGCGTCGCACCGAAGTACGTAGCCAGCGCTTCGCCCACGGACATATCGCCATCGATTGTCTCGACAGTACGCGACATCACCTCGTCGACGTGGTGACGCTCAAGCGGATCGACGCCGTATTCCCGGTAAATGTGATAACCGCGCCGGGCAATCTTCTCGGTCATGATGGAGCGCTTCATGACGACCGTTGCAAACCCGTGCGCGATCAGCGTCGCGGCGAGCAGCGGCAGCAATGCGTTGCTGTCGTGCGTGAGGCCGAACGCGAACACGATTGCGGTCAACGGCGCGCCCAGCGTGGCGCCGAGCGTGGCCGCCATGCAGACGAGCGGCCACAGGGCAGGTTCGCCGCCCGGCAACACGTGACCGAGCACGACACCGAGCCCCGCACCCAGCATGAGCAACGGCGCCAGGACGCCGCCTGAGGTGCCCGAGCCCAACGCCACGACCCAGATGATCGCCTTCACGATCAGGATCGCCAGCGCGAGCTGGATTGCAATGTGCTGATGCAACAGGTCGCCGATCACGTCGTAGCCGACGCCCAGCGCGCGAGGTTCGAGAAAGCCGCCGATGCCGACGAAGAGGCCGCCGAGCGCGGGCCACCACATCCAATGGATGGGCAGCTTGCCGAACAGGTCTTCGGTCTTGTACAACGCGGCTGACAGACCCGACGCGAGCGCACCGGACAGCAGGCCTGCAATGACGCACGAAACCAACGACAACGCGCCGGGAGGCGCAGTCTCAAGCGGAAACAGCGGCCCCGTGCCGAAGAACGCCGCGCGCGCAAAACCCGCGACTGCACACGCAAGGGCGACCGGCAGAAAACTGCGCGGACGCCATTCGAACAGCAGCAGTTCGACCGCCAGCAGCACGGCCGCCACCGGTGTGCCGAAGACCGCCGTCATGCCCGCCGCTGCGCCGGCAACCAGCAGCGTCTTGCGTTCCGCGGACGTGACTTTCACGCACTGCGCGATCAGCGACCCCAGCGCGCCGCCTGTCATGATGATCGGGCCTTCCGCACCGAACGGCCCGCCACTGCCGATCACAATGCCGGACGACAGAGGTTTGAGAATCGCCACTTTCGGCGACATGCGGCTCTTGCCGAACAGGATGGCTTCGATCGCTTCGGGAATGCCATGCCCACGGATCTTTTCCGAACCGTAACGGGCCATGAAACCGACGATGAGACCGCCGATCACCGGGATGATCACCACCCAGATACCCAACGTGTTGAGAGCCGGTGAGCGGTCCGCAAACGAAAATTCCTGAAAGAAAAACAGATTGGTGAACAGATGAATCAGGCTCAGCAGCACGAACGCTGCAAGCGTGCTGAGCGCACCAATTCCCGCGGCGAGCGCGGAAACGCCGGGAAGCCGCGCGTTGGTGGAGAAGTCACGCTTATGGGTATCGAGGCTCATGGTGACTCAAACATCGATCTGGGGAACATTGAACGTGCCTTTGAGCGACTTCAGTTCGGCACGGTGCATCTCGGCGAGACGGGCCAGCACCTGCTCGCCCGCTTTCAACAAATGAACCTCGACCTGGCGCCGGTCGGTCTCACTGACCTTTCTGCGGACCAGTTCGAGCGCCTCACAGCGGGACACGAGCGCGACCACGCCGTGATGCTGTGCCTGAAGCCGTTCCGCAAGCTCGCCGACGGTCGCCCAGTCGCGCTCCGGATAACCCTTGATATGCAGGAGCAACAGATATTGCAACGGTGTGATGCCTTCACCCTGCGCGGCCTGCTCAGAAAAACGCTCGAAGCGACGCATCTGATAGCGAAATTCGGACAGTTGCTCGAAGTTCGCCTTGGTCAAGCCGCGAGTGAGTGTTTTCATCGGAGTGCCGTCGAGAAATAGGTGAAGCGTGAATTATATCATGTCGTGATATTTATGCATGTACTCATGCGCAAGTGCCTGCGATAGTGCTATTGCTATGCCGCGTGCCGCTGCCTGGCGTAAGCCTGGCGATAGAGTCCCGCGATGAGGTCGGCCTGCGTGATCATTCCCGCAAGCCGCTGATTCGAGTCCAGAACCGGGATGTGGTGGTGCCCATAGTTCGCGAACACCGGAACCAGTTCGACGATCGGTGTCGCCGCGTCGACTGTGTGAACGTCGACGTTCATCAACGCACCGACGAGCGGCGCCGGGGTGATGCTGCGCCGGAACCAGCGTTGCATGGGGGACGACAAACCGATCCCTTTGCTGACCGCCCGTTTGTCGACAAGGTCGGCACGGGTCACGATGCCGATTACGTGCTGCCTCTCGTCAGTGACCGGAAGTGCTTTGATATGGCGCTGTTTCAGCAGACTCCATGCGGCCGACGCTCTCGTGTTCGCCGACACGGCGACCAGCGAACGCGACATGATGTCCTCGCAGGTCAGCTCATTGAACGTGCGGGCGTAGGCCTGCAACTGAACGTCGCGCAGGAGGGATTCCAGATCGTCCGTATCGATGTCGAGCAATTCCCCGCGGCGGTTCAGCACCGCCTCGAGGTCCGCGCGCGTGAAACCTTCGTTCGCAGCCGCAGCCGATGCGGCCGCGCCGTTGCCGGAACTCTGCGCGACGTGCGGGTATCGATGCCCGGTTGCAGCGTGGTAGACGATAGCCGCGCACAGCAGCATCACCGTCTGGATCGCAATCGGTTCTGCCACAAAGCGGTAGCCCAGCGCATGCACGGCCGGACCACCAAGGACCGCGGTCAAGGCGACCGCGCCCGACGGGGGATGAACACACCGCAACGCAAACATCGCACAGATCGCCAGCGAGACGGCCAAGGCGGCGGCGCCTACCGGATCGGTGATCCAGCTTGCACAGGCAACGCCAACCGTCGCGGAGACGATATTGCCGCCGATGATGGCCCACGGTTGCGCAAGTGGACTGGCGGGAACCGCGAACAGCAGCACGGCCGAAGCGCCCATTGGCGCCACCAGGAGCGGAATGTTCGCTGCCGGTCCGAGAAGGACGTGCATTGTCCCGCCGGTGAACGCAATCCCCAGCAATGCGCCGAGACACGATCTCAGGCGTTCCGGCCACCGGACGGCGATGGGATGGGGAGCGAAGCTGGAAAGCCAGCGGATGAGAGCGTAGCGGGACAAGGTTTAGATGGGAAAGTTGGCGAGTATCACGTGGGACCGGACCGCACCTTAAGGTGCAAATCCACACGACATGAAAGAACGTGTCGCCAGCATTATATCTTGTTGTGATATAAAAATCCGTTCCGGGTCGCCGCGACCCGATAAAACCGGCCTGGCCACGCGGATGTCGCGCCCCGCTCCGATGCGCGGGATCCGGATTTACCGCGCGGAGCAGGCTTCGCCGCCCGAGGCGCAGAGCGCGTCTGCCTCTGCGGTCGCGTCTGTTACGTCGGCAAGCACCACCTTCGCTCCCTCTGCCACGAACCTTTCCGCTATTGCATATCCGATGCCCCGTTGGGCACCCGTAATCAAGGCGACGCGGTCTTTCAGTCTCATGTCGTTCTCTCGCTTGAACAGGGCGAGCGTCATGGTATCAGCCGAGGTCATCCTGATTCTCCGAGGCAGTTGAAGCCGTCGCCCACGTACGCCGAGACGCCCTTCTCGCGCGCGATGCCGATGTGAAACGCTCCCAAATCCGATTGCTTGGGAGCAACGTACGAGGCAAAATCATCCTGTTAAATTGATCACACTATCCGGGTATACGTCTTAACAGGTTAAGCATGGCCCAAGTGAACGACGACGAAAGCAGCAACCGGCTCGGCAACTATCTGAAGAACCGGCGGACCAAGCTCGATCCCGCGTCCTTCGGTATTTCCGGTGGCCGGCGGCGCACGGCCGGACTACGCCGCGAAGAGGTGGCGCAGCGCGCCAATATCAGCGCGGCCTGGTACACGTGGCTGGAACAGGGGCGCGGCGGCAATCCGTCAGCGGATGTGCTGGACCGCATTGCGAAGGCACTCATGCTGACCGAAGTCGAGCGCGAACACGTGTTCCTGCTCGGCCTCGGCCATCCGCCCGAAGTCCGTTATCGCGGCGGTGACGCGATAACGCCACGACTGCAGCGCCTGCTCGATGCACTGCCCTACAGTCCGGCAATCGTCAGGACTGCGACGTGGGATGTGGTTGCCTGGAACCGCGCCGCCGCGACCGTGCTCACCGACTACGGCTCCCTGCCCCCCGAACAACGCAACGTCCTGCGCATGATCTTCTGCGATCCCCGCGTCCGTGCCGCGCAGTTCGATTGGACAAGCGTGGCCCGCTTCGTGGTGGGCGCCTTCCGGATCGATGCCGCGCGCGCAGGCGCCGACGCCGAGGTGGCGCCGCTCGTCGACGAACTGTGCCGCTCGAGTCCCGAGTTCGCCGCCATGTGGCGGGACAATGAAGTTCGGACCCACGGCGAGGGCGTCAAGCGCCTGCGCCACCCCGTGCTGGGGCCGATCTCGCTGGAGTACTCATCCTTCGCAGTCGACGGGCGGCCGGATCTTCAGATGATCGTCTACAACCCGGCGACACCGGTCGATCAGGAGCGGATCAGATCCCTGATCGAAGACAAGCAGGCAGTCGCAGCGAAGTGAGCCCGAGGCACCCTCGAAGCACGCGGCATGGAAGTCATTGCGCCGGCACGGATCTAAACGCGCGTTTCCAACGCGCGCCTCAATATATCGGACTCCATATGATGACAACGCCGCCTTTTGTCTGAACTATTTGCGCAGCACGACGTGCAACGGCGAGGTTACGTTCGATGTGATGGGAACACGTAACACCTGGGACGTAACACGCGCCACGCGATGGCGTCACTGCACTCTCCATCTCACCCGATCTGCCCCGTCCAGCAAGACCTTCATCGCCGCACGCCACTCAATTTCAGCACCGCCCGTGCGCGGAACGTGCCGCGCTCCGTAACCAGCGCATTGGCTCGGAACTTGCACCGACCAATTGCCCGAGCAAGCCAAATCCGAGCATGGCGCTACCGCGCCGGCTCCAGAATTAAACGAAGGCGACGCGCACAAACGCGGTCTCGGGCTAGAAAAGCAACCGTTTCTGCAAGACCGATCAGCGGTTTTCCGGGGGCACTGATTACACCTTCCAATCAGGACGCGATTTCATCGCGAAAGGACTAATCATGGCTCCCTTCGAACACACTCTTGTCGCATCGGCGAGCGCACTCCTATGGTGGTCGCTAGCCACTTCGTGTCAGGCCGGAGACGTCACGACCACACCGCCTCCCTCGTTTACCCAAGGCAGCGGATGGACGACAACCGGGCAACCAGGATCGGGGTTCGCGTCGGCAGGAGGCGGTAACACATCCGGCGCATGGGCCGGCAGTGGTGCGGGTGGCGGCTCGGTTTGGGCCGGCGGCCCGGCATGGGGCGGCGGTCCGGTTTCCGGCTCGGGTGGCGGGTACGGCGGTGGCTCTGGAGACGGCGGTTATGGCGGCTCGGAAGGCTCTGGCGGTTCGGGTGACGGGAACGACGGTGGCTCTGGAGACGGTGGCCACGGCGGTTCGGGTGGTGGCTACGGTGGAGGTTCCGGAGACGGTGGCCAAGGTGGCTCGGGTGGCTCGGGCGGTTCGGGTGGTGGGAACGGCGGCGGCTCTGGAGACGGTGGCCACGGCGGCTCGGGCGGCGGATACGGCGGCGGCTCCGGAAACGGTGGTCACGGCGGCTCCAGCGGCTCTGGCGGCTCCAACACTGGCGTTGGCTCCAGCAGCGGCAGCCAGACCACCGGCGGCCTGCTTGATCCGATCGTGAACCTGGTCGTCAGCGTCGGCGCGATCAGCGTGCCTATCGTGCCGATCACCGTGGGCAACAACAGCGGTAGCGGCAACGGCAACGGCGTGGCCAACGGCACAACCGGCGGTTCACATGGCGTTACAGGCGGATCGAGCGGACATGGCACCGGTGGCCTGCTGGCACCTGTGACGGCGTTGCTCGGCGGACTGTCGGTGGCCTCGGTGAACGGCGGCTCGCAAGGCAGCAGCGGCCCACTCGCACCGGTTACCACCTTGCTCGGCGGACTAACCGGAGGCCTCGGCGGCGGCACCTCGCACGGATCGTCGACGAACTCGGCGTCCAATCCGGTTGCACCGTTGACCAACCTGGTCGGCACACTGACCGGCGTACTCGGCGGCGCAAGCGGCGGTTCGTCTCCGCTCGCCCCGTTGACGAACCTGCTCGGCGGCCTCACAGGTGGACTCGGTGGCGGCAGCACGCCGTCCACACCCAAGCATTAGCCCGCAATGCGAGATGCCCCGGGGGGCACCTCCCGCGCGACCTCGCGGGTGCAACAGAAAGGACGGCCGGACCTGACTGGCATCACGGCTTCACAACGTCAGGCCCGGCACACGCACACGAGCCAACCCGCACGATACGTCACACGCTGCGTCTGCCGGCAGCCGGCAGCCGGCGGCCGGCTACGCGAGACAATCTCCATGAAATCGGGCCCGGTCAACCCCGCACAGCTTCGCGAACGCCACAGCACGTGACCGACTCGCGCCGAAGCGGTCCCGTGAAATCGTTACAATGCCCGCATGAATCCCCCCTCAACTGAATCGAATGCGAGACATGCTGACCTCCTATTACTGGAGTGACGACGCCATCCGCAGCCGAAGCGTGAGCGACATCGTGTTATCAGGCACGGTCGACGTCCCTATGCCTCCTGCACGTCTGCTTGCGGATTGGGAAAGAGAGATATCGTCGCATATGGTTCTGGAACCCGGGGACGTCGAGCCAATGCCTTTACCGCGAGCGCGGGCGCGCTGGCCGGACTACACGCGCTGCGTGCAGGCCGTGTCCGATTGGACGCGCGCGCTTGGACTGCCTGAGGTGCTTGCCGCCAGTGACGTAGCCCTCATGGCCTGCCGCGGCGCGAGGTACCACCACGACGGTGCGCAATATGGCGATGCGGCTTTTTGCAATCTCTTCATGAGCGAGGACCGAGGTCTGGACTTGCATTTTCCCGCTTTGGGCCGGCGTATTCCGCTGACCCGGGGAACGGTTGTGATATTCGATACTGGCCAGCCTCATGGCGTCATCCAGCGCGGCAGCAGTGGTTTTAATGCGGCCGATTTCGCGCCGGATCAGGATTGCATCCAGATCTTCCTGACCTGGGAGCTTTCCATCGAAAATGCCCACGTGGGACACGCACTGAAGGTGGTCTTCGACATTGCCCCTTCGACCTCGTCGCAACCGGATACCGAGCAAGTCCAGCTAAACGGCGAACAGGTGATTGTGTGCCCGGATTCGGGCCGTTGGTCACGGGCTGACTAGTACAACATCCCGCAATTACTTTTAATAATTGATTGCATGGTTTATCCTGGC
>NZ_JALQCK010000054.1:0-63213 GCF_030464835.1 Paraburkholderia sp. WS6
CCTGGCCGGAAATGCCGTTTGGCGGCGTGAAGGATTCGGGCTATGGGTCGGAAGGTGGTCCGGAGGCGATGGAAGGTTATCTGGTGACGAAGGCCGTGTCGGTCATGGCTGTTTAGAAGCGCGAAACGGTCAAATCCGGTGGGCTCGTAAGCAGACGGTCACCACAATTCGCACCCGTCATTTACGCCTCTATTGCCTCAGAAGTGGCGTGACAACGCGTTGCAAGCGATCGGATGTCCAAACGGGAGATTTGTCGTCCCACCCGTTGTCCGCGAGGAGACCCGTTCGTCCGATCGTGAAGCTCACCGGAATGCGCCACATGCGCCCGTAGTCGCCTGCCCAGGCGCTGCCCAGCAGACCCACCGGAAAGCTAAGGCCAGCGGCAACCTCACGAACGGTTGACAGATCGTCTGCTCCATCCAGACTGAACCCGAGTACTTGCAGCCCGCTATTTGCGTTGCGCACGGCATAGGCCGACAGCAGAGGCAGTTCGTCACGGCACGGCTCGCACCAGGTGGCCCAGAACGTCAGAATAACCACCTTGCCGAGCAGATCAGCGCTGCTTATGCTCCGGCCATCCAGTGTATGAAGGACTAGAGGCGGAGCAGGTTGACCAACGGCCAGCGTGGCCGCGCGGGCCATCAAGGGTCGGCCCAACCCGCCTGCACCCAGGGACACTGCCAGCACGGCACGCAACCACGCGCGCCGCGCAGTCGATATCGAAGAGGCGGGGTCGTCATGCGCCAGTGGCGCTCGCGATTCGTCAGAACGCATAGCTCATCCCCACGTTGCCGCTCCAGCGTGGAAACAACTGATAACCGTCGAGTTTGCTGTATATAGCGCGCTGCACGAAGCCATACACCTCCAGGTTTTTCCATACGTTGACGGTGATGCCGGGGCTGAGATAAACGACGGTTCCCGCTGTGTTCGCAGTATCCGCAAGCGTGCCCTGGTCATGGCTCTTGCGGGTAACGTTGATCTGCAACTGCGGAACCCACTTCGGATTCGCCTCGTAGCGCAGGCCGAGGCTCAAACTGGCCAGATTCCCGGGGCGGTATGTCGCGCCGGGGTGATCGAGATTCTCCACGATTGCGGACTGGAATTGCCCGTTGATGAACGCGTCGAAGTTCTGGCTGATCGCCTGGTAATAGTAGGCCCCTACAATCAGGTCAGTACTGCCGGTGCCCGGCTGCAAGCTGGTGTCGAGCGCCTGGCCTGCGGCCGCATTGGGGCCGTTCGAGAAGAACACTGGATTGTGCCCAACGGTTGCACCCGTATTGACGTCCTGACCACCGTACCGGCCTGTGGGTAACTTGACGCCAAGCTGCAATCCAAGATTGTGGGTTGGAAGAAAACCCTGATAGCTTGCGATCAGCTTGATGTCTCCCAGGCCTTTGCTGGTTGCGCCGCTCACGTTGTCGGGAGTGAGCTGGTCCGTCGTCGCGTTGCCATATGTCGTGTGGCTACGGTAAATATAAGGAATGAGCGCACTGAAGTTCCAGCTCGCGCTGGGGCTATAGCTGATGCCGAGATTGATGTATCGATTGATCGTCTGGCGCTCCACCTCCTGGCTGCCACCGGCGTCATTGATGCTGGCGGGTTGCGTGTTCGACACCGAACCGGTACCGCTGCGCAACTGGTTTTGGTTGATGAAGTTGTATTCGATATTGATTCGCCAGCCTGGGGCGGCGGAATAGCCCATCGCTGCATCGGTGCTCAAGGAGCAGCCGCAAGTGGCGCATGCGTGAGCCGCAGCGGGAAAGATCGCGGCCATGGCGAAAGGCAGCGTGCAGCGCAATAGCGCGTTCGGGTTGGTAGACATGGTTTCCTCTCCGCTCGATGCGGGCGCGCGTCAACCCCCTCCTCGGGTGGAAGGACGCGCGTGTTTTCCTGAGATGACAGGCTGCCGCGACGGCCTGATTACGAAGCAGGCTGACGCTGCGACTGACAGAAACAACGACTAGGAAAGGGCGGGAGGATCGCGAGGCCGGCCAGAGGGAAACGCGGCGGCGTGAGGGACAAACGGGGGCGGCGCCGATACTTGCGCATCCGCTAGTGATAGCGTTGCAACGAGGCCGGCCGGAGGGACGCTCGGAGCGGCTACATGATGAGCGAGGAAGTCGCAGTATCCACACGCTGCGGTCTTGTCCGGGGACGCATGATGCGCGGCGGGAGCGTCACTGTCGACTGCCGAACAGATGGCACTGACCGGCTCATCGGCGCGGGACGCAACGAGCAACTGACTCACGAGCGGCGCGAAAACGACAAGCCACATGGCGATAAGGCCAAGCCATGCGACGGAGTGTTTGTGGGCGCCGATCTTCATGGGTAGTCAAAAATTTTTCAGGATTCTATCCGTCGGATAGCGGGCCCGTATAGCACCTACCTTATGCGTGCCATCAGCCGGAAGGGGCCGGATCGGCTGGACAGATACTTCGTTGGGTAACTGGAAGTCGGGACCGTTTCGCGCGGAACAGAAAGCGCCCGCGGTCAGATCGACACGTTGATCAGCCGAAAGGGTTTGCGAGACCGGCGGTGCGAGCATTGCCATCGGGATTGCAAGCAATCTGAGAATGCCGCCAATCTTCGGATTGAAAAGGCGAGGCATGATCTTGACGGACCGACCGGCTAGTGTGTTGTAGACGATTGTCGCGCAAGTTTTTGACAGCGCCGATGGGTAAATATCCTACAAAAGAGTAGGGAAAGAACGGGGCATGTCGCGATACAAAAAAGGGAGATCACTCGGGAATAAAGGAAATTCTGCCCGGGTATTACAAGAGCGTGCCGAGTCTTTGCGAGAACCCTTGATGCTTTTCGAAGCGGCACGAAATCCCGGCGCAAACTGCGTGATTCGATTGGCGTCGGGCATGTCATGCACCATGCTGGAGAATATGATGAAAGCTCTGACTTTAATCCCTATTGCCGCATTGACGTTGTGCACCACGCTCGCCTATGCGGGTGACAACACCGACACATCCAAAACGACCACCGACAGCAACGCGGCTATGACGTCGGACGCAGTCGGCGGTACGTCCGTGGGCGGTAGCGATAGCGGTGCCATCCATGGCAAGACTCGCGCGGAGGTCAAACAGGAATTGCAGCGCGCCCAGCAGGACGGCACGATGGACCGCCTGAACGCGCTCTACGGCGGAGAGTGAGCAGATGCACGGGATGGCCGACGCCTTGCTTGCGGAGAAACACCAACACGCTGAATTTGTCTTTCGAGCCGAAAGTAACCGGAACAATCGCAACGTCGCCGAGCATGATCGCCTGGTGCGTTGCGATGTTGTTCGACCAGTCCTGTTCGTCGTAGTCCTGAACCTTCGTGAAATAGTCGGCGTCGCCAGGCAGCCTGTTTCGCGGTGGAACGCTAACACATCGCTACCGAGCCATGGCTGATGCGGTGTCTTCGGCCACCGACGCAACATCAGGCGCTACATCGGGCGCAACATCAGGCGCTACATGGGACAGCTTCATCATGCGCGGCTGGAGCAGCAGCGCGACGAGCCCGCTCCAGCCGGTCTGATGCGAAGCACCGACGCCGCGTCCAGTGTCGCCGTGAAAGTACTCATGGAACAGGACGAGATCCTGCGAACGCGGGTCGGCTTGCAGCATTGGATAAGCGGCCATCACGGGCCGCACGCCTTGTGCATCTTTGAGAAAGAGCGTGGTGACCCGCCGTGCAAGGTCGTCGGCAATCCCGCTCAGCGAAACACGGTTGCCCGATCCCGTCGGATATTCGACGCGAAACTCATCGCCGTAGTAGCGATAGAACTCATGCAGCGATTCGATCAGCAGGTAGTTGACGGGTATCCAGATCGGCCCGCGCCAGTTCGAATTGCCGCCAAAAACACGCGAGTCCGATTCGGCTGGCTGGTATTGAACGCGGAGGTTCACGCCATCGTGGTCGAAGACGTACGGTACATCACGATGCACACGGGAAAGCGCCCGCACGCCATGCTCCGAGAGAAATTCGTTTTCATCGAGCGCGCGGCGCAACAGCGCTGTCATCCGCTGTCCGCGCAACAGCGACAGCAGCGTGGTGTTACCCGTGCCGGGTTCGGTCCAGCGCGACACCAGCTTTGCCAGATTGGGCCGATGATCGAGAAACCACGCCAGCCGTTCGCGCAATCCCGGCAGATGACCGTACACCCGATCCTCGAGCACGTGAACGGCGAACAGCGGAATCAGTCCGACGATTGAACGAATGCGCATTGGCACACGGGTACCGTCCGGAAGGTGCAGTACGTCGTAGAAGAATTCGTCTTGTCCATCCCATAACCCTGTTCTGCAGCCTTCGCTGCAACTGACCGCTTCCGCGATATACAGAAAGTGCTCGAAGAACTTCACCGCGATTTCGACGTACGCGCTGTTCGTCATCGCCAGTTCGAGGCCGATCTGCATCAGGTCAAGCGCGTACGAGGCCATCCATGCCGTGCCATCGGCCTGATCGATGCGGCCGCCGGTCGGCAGCGGTGAAGACCGGTCGAAGATGCCGACATTGTCGAGCCCAAGAAAGCCGCCCTGAAAGATGTTGCGGTCATCGGCGTCCTTGCGGTTGACCCACCACGAGAAATTGAGCAGCAGCTTGTGGAACATGACCTCAAGAAACTCATGATCGCCAATGCCCGTCACCTCGCGGTCGAGTTCGTACACCCGCCATGTTGCCCACGCATGAACGGGCGGATTCGCATCGCCGAACGCCCACTCGTAGGCGGGCAATTGCCCGTTCGGATGCATATAACGCTCCTTCACGAGCAGCAGCAATTGCTTCTTCGCGAAGTCGGGATCGATCATGGCGAACGCGACCGCATGAAACGCGAGGTCCCACGACGCGTACCATGGATACTCCCACTTGTCGGGCATCGACACGACGTCGCCATTGCACATGTGCCGCCAGTCCGCGTTGCGGCCGCGCCTCCGTGCTCTCGGTGGATTCGGTTGGCCGGGGTCGCCGTCATGCCAGCGCGTCACGTCGAACTGGTAGTACTGCTTCGACCACAGCATGCCGGCGAGCGCCTGACGCTGCACGAGCCGAGCATCGGCGTCGGGAATGTCGTGCTGAAGCGCCGCATAGAATTCATCGGCCTCCGCTTGCCGGCGCGCGAAGAGTTCTTCCATGTCGAGAGCCACGGCGTCCGAAGCCGCAGCCGGGGACGATTCTTGACGCCAGCGCAGATACAGCACCGAGCGCTCATGAGGCGCGAACTGTAGATACACATGCGCGGCGGCGCGGGTGCCCTTGTCGCGCCGGATTGCCTGCTCGTCGCCGTCAACGAGGTAGTCATTGAAGCCGTCCTTGAACGGTCCCGTTCCTTCGAAGCCGAAAATGCGGCGCACATTCGTTTCGTTTTCACAGAAGAGCCACTCGATCGGCTGTTGCGCCGACGCCGTCACGATCATCGTTCCGAGCGCGGGATTGTGCGCGACGACGCGCGCGCCTTCCTCAGTATTCGGCTCCAGCGTGAGCGACGGCTTGCCGGGCTTGCCCGACCATGCCCATCGGTTGCGAACCCAGAATTGCGGCAACAGATGAAGCGCCGCGCACTGATCCGCGCGGTTTTCGACGCTAACGCGCATCACGATATCGTCGGGCGTGTGCTTCGCGTACTCGACGCAGACGTCGAAGTAGCGGTTATCGTCGAACACGCCCGTATCGAGAATTTCATATTCGGGCTGATCGGCGCCGCGCCGCAGATTTTCATCGATCAGATCCTGGTACGGGTACGCGTCGTGAGGATACTTGTACAGCATCTTCATGTACGAATGCGTCGGCGTGCCGTCGAGATAGAAGTAAAGCTCCTTCACGTCCTCGCCGTGATTGCCTTGCGCGTTCGTCAGCCCGAAGAGCCGTTCCTTGATGATCGGATCGTGCCCGTTCCAGAGGGCGAGCGATACGCACCAGTCGAGCGGGTCGTTGCCGAATCCGGCAATGCCGTCCTCACCCCAGCGGTACATGCGGCTGCGCGCATGGTCGTGCGGAAAGTAGTCCCATGCGGTGCCGTATTCGCTGTAGTCTTCGCGAACGGTGCCCCATTGCCGGTCGCTTAGATAAGGCCCCCAGCGGCGCCATCGGTCGAGTTCCGGACCATGGAGACGGGCACCTTCCTTCGACTGGAGCAGATTGATTGCGCGTAGCGGTGGCACGGAACCTCCCAACCCGAAATCGACCATCCAACGCGTTCAGTGCGTGAATGTCGTTCCCTTTCCATCACGAGCACCGTGTGCGCGATGCACATCAGGCGCTCAATATCCTCTCTACGGTGCCTTAATGATAGGCGCCAGCAGCGAACGTCGATAACCGACATCGCCGAGCGTCGCGTTAATTAGCTGATTAACGGATTTTCCAATGACAGTGCAACCGGGCGCGCGAGGAAGTCCACTTGTGCCGGTCGCGAGTACCACAAGGGCTCGGACATGAGCAAGATCAGGTTAGCTATTTGCGACGCGTTGAGGGCTAACCTATCTTGTACTACTGGATGGCATTGACTACGTGGGTTATCCAAAAGATCGCATTGCTGGGAGGTTCACGATGAACAGCGACGCAGCTTCGCCACCGGGCGGGCAGGAGAACCAGGCAGAAGCCGACACTAACGGCGCCGATCGTTCTACCTCGGCAGATGCGCAGACTCCATATAGCACCTCACGCTGGAATCAGATATTTCCGGTACTGACGGACCCTGAGATCGATCGGATAAGGCGATTCGGTGCGATGTGCAGCTACGCCGTCGGCGAATTTCTCTATCGCGCGGGTGGCATGAGTCCAGGCATGTTCGTCCTGTTGTCAGGCTCGATTCGATACACCGCACGCGACGGACTCGGCCATCGACGTTTGCTGCGCTCTCAGGCAAAGCGGGGTGAATTCACGTCCGACGTTGGCATGCTTTCAGGCAAGCCCGGGCTCGTCGATGCTGAGGTTATTGAAGACGTCAATGCGCTCGTGATTTCGCCGGATAAGCTGCGTGCGCTGATGATTGGCGAGGCAGAGCTCGGCGAAAGGATCATGCGCGCGCTGATTCTGAGGCGCGTCGCTGCAATCGAGCGTGGGCAAGGGGCGGTGCTCGTTGGCCCGCCCGACAACGAGCGGCTCCTCGCGCTGCAACATTTCCTGCAACGCAATGCTCTCCCGCATATGACGCTTGACGTAGGGGGTGCCGATGCTATCGCATTGCTCGAGCGCATGACTCCCGGGCGCGATGACATGCCGCTCGTCGTCTGCCCGGATGGCACCGTGCTGCGCAATCCGGACGAGGGGCAGCTCGCGTCGTGTCTGGGACTCGTGCCGGAATTCGATTCAGGGCATCTCTACGATGTCGCGATCGTGGGTGCCGGGCCTGCCGGCCTGGCGGCAGCCGTCTATGCGGCGTCCGAAGGCTTGTCAGTGGCCGTCTTCGATTGCCACGCGCCGGGCGGCCAGGCCGGCACGAGTGCGCGCATCGAAAACTATCTGGGCTTTCCGACCGGTATATCGGGGCAAGCGCTAGCCGGCAGGGCATTTAACCAGGCGCAGAAATTCGGTGCGCACATCGCGATTCCGGTCGAAGTGAAGGCCTTGCATTGCAGCGCATACCCGCTCGAGGTCGAGCTTGCCAGTTCGCGGCGCATTGCGGCACGAACGGTGGTCATCGCGAGCGGCGCGGAGTATCGGCGCCCGGCAGTGAGCGGCCTTGCGGGCTTCGAAGGTCACGGTGTCTACTACTGGGCGACGTCGATCGAGGCTCGACTTTGCCGCGGCGAACCGGTGCTGCTGATTGGCGGTGGAAATTCAGCTGGGCAGGCCGTTGTGTTTCTGGCTTCGCATGCTGCCCACGTTCATGTCCTCGTCAGGGGCCAGGACGTCGAACACAGCATGTCGCATTACCTGATCGAGCGTATTGCCGCGTTGCCGAATGTGACGATCCATACAGGCGCTGAGATCACAGCCTTCGAAGGCGATGAACGGCTAGATTCTGTCTACTATCGGCGACACGATGGTGGTCTCGAATGCTTGAAGACGCATCATGTGTTCCTTTTTATCGGTGCCGACCCCAACACGAACTGGTTGCGCACGTGCAATGTGTCGTTGGATCCGAAAGGATTTGTGTTGACGGGTACGGACCTCGAAACGGGAGCCACCAGGTCCATGCTGCCATTGCATACCAGTGTCGACGGTGTGTTTGCAATTGGCGATGTTCGATCGGGTTCGACCAAGCGCGTTGCAGGGGCCGTGGGGGAGGGGGCCGCCGTGGTCGCGGAGATTCACCGTTTTCTTGCCAGCCATAAGCCGTCTGTCGCGATGGATTGCAAGGTTTGACCGCTTCGGATGTGACTACCATCCAAATTTAAGTTCGATGCCGACATAGTCCGCGCATGCAAACCGGCAACGAACGCCACCGCGTTCGTACCTGCGAACGGCCTGGGCCACGTACGTGTCATGGCGTCTCCGTGTCGTGAGCTGGGTGCAATACGCCGCGTGCCTTCAATGCCAGCCACAGGAGCGCGACGAACGGCAGCAGCAACGCCCAGAACCCTGTGTGCCGATACGCGAGGGCGCCGAGGATTGCGCCAACGGCGAACGCGAGAATCGTCGGCAACATCTTCCCCAGACGCGTTCGCGCCACCGCTCGTGCGTCGGATGGCATCTGCGGCGACAGGATGTCGAGCGTGTCGAGCACGGCCTGCGTCACGTTGCCCGTCATCACAGTGTTGGGCACACCGGGACGCGAGACAAGCCGGCCGTGCGCATTCTGCACGCCCATTGCCGCTGCGCCGATCATCCCGCAGACGATGACGGGCGTGCTATCCGCATGCACAACGGGCGAGACGCCGACGCCCGCGAGGCAAAAGGCCAGCATGAGTGCTGCCTGGACAACGTAGAGAACGCACGCCGCGCGGTTGGGCGTCGCGGGTTCGACGCGCTTCACAATCACGCTGCTGACGGCCACACCTGCAACGAATGCGGGGAACGCCATCAACTTCATGAACACGCCCTGGCCGTAACCTGCCGCTTCGGCGCCGATCAGCACGAAGTTGCCCGTGACGTGCGCAGTGAACAGCCCAAAAAGCGCGACAAAGCTGAGCGTGTCCACGTAGCCCGCGATGGCGGCGAGCACGCTGTCTTCAGATTTCATCAATCGTCTCCCGTGTTGGGGAATGACATCGGGCGGCCCCGCGACCGTCATGGCGCATCACCCCGGCGTCCCGCGTCTACTGCGTAACCGCATGAATCTCGGCGATATATCCACCCGGGAACTGCACGAGCGCGGCTTCGCGCTTATCCGAAGTGAACGGCGGGACCAGCACCATGACGCCTGCCGCCTTCGCCTTCTGCAGCGTGTCGGCGAGATTCGTCACTTCATAGCCCGTCATCTCCCGGCCGAACGGCCATGGCAACTGGCCGTCCGTCACCAGCACCGTCATCTTGCCGAATCCCGACTCGATCCGCACACGCCGGTACGTATCGCCCGGCCGGCCAATTTCGACGGCGGGCGCGTTGTGATCATCGGACACAACTTTGCCATGCGAAAAAGCCACGAAGTTGCGAATCAATAGATTGGCGCGCTCCGGCGACACGTAGACCCGGTTCTCGGGCACCGTCTGCAAAGAACCATAGTTCGGCGCCTGATTGTGCCAGTACAACTGCATGTTGACGCCGCCCGGCCAGGAGACGATCGCGTCACGTCCGATCGGATCGGGGAACGTCGCCACCGTGACGTCGGCGTGGTGCCGCCTGGCCGACTTGACGGCCGCGTCGATGTCGGTCACGAGATATCCCGTGCGCTCGCTACCGAACGGATACGGAACAGGCGTCTTGAAGCCGAACACCGACAACGTGCCGACCGGCGTGAAAACGAGTTGCGACATCGTCTTGCTCGACGTGGGTGTCACCTGAAAGACGCCCTGTTGCGACTTATGGCCGCCGAAGGTTGCGACAAGACTATCGGTGAATTTGTCGAAGTCTTCAGGCGCTACATAGACATGGGTGGTGTCGTATTGCGGCCCCACAGCCAGCTGCGGCTCTGCAATGGGCTGTGGAATTTTTGGTGGTGTAGCCGACGCGACTGACGATGCAGCGAGACAGATGACGGCAAGCGCTGTCGCTGCCAGGGAGCGAAGATTACGCATGGTATTGAAAGTCCTTTGGGGTTTTACTGAACACCGGAACGACCGGAGGATTGCTTGATACCGGCAAGGCATGTCGCCATGACGAGCGCGGCGCGCGCCACCAGCGGCAACCAGCGCTGCGCGAGCAGCGCAGCGATCCAGTGCGGATTCCTTTGTGCGTTTGTACTCATGTCAGACGCCAACGGCCGTGAATTTCCCGTCCTTGATGGCGATCGCGCTCGCTGTCGGGTTCGCACGATTCAGCGTCGTGAAGCGACCATCGGGCCGAATCAGATCGGGGCTGTCTTAACTGGATATCGTATGGATTCCTGATGGCCAGCGGCACCTTGCCGCACGGCCGGAGTCATGACATCAGTTGAGGCAGTGGGTGGCCGGTTATCTGACCGATTACCTGGCCGGAACCGCGGGCACGATCTCGTGGGACCCGTTGGCGCGCTGCGGCGCCTTGTGCACCATTGTGTACGCGTAGTCCACGCCCATCCCGTACGCACCAGAGTGCTCCCTGACCACGTTCATGACGGCGTCGTACGTGTCGCGACGCGCCCAGTCACGCTGCCATTCGAGCATCACCTGTTGCCACGTCACGGGCACGACGCCGGCCTGAATCATGCGCTTCATCGCATAGTCATGTCCGTCCTTCGACGTGCCACCCGAGGCGTCTTCGACCATGTAGATCTCGTAGTCGCCTTCCAGCATCGCGCTGAGTGCAAAGGTGTTGTTGCAAACCTCTGTCCACAGGCCGGAAACCACGATCTTCTTGCGTCCATTCGCAGCCAGCGCGTCACGAACCTTCTGGTCGTCCCAGGAGTTCATCGACGTGCGTTCGAGCACCGGTTGACCGGGAAACACGTCGAGCAGTTCGGGGTAGGTAAAGCCCGAGAAGCTTTGCGATTCGACCGACGTAATGGTGGTGGGGATGCCGAATAGCTTCGCTGCCTTGGCGAGACCTACCACATTGTTCTTCAGCACTTGCCGATCAATGGATTGGACGCCGAATGCCATCTGCGGCTGTTGGTCGATGAAAAGCAGCTGGGAGTTTTGCGGGGTCAGTACTTCAAGCTTGGGGTTGCTCATGATGGGTTCCTTTCAGTGTGGTTGGGTGATCAGGCTTGCTTCAGTTTGTCGATGGCATCCAGCACGTGCGTGCTGTACGTGATGGCAGCGCCGGCATTCAGGTTGATCGCGACACCCAGCGCTTCTGCGATTTCCGCATCGGTCACGCCGAGCTTGACGGCCTCTGCCGAATGAAAGGCGATACAACCGTCGCAGCGCGTGGTGACTGCGACGGCCAGCGCGATGAGCTCACGCGTCTTCGCGCCGAGATGGTTCGTGTTGGCGCCCGCACCAGCGATGAGGCCAAAACCGTGAAGGGTGTCCGGCGTGCGTGTGGACAGTTCCTTGAGGCGAACATTGATGTCCTGAATCGTTTCTTTCCACTCAATCATGAGATGACTCCAATAGGGTTACATGGTGATCAGGCGCACGAGCGGGCCACTCAACCGGCCCACGGTTCGCCTCGCTTCGGATCGATGCGATTCATCGGCTCCGGGCGTCAACGAATTGACTGAGATGAATGCTAGTCGCGGCCGTGAAACGCGTCCCTGAAATACGTTCACACCTTGCGATTAACTTGTTATCTATTTGATTATTAAAGATTTTGTTTGTACTATCCAAGCGAACGAATCGACGTGTAACGACCATCACCCGTGCGTAGCGGTTGGCGAAAATGAGGTTGGCGACATCAGGTTGGCGAACATGAACCTTGTTGAGATGCTTCAGGCCGCCGGCATCGACGGAAACAAGGCCGACTTCTATCTGGCCTCGCTGGAACTCGGCGAGTCCACCGTCGCTTCGATCGCCCAGAAGGCGGGCATCGGCCGCACCAATGCATACGAAGTGCTCGACCGGCTGCTCGCCGACGGACTCGTCGCGACCGTGCAGAAAGGCGCGCGCAGCTATGTCATTCCGCAGGATCCGATCGCGCTGCTCAGGCGTATCGAGGCGCAGCGTCAGCTCGTTCAGGAAGTGCTCCCGCGGCTGCGCTCCATTCACAACTCAGCGGGTGGAAAACCGCGGGTGCGCTATTTCCCGGGTATCGAAGGGATCAAGACTGTGCTCAACGAAACGCTCGAATGTCAGAGCAAAGAGTTGCGCGCGGTGATGTCTAACAGCGAGCTGTTTGAGACGCCGGGTTTTGAGGTCATCAGGGACGTCGCGGTGCGACGCATCCGTGCGGGTATCAATCTGCGCATAATCCGCTCCGGTCCGGGCGATACACGCGATCTGTGGCGAACATCGACGCGCGATCGCCGCGAACTCCGCTTTGCGCCCGCGGATTTCGAAGCGGGCATCACGACCTATCTGTACGACGACACCGTGGCCTTTATTTCATCGCGTGCCGAGCACTACGCGCTGTCCATTCAAAGCGCGGAGTTCTTTGCGTTCGAGTGCGGTCTGTTCGAAGTGCTATGGAACACGAGCACGTCCGATCGGTCCGACAAACCCGCGTGAACGGTTTTAGTTCGCGCCAAGGGTACTGCGCGTCAAGGTTTGCCACCGGCTTCGTCCGTTTCATTGAGCATCGTCATTTTCATCATGTTGCCGGCCTCCTCTCGACCGGACCGCGATCCCGCCCAGGGTGACTGGACCGGGGGTGGAGTCCTCGATGACCTGAGACGGCGCCACATTGCCCCTTGCCCCCGGCGCGAACGCGAGAATGCGCAGGTTCGGCTCGGCATCAAAGAGCCGCCCGTCCGAGGAGATGGCGATCTTGTTTCCCGGCAAGCCAGAGCCAGTGATTCCCGTGGCTGGACCGCTGATTGTCCGTACCGGCGGCACGTCGCCGTTCGCCTTGGCGGCGAAAACGCTCACCTGGATCTGCGTCACGTCCGCGGTCTGGTTGTAGACGAATAACTCGTCCGTACGCGGATCGACAGCGATCGTCATGTTGTTCCTTGCAAAAAGTCCGGCCCCCGGCAGCAGGCCGGTTTTGCTACCCGTGAGGCTGCGCAGAAGCGGCGGCGCGGTCATGCTCCGACGCGTGCCAAACGTGTCGATGATCGCCGCCCCCCGTATGTCATAGCCCGCAATCAGCAGATTGTCGTCGCTGTCAATCGCAATGCTCACGTACTGGACGATATTCGGATCGGTGATGTGAACCGGATTGGTTACAGGCCCGGAGCTGTTGGCGGGAGCGACCAGCACCCCCGCCTCCGTGGGGCGAACGGTCAGGACGAAGTCGTTGAGGTGGGAATCCACCGCGATGCTGAGCAGGTCATTTGTCATCGTCAACATGAACGACCGCCTGGGTGCCTCATTGCCCTCGGCCTTCCGCGAAAAGATGTCGACGGTGCTGTTGGTAAGAAACTGCGCGACGTGAAAGGAGTCCTTCTTGTCGATCACCGTCGCTCCGGCGGTCATGAGGGTGGTGAGCGGCCCTTGCAGCACCTGGCAGGGCTCCGTCGCTCCGTTGGCGCGCAAGGAGTAACCGCGAATCTGATCACCGAGAATGAGGAAGACGGCGTCGTTGGGGCAGGCGGCGTGCGCCAGTTGGACCCCGAACAGCATACTGACGACGGCGACACATAGCGCGGGTTTCATGACACGCCTCCTTGGTCATATAGTGCGAATGCGCCAATCAAGCATAGGCCCCGGGCGGAGGCCGAACGGAGTTCCGCCAGTTCGAACCTGTGTTTTGGCGGGCGATGCGAGGGAACACCCATCGATATCGAACGGTAGTGCGGTCCGACCTCTCACGAAATAGGAGGCCGCCCGCCTGAACGAACTCGCCCTGTACTACCATGATGATCCTTCGTATGTGCGATGGCGCGCAGAAGAATTCTGACGTGGGTTCATAGTAGTTTTGGTCGCCTTGATATGAGGAATGTGACCCGCGTAATCCCGGCATCAAATTCGCCATATTGATAGGTTCATCAGGATTGCTGCTTGCGGGCTGTGCCGGGACGTGTGGGGCATCGTTCGCATGAGGGGGTGAAGCGAACAATGGCCATTATTCGGGGCGATTCCAGGTTTAGACTCTTCCTGCTCACCGGGCTTGTGGCATTGGCTTACTACGCGGGCGCAAAAGTAGGACTTGCTTATGCGATAGTGGGCGGCGCAGTGTCTCTGGTGTGGCCCTCCAGTGGCATCGCCCTTGTTGCACTGCTCGCTCTGGGCTTCGAAGTTGCCCCCGGAATCGTCATTGGCTCCCTCCTCGCCAACGTGTCGGTGGGCGTGCCCTTGCCAGTGGCCGCCGTGATTAGTGTTGGCGCGATAGTTGCAGCCTTGACGGCGGCAATACTGTTGAACCGCGTAGCCCGATTCCAGATCACCCTCGACCGCATCAAGGACGTGTTAGCCCTCATTGCTCTCGCTGCGGTGCTCAGCACGGCAGTGAGTGCGCTGATTGGTGCGACCGCCGTATTCGGAGGGGGCTTGATGCCGGCCGCCGAGTACGGCGCAGCTTTTCTGAAATGGTGGCTCGGTGACATGATGGGCGTGCTGGTGGTGGCTCCGCCCCTGCTCAGCCTGCTCGCGTATCCGAACCCCATCCGCTCGGCGGAGCAGGCCGTGGAGGCGTGCGGACTGGCCATTGCGACCTTCTGGGTGAGCTACCTCATCTTCGGTGCCCCGCAACTTGCCGGACACGGCTACTATCCTGCAGCCTTGGCGATCTTTCCGTTCATTATCTGGGCGGCTCTGCGCTTCGATCACCTGGGCACCAGTCTCGCGACCTTGATGGTCTCAGTCGTGGCTATCTGGGGTACCACCCACGGCACGGGCCCCTTCGCCGCCAATTCTCCGGTGGATAGCCTCGTGAGGTGGTGCACCTTCGCGAACGTCGTGGCGATAACCGGACTGCTGCTGGTGGCGGCACGTGCTCAGGAGCAGCGCGTCCATCGCCTGCTGCAGGCCTCCTACGTCGAATTGGAACGGCGCGTAGAGGAGCGAACCGAAGACCTGGAGAAGACAAACAGCGAACTAAAGGAGGAGATCGCGCAACGTCGTCTGTTGGAAGAAGAACTGATCCAGATCGGCGATCAGCAGCAAAGACTCTTTGGCCGGGAACTGCATGATGGACTTGGGCAACACCTGACCAGCCTGGGTCTGTACTGCGCCGCCTTGAATCAGAAACTGCAGACGCAGGGCCACCCGGCCGCCGCCGACGCCGCTACCATCGTCGGATTGGTGAAGCAGTCGTCCTTGATGACCCGCAGGATTGCCCATGGCCTGGACCCGGTCGCCATTGAATATGGTGGCCTTGCGGCCGCACTGCATGGGCTGGCGGAAACGGCTCGCACGCTTGACGGCATAGACTGCATGCTCCGGATCCAGCCAGATGTAGACTTACTGGATCAGCCTACTCAGATCAACCTGTATCGTGCGGCACAGGAAGCAGTCAACAACGCGCTGAAATATAGCGAAGGCCGTCACATTTGGATCGACCTGGAGCGCGTAGGCGGCTTGCAGACGCTTTCAATCAGTGACGACGGGGTGGGCGTCGGCCCGGAACAAATGGCGCGTGCCTCAGGACTGGGACTCCAAAACCTGCGTCACCGGGCGAGTCTTCTGGGCGGCTCTTGTACGGTGGCCCGCAATGCTTTGGGTGGCACCACGGTCGCCATCAGCTATCCGATACCGGAGCGCCCAGACCATGCACGGGAAGCCGTCTAGCCCAGGCCGCGCGACTCAAATCCTGATCGTGGATGACCACCCCATCATCCGGGAGGGGATGACGCATTTGCTGAATCTGCAAGAGGATCTGCACGTCTGCTGCGCGGTCGGCAGCGCCGAAGAGGCCCTGGCGGCGATGGACTGCCTGCCCGACATGGCCATTGTGGACATCAGTCTGCAATCGGACTCCGGCCTGGATCTTGTCAAGACCCTCCGCCACCGCTACCCGAAATTGGCAATCCTCGTCCTCAGCATGCATGACGAAAGCCTGTTTGCCGAACGCGCACTACGGGCCGGGGCAAACGGGTATCTGATGAAACTCGAGGCCACGGAGCATGTCGTGAGCGCCATCCGCGAAGTGCTGGCAGGCAATATTTATTTGAGCGCCGCCATGCATGGAAAGCTGGCGCGAGCCCTTGCGGGTCCCAGAAAAACGCCGGCCGGCCCAATTGCGAGCCTTTCGGTTCGGGAATTCGAGGTCCTGCATCTGATCGGACTCGGTTTCGGTACCCGCGAAATCGCCGCGAAACTGAATCGGAGCGTCAAGACCATCGAGGCACACCGGGCCAACATCAAAGAAAAGTTGAATATCCGTAGCGGCAACGAGCTGATGCGCTTTGCAATTCAGTGGATCGAGAGCCAATAGAGCGGAGCCCAGTCACTGAATAAGGCAATCCCCTAGCCTCGTTTAGGAAAAGCGCCTTATTCATGCGCTTGCGGTCAGCGCATACAGTGCAGTGGTACCTGCCGGCATGCCGCAACCCGTGGACGGGGTGGGCAGTCGAAACCCAGCAGCTCCACGAGGATCGCCGCCAGGTTGCAGGTGATGAAAATAGATCCAGGCTGGATGCACCGGTCCTATCCTGGAGCGGTCGCGATACAAAAGAGGAAGATGACTCGGGAATGAAGGAAATTCTTCCCGGGTATGCAAGAGCGTGCCGAGTCCTTGCGAGAACCTTTGATGCTTTTCGAAGCGGCACGAAATCCCGGCGCAAACTGCGTGATTCGATCGGCGTCGGGCATGTCATGCACCATGCTGGAGAATATGATGAAAGCTCTGACTTTGATCCCTATTGCCGCATTGACGTTGTGCACCACGCTCGCCTATGCGGGTGACAACACCGACACATCCAAAACGGCCACCGACAGCAACGCAGCTATGACGTCGGACGCAGTCGGCGGTACGTCCATGGGCAGTAGCAATAGCGGTGCCCTCCATGCCAAGACTCGCGCGGAGGTCAAACAGGAATTGCTGCGCGCCCAGCAGGACGGCACGATGGATCGCTTGAACTCGCTCTACGGCGGGCAGTGAGCAGATGCACGGGATGGCCGACGCCTTTTTGCTCACTGCAATGATGAATATTGCCAACGGGTGAACAAGTTCTGGCACGGCGGCTTTCACCCACTTTGTCGTGCTTTGCTGGTGGCTCAACGTGTGCGCGTCCGAAGCGAAGGTGACCCGATGATCAAGACGTTCACTGTCCTTCTCGCCTACCAGTGCTTTGGCGAATTAATAGCCTACGCCGGGAACCTGCCGATTCCCGGCGCGGTTATAGGGATGATCCTGTTGTTAGCCTCCCTGAGTCTCCGCCCCGGCCTTTCATCCGCCATTGAGAGCGACTCTCTTGCCCTGCTTAGGTTTCTGCCTCTTTTGTTCGTTCCAGCAGGCGTCGGCATCATGGTTTTTGCCGGCCGCGTGGCTCATGACCTGCTCCCGATAGCCGTGTCCGTTGTTGTGTGTACGGCGCTAACAATCGTCGTTACCGCGCTTGTCGGCCAAGGCTTGTGCACTTTATGGCCCGCGCGCGCTGCACCGCTTGCACCCACGACAACACCGTTTGCATCGCCGCTCCATGCCGACGGAAACACAGCGCTTGCGGCTGCCGACATTGAGAAGGTTGATACACCGTGAACGTTCATCAGAACATCGCGTCCGCGTGGGCATTTCTCGGAACAACACCGCTTCTTTGGCTGACCCTCACGTTCCTCGCGTACGCAATCGCGCAGGTCGTCCACGGTTCGCTGGGAAAAAGTGCGCTCGCGAATCCCGTGTTAATTGCAGTGGCGCTTTTGATACTTGCCTTGCGTGAATCGAACACATCGTATGTCACCTACATGCAAAGCGCCCAGCCCATTCAATTTTTGCTCGGACCGGCAATCGTCGCGCTCGCTATACCGATGCACCGACAATTGCCTAAATTGCGCCGGCTGGCCCCGCAATTGGCTGGCGCACTTGTGGCGGGTTGTGCGACGGGCATCTCATCGGCCCTTTTGATCCCAAGGCTCCTGGGAGCCACGGGTCAAATACTTGCCACGATTGCGCCGAAGAGCGTTACGGCAGGAATTGCTATCCGTATTTCCGAGAAAATCGGCGGGTTGCCGTCGCTGACGGCCGTCCTTGTGATCATGACCGGCATCACTGGCGCGGTGATTGGCAGCGGCCTTTTGAGGTTGATTCACGTGTCGAGGCATGACCTGGGTGGCTTCGCACTGGGTGTCGCGTCCCATGGAATCGGCACTGCTCGTGCGTTGCAGATGAGTGAAGAAGCCGGCGCATTTGCGGGCCTTGGGATGGGCCTGAACGGCATTCTGACGTCCTTTGTCCTGCCAATTATTTATCCAATCCTGAGCGGTTTTTTCTGACGCGACAGACCCACTTCGCTGCTTTATTTGCAACACTCCTTCTGCTCGCGCAGATCTATACTTGTCGCCCTCCACGAGCATGCGAGCGGCGTGGACCCGACCGGCAAGCCCGCGGTGGCCGCGATTACGAATCTGTCGAGCGCTTCGTCGGTTTCTGAAGCCCTCAAATCTTTTCCGGCGCGCCGTGTCCAACCCTCATGCATCGCATCGCGCACGAGGTTCGGCATGACACGGCGCAAATCGAAGATCGGCTGTCCACTTGAACATCGCTTGGACGTGTGGCGCTTCACGCTTGGTTTTGTGTTGACACTTGCCTTGAGCGCCTGCGTTCAACCATGGGATCGCTTCAAGGCCGGCGAGCCGGAATCCGCCGTGACTACCGCGCTGGGCCAGCCTAAAGAAACCTATGACCTTCCGAATGGCGGCAGGCGTCTGATGTGGCCGACGCAACCAATGGGCGAAACCACCGTCGCCGCGGATATCGACGCGGACGGCAAAGTCGTCGACGTCCGCCAGGTGCTGCAGCCGTTGGAGTTCTATCGCGCGGAGCCGGGAAAATGGACCCGCGCGGACGTGCTCGTCAATTTCGGCCGTCCCGAAGAAACGATGTACCTGCCGCTCGTCAAGCGCGAAGTCTGGACCTACCGGTACCTGGAAGACAATACGTGGTACCAGCTCTTTCACTTCTATTTCGACGACGCAGGCGTGTTGCGCTCGACGCAAAAGAGCCCGGACCCGCTTCACGATCACCTCGACGATCATCCGTCGAATTGAGCGGCATGGGCGCGAGGCGCGTTGCCAGGCGATCGCGAAGCGGTGGCGGGCGAGAAGCGTTCAATCGCTAATGGTTATCCGGCGGATGATTGCGGTCTCCATTGCCGCCGCGCGCCTCGCCGCCGTGCTCACCGGACGGACCGCCCGGGTGCCCGGCAGCCTGTCCCTGAGGACCGCCCGTCATTTGCCCGGGCGGCTGCGCAGGCCCGTGCGTATATCCCGGCTGCGGCTGCATCGGCCCATGAGCGTACCCCGGCTGGGGCTGGGGTTGCGGCTGCGGCTGCGGGCTGCCGTGCATGACCGGCCTCGGGTTCATAGCCGGACCGCCCGCCGCCGGCTGGCCACCATGCGGCCGCGGATGATTCGCCCACCGGTCCCGGTCGTGATACCAAGGCTGGCCGCGATAGTAGTGATCCCAGTAAGTTCCGAACGAGAACGCCACGACCGGCACCCCAATCTGCAAGCCGTAAGTCATGATCGGCACCTCGGTACCCTGATACGGATAGTCGAGATATTCGCCGTAGACCCAGCCGCGCAGTCCGGGCGCTCCGACGTCGCACCAGCTGTAATCGGAAACGCAGCCGTACACCGTAAGCTCCGCGCTCGGCGGCACTTGCGCGACCACCGGATAATCCCCGGACGGACCCGCATAAACGTCCACGGGCTGATTCGTATACGCCAGCGATTGAGCGAACGCAGCGCCGGACAGCGCCATCAGGCAAACGCCTCCCGCGATGGCTCGAGTGACGATTTTCTTTTGCACGATTCCTCCCTCGGAAAGAGCGGCCCATGCATGAGGTGCGCTATTCGTTTCGTCCCGGCCTTACCGGCGCCTCGATAGCAGGGCCACATTGCTTTGACAAGCCTGGGGGCGTTCGAATTGCACCCGACTGTCTGCGCAATTACGGTTTGTCAGCGTTCTTACCGTTCAGCAACTTTCATGCTTTGCCGCTCTTTGCGTTGCCTTTATCTTTCGTCGATTTGTTGGCCCATTCGCGTACCGCCTGCGAAAACAGCCGAAGCGCTTCCGGTGGGTGCCGGTTAGCCGGATAGTAGAGACACAAGCCTGGCATGGAAGGACTCCAGTCCGGTAGTAGATGAACCAATCGGCCGGTCGCCAGATGTTCCACGACAAGATATTCCGGAACCCAGGCGACACCGATGCCGGCCAGCGCGGCATCGACCATCAGGTTTGAGTTACCTAGCGTCATGGGGCCATCGACATCGACATTGAGGCCACTGCTTCGACGTTCAAACTCCCAGTGGTATAGCGTACCGCTAAGAAATCGATAGCGGATGCATTTGTGCTGTCTTAGGTCCTGAGGTGTTTTAGGCGGCTGGTGGCGAGAGAGATACTCGGGCGAGGCGACCGCTGCAAACCGGAATGCCGGACCGAATTCGACCGCAATCATGTCGCGCGGAACATCGTCGAGCACCCGTATCCCAGCGTCAAATCCGTCTGCCACGATATCGATCAATCGGGTATCCACGACGACCTCCACGTGAATCTCAGGATAAGCCGCGAGAAAATCCGGGAGCACGTGCTGGATCAGTGGTCTCGCGCCGGCTTCGGCCGAGCTGATCCGGATTGATCCGGACGGCCGGGTACCTGCGGACATCACTTCATTGATGCCATCTTCAAGGTCGGCAAGTGCCGGACCGACACGCCGCAACAAATGTTCGCCAGCTTCAGTTAGCGCTACCGAGCGGGTCGTCCGATTGAAGAGGCGCACGTTGAGACCCGATTCGAGATTCCTGATCGCATGACTCAACGCTGGCGCGGAAACCCCTAGTTTTTTCGCCGCCGCGCGGAAACTTCGATGTTCAGCGACGGCAATGAACGCCGTCAGTTCCGACAGACCTGTGCGCAGCATAATTAACTTCCATTTAACACCCCGTGAAATTGTAGCCTTATTGTTAATTAATTCACATCAACCTAAGATCTGGACATTGATTTCAACCGGAGAAGGTCTGTGGAAACGCGCAATGGCTTGAGCAACAACATTGAAGGCAAAGTTGTCGTTATCACGGGTGCCAGCAGCGGCTTGGGCGAAGCGACTGCCAAGCATCTGAGCGCGCAGGGCGCGATCGTCGTACTGGGCGCGCGGCGGGTCGATCGCATTCAGTCGCTAGCACAGGAATTAATCGACAAAGGCGGCAAGGCACTGGCTATGGCAACCGACGTGACTCGTCACGAGGATGTCAAAGCCCTGGTCGATGCAGCAGTGCAGACCTTCGGGCGCGTCGACGTCATGCTCAACAACGCCGGATTGATGCCGCATTCACCGCTTGAGCGCCTGAAGATCGATGACTGGAACCAGACGATCGACGTAAATATCAAGGGTGTGTTGTACGGCATCGCCGCTGCCTTGCCACACATGAAACAGCAGAAGAGCGGCCAGATCATCAACGTCGCTTCCGTGGCGGCACGGATCGTGCGGCCCGGCAGCGCTGTCTATGCGGCAACCAAGAGCGCCGTGCTCATGATCTCGGAAGGCTTGCGCCAGGAAGTCAAACCCTACGGTCTTCGCACGACGATTCTCTCGCCGGGTGCGGTTGCGACTGAGCTTCCGAACAGCATTACGGAACCGGATATAGCCGGCTTCATCAGCAAGTTCTACGAAGAGATCGCGATCCCAGCGGAATCGTTCGCACGCGCCGTCGCCTTCGCGATTAGTCAGCCTCCGGAAGTCGACGTAAATGAAATCCTGTTTCGACCCACTCGTCAGGAAATTTAAGCGATCGGCCAATCCAGGAACAAGGAAGAAGCGTCATGCAAAAAGTCATGGTTGTAATCGGTCCGGGATCAATTGGGCAAGCCATTGCGCGACGGGTGGGCACAGGCAAACACCTGTTACTCGCCGACCTGCGTCAGGAGCAGGCCGACGCAGCGGCAAAGACGCTGAGCGAGGCGGGTTTTGAGGTGACGACGGCGGCCGTCGACATTTCATCGCGTGCGTCCGTTGAGGCCCTGGTCGCGAAAGCGACTTCACTGGGCGCCGTCCATGGCCTCATTCATGCGGCCGGCGTTTCGCCGTCGCAGGCCTCACCAGAGACGATCCTGAAAATCGATCTCTACGGCACGGCGTTGATCCTCGAAGTATTTGGCGAAGTGATGGCCGAGGGCGGAGCGGGAGTTGTAATCGCCTCTCAGTCCGGTCATCGTCTGCCGCCGCTGACCACGGAAGATAACCACGCGCTTGCGACGACGCCTGTCGAAGAATTGCTAAAGCTGCCAATGCTTCAGTCTGATCAGGTAAAGGATTCGTTGCATGCTTATCAGTTGTCGAAACGCGGCAACGCCTTGCGCGTGATGTTTGAGGCAGTCCGCTGGGGCAAGCGTGGCGCTCGTATCAATACCATCAGCCCAGGCATCATCATCACGCCGCTTGCGAAGGACGAGTTATCCGGCCCGCGTGGGGCAGGCTATCGGCGCATGATTGACGGGTGCCCGGCCAAGCGCGCCGGCACGCCGGATGAAGTTGGAAATGTTGCCGCGCTGCTCATGGGGCCTGACGGAGGATTCATCACCGGAAGCGATTTCCTGATGGATGGTGGCGTGACGGCGTCTTACTGGTTCGGAGAGCTGGCACCGCAATAATGGTGTGACGTTACGCCAGACTCCTACGTGAAAGGATTAAAAGCTATGACAGACAAACAAGCCCAAACCATCATCCGCAACGGCAGCAAGCCGTCCATCAAAGGCCCGGGAAGCTGGTTTACCGGCGCCGTCCGTATCGACAGCCTGTTCCAGATGGAGGAGCCGGGGCGAACCGGTGGTGCCATCGTGACGTTTGAGCCCGGCGCGCGCACCCACTGGCATACGCATCCACTCGGTCAGATTCTGGTCGTGCTTTCAGGGGTAGGTTGGACTCAATGCGAAGGTGGCCAGCGCAGTGAAATCCGCGCTGGTGACATCGTCTCGTGCTCGTGCGGAAAGCGACACTGGCACGGTGCTGCTGCAACCACGGCGATGTCGCACTTTGCGGTCACTGAAATGCTCGACGGCAAGAACGTCGAGTGGATGGAGCCGGTAACCGATGAGCAGTATGAGGCTGGCCCGCTCATCACTGACTAAGCCACAAACCGAGACTGTCTAACGATGTTGTCGAATGGCGCTTCATGGCCGACATCTCCCGATAAAAGATGACCATTTTCAAACAGCGGGCGGGTGTATTCTGCGGTCGTATGCACGCCATTTCGCCGACGTCGGCGCTCATTGTTTGGAGAAGCGATGAACATCAGCACACACAAGCCTGGCACTCCAACCTGTCAACTGGTGCAAGCCGGCCCACAGTTCGAGGGGAAGCAAGGGCTGACCTATGCGGTAGGTATCTCAGCTGAAAGTGTGGGATCGAAGCATGTGCATCTTCAGCTAGCAACAATTCCGCCGGCTGCCCGGGCCAAAGCGCATCTCCATGCGGAGCATGAGACGGCCATCTATCAGCTGAGCGGCATCTCGGGGTGCTGGTATGGCGAACGATTGGAGCACCATGCGGTGGTTCGGGCCGGAGATTTCTTCTACATCCCCGCAGGGATGCCGCATGTTCCGTACAACGCGAGCGCGGATGAGCCTTGCGTCGCGGTAATCGCCCGAACCGATCCCAACGAACAGGAGAGCGTCACGATGCGGCCGGATCTTGATGCCTTACCTGACTGGTCGAGCGTTCTGCCTTCACCGCTCTGATTGAGCTGAGTGCAAGGGAGCTTTGCGCCATGACGCGTCATCATGTCGTGGCTGAACAGGACACGCGAGCATCGGAAACTGCACATGCCGTTTGAAGGCACGCGGCCAGTATGGGACGGTCGACAAGACCTGTCAGTCGCGAACCGATACCGCCTGCTCAACCACTCTGCGCCTGAGAGTAACCAGCGGCGTTCGGATCATATGTGTTTGCGGAAATGCCCCGCGCCTGATGCATGGCAACGGCCTCGGCAAGCCTCCTGCCGACCTGGTCAGCGCCCTTGATGCCCGGCAGACGCCTCACGGGACGAGTTGCATCGTTGGTCGTTAGAATGATCGTGCCGACGCCCAACAGGCGCTGCCACCATGGGTGGATCGACGTGACGCACTGAATCCGGGAAATCTCGAGAATTGATACACGGCGATGCAGAATACCTTGCGTCCAGGTAATCCGCGCGGTATCGATGACGATTCGGGTGAACGCGGTCTTGGCGAACGGCAAGCCGACACCGATCAAAACCGCACCAGCTTGTGCGAGCAGCACATGCCACTGAAGCGGGAAAGAGTTAGACGCGCAGACATGTATAGCGCCAATCATTGCCATGACAGCGCCCCCCTTCAGGATCGCGGCAAGGTTGCATGCCTGCGACGGAGCGCCACTGAAAATTACCTGATTGGCCATTGCACATGTCCCTTTTTCTGACCCACGGACCATTTGTCCGTCGAAAAAGGCAGCGCTGCCTGATTCGGTTGCGCGTCAGCAAATTGAGTGGCCGGCGGCAATGCAGCGATTCTCGCGCCATGCAGACATACGCGCCGGCTTAGTTGCACATGTTTCAAACGTCCGGTGGCGACGCAACGCATCGTCGACGCATCGGCTGTTGAAGCGAACATAGTTGACTCGCACGTCACTGTCTTGAAGTCGTAGCGCGACTTGATACCTATGGTGTGCCAGTATAGCCTTTACGACGAGTATCGTCCGCGATCTACGCACAGAGACCAGCTTTATCCGATACCGAACTTCGGCTGGACCATTAGAGCGGCCCGCGATTCGTTGCTGCTGAAACCTTTTCCTGCTGGAGGCGCGATAGTCACTGCGCCGAAATGCAAAACGCCAAAAGTCCCGACGTGACCTCGTCGATGATCTGCTTCATTTCCGGATACGGGGGATGGAATGGGGTTGGATTTTGCGGACTGCCCCACTCGATCGTGTACGAAAACACCTTCGCTTTTTTTGCATCGACCAGGTGACGGCTAAACGCATAATCATCCGACGTGCCGGCAGTCGGATAAAGGCTCATCGACTGTTCCGTCTTGTAGAGTCGGCCACGCGATGCCTTGATCGCATCACGCATCTCATTCGCCAGATTGACTGCGATCTTCTTGTCCTCGGCCGCGATGTACTCTCGGTATGCCTTGTCGTTAGCGATGCCGCGCTTGCCGTCATACGCGGGGTTCTGGAAATTCATCGCTGGATCGGCGCTTTGATCGACATCGTCACCCCAGTTGTACAGGATGTCTTCCGAGTAGCTATGCAGGTCGACAAAATAGCGAATGTGCGGAAAGTTGTCGAACATCCAGACAGCGTTCTTTGTCTCCGGCTCGGAGGTTGCCGCGGGGCCAATGTAGACATCGTGATCGCACGGATCCGTGGAGTTTGCAATCGGCGACTTCGGATCGAAGTACTTTGGAAAGTTCCAGAGAAAATCGTAATTGCGGTTGACGTCGACACCGACACATTGGGATTGCGTATGTCCCGCCGGTGCCGGTCGACGATTCTTGCGCCACATCGGTTCGGTCAGCATGCTGTAGTTGCGTCCGTCAGGATTGGCTTGCGGAAAGACGTAAATGTCCTTCTTCTCCACCACGGATTTGATCTGCGCTGCGGTAAAGGTCCTGCTGCCTATTGTGATATCCGTATTTGTCCGGTATGCGTTGGCGAGCAGTTGCACAAAGTTGACGAGAATGTCGGGGCTGCCCCATTCGCGTGCGTGAACGCCGCCAAGGAAATAGATTCCGACGCGGCCCGCGCCGCTGCCTTTGCCAATCTTGAGCGCGTGACAAACACGCTTCTCCCATGTCTCGTTCGGCAGCTTGATCAACGTGGTGAACGCGTCATTCGGAGCCTCTGATTCGGCAGCCAGGGCCGCTTCAATATGCGCGACGTCGAGGTATCCCGTGCCAGCGGCGACCGACAATGCTTCACGCGTCAATGCGCCGACTGGGCTTTTGCGTTTCTCCTTCTGTCGCGCCACACCCTGGATTTGCGCATCCTCAAGACGTTCAACCTTGTAACCCGCAGCTTCAAGCGCACGAATTTGTTCGTCGCTAGCGTGCGCGTCGACGCGGTAGCCTTCTGCGACTTTCTCGACAGTATGCCGGGCGACCGTGACTTTATACTTTGTCACGAGGTCGGCCATCGCCGCGTAGTCGCTTCCGGTAATTCTGGCATGGTAGCTCGACACTTTCATTCTCCCTTCAGTTTTCTGCCTTCGTAATCTTAAAGACGGTACAGCGGCAGTCATTTCAAAACCACGTGTCATTCGAATATCTGGTTGATGCCTGTGATCCCTGCTAAACCGATCCCGACACCTATACGATCGACAGGCTGAAAGGCTGACGACAACTTCAACTAATGTTGTGACTACCTAGTCGGCGCCGACAGCTAAAGCGTGTCACACGGCGTTCGTCTCGTGACAGCGGTCCAGTTGCGCCAGGCGTTCGGCCTCACGGCGGCCGAGGCGTCGCAGGCGGAGGCGGTGGGGGTGATGCTTTGGGTCATCTCAAACCGATCGAGCGCGTCGGAGTCTGACATTGCTGGAAAGGGATTGAGTTAGGTGTATGCCTTGAACATGCATCAGCAGGTCGACAACGTGACCGCCGACGTTAGACATGTCTATTGATAATCTAGCGTGTCGTCGACTTTGGTGATCTTCCAGTTGTCACCTTGCTTGCGCAGAAAAACCAACACGCTGATTCTGTCTTTCGAGCCGAAAGTAACTGGAACAACCGCAACATCGTCAAGCATGATCGCCTGGTGTGTTGCGATGTTGTTAGACCAGTCCTCTTCGTCGTAGTCCTGAACCTTCGTGAAATAGTCGACGTCGCCAGGCAGCCTGTTATGGCGATACGCGCTTCGAAGTCTGTCAACCGTCGTTTTGGTCACGTAGACATAAATGCCCTTGTCCAACAACGGATAGGTATCTTTAGATTCCAACTTGATATACCAGGCGTAAAACGCCTTCGTGCTTGCGTCAGGAGTCGCGCTATCCGCGAACGCCCCTTGCTGGAAAAGCAACCCGCCAACCAGCAGCAGTACCGACACGGCGAAGGTAAATAGCTTCTTCATCTTTCGTCTCAGTTGTATCGATAAATTTTATATGCCGGTTGCATTGCGTCCCGGATCGTTATGTTAATGGTCGGCTTCACGGAGCATGGCCATTATCTCGTTCCTGTGCTTGTCGGATTGTTCGCGTGGCATCCTAGTCCACTCCTGATCGTCATGGCTATCCTGGCGATGCCGCAACTCAAGCGCGCATGGCATTACGATCCGGCTAGTCCGGAGAACGTTCGATACTATGGCATTGCACCGTCGGTGAAACTCACTTATGCGTTTTACTATCTGGCGCTTTTGGCGTTTCTCGCGATGATGACGTTTGGCATCCACGACATGCTTGGACCGTTGCGTGGCGGTACGCGCTGATTTGCGTTTTGGCTGTGTCCGGCGGCTAGTTAGGAAGACGGGAAGGCAATCGGTTGCGCTGGCCGTGATACGGGGTGAACGTATCGTGGCATGCCGCTCCGGTCTCCACGTTACCGTTCACACACGTTTTCGCCCTGGCGGCCGCGTATGAGAGAAAGGGCAGCTTCATCATCGGCTGTGAGCAGGTTTGCGCCCACGAGCTTTTCCTTACACACAGCCTCGGCCGGTTCCTGCCGGTCGACTAACTGGTGGACTGGTAAACTCGGCCAGGCAAGATCAGCCCGCCGTTTACACCCCCGCATAGGCCCGTTCGACGACGGCAAATGTCGCATCGCGCAGCTTGCGAGCCCGCTCGACGGCGCTCGCCGTTTTTGCCCAGCGCTCCATCGGCACTTCGATGCTGATCGGCAAATCGTCGGGCAGCGCCCGCAGGATGCCCGCCAGATCGAGACCGCCTTCCCCCGGAATCGAACGCTCGCAACGCGCCTGATACAGCAGCGTGTTGAGATCGGTGGGACGTTCGGCGGGCGCGTCGCAGAACTGCACGTATCCGAAGTACTCGCGCGGTAACGCGCGCAGCTCGTCAATTGACGACGCTGCCCGGTCGAAGTGGATGGGATCGATAATCAGCCCTGTGTTGCGCCGCCGCGTTGCCTTCACGATGCGCGCGCCCTGCGTGATGTTCTTCACGTCGGTCCACGGCATCGGTTCGAGCGATGGAGAAAGGCCGAGCGGCTCGGCGAGATCGCAGAGTTGCGCAAGGTGCTCGGCGGTACGAGCCTCATCCGGGTCGTTGCCAGCCACCAGCACGTAGCGCGCACCAAGTTCGGCGGCGGTGTCGAGCGTGGGCTTGTACGCGGTCACATTGGTATCGGGCTTGAGCCGCAGGATCTCGACGTCGAGCACGCGCACGCCGGTGTCTTTCAGGCGCGCCAGCGTCTCGCGTTTGAGCGGGGTGTCGCCGACGAACTCGTACCGCACTTCGTGATCGGTCGCCGGGAGCAGCCGCAGGCCGACGAAATCGTAGCCGGCCCGGGCTGCGCACTCGACCATCTGCGGCGGGCTCAGTTCGAGTATGGTCAGCGCCGACAGCGAGAGCGCGCGCAAAGATTGCTGTGTCATGTCGTCTCGTTCCATTCGTTCGATGAAGGACCTGGTGCCGCATCGATTGCGTCGTCAGGCTCCTTGAGCTTGCGCAGCCATGCGTGCCGGCGCGTTGATCGCGCCGTACGCATCGTATGCATTCACGCGCTGCGTGACCTCAAAGAACAGCCCGCCGTCCAAACACTCCGTGTAGATATGGAAATAGTCGCCGGCCGCGGACCGGTCGAACAGCACGCCCGCGCTTCGCAAGCGCGCCAGCAGATCGTCATCGAGGTCGACGCGCGTGATCAGATCGTCGTAGTAGTTTCCCGAGATCGGCACGAAGCGCGCGCCGCTGGCCGTCAGGCGCGCCACTGCGTCGAAGATGTCATCGGTACTCAAGGCTATGTGATGAACCGCCACGCCTCCTCCGGCGCTCACCGTGCGGGCCGTGCGCGTGCGCTGGCTCAGCGAGACGTTGAGCACCAGTCGCACGCTGCGATCTGCGTTGGCTACGCCGCGGCTGCGTACCAGGCCAAACGGATCGGCGAGTTCGAGGCTCTCCCCGGGCTCCAGGCCGAGCACCGCGCGCACAAACAGGATCCACGTGTCGAGTTGATCGACGGCGAGCCCGAGCGCAACGTGATCGATACGTTTCAGGCCGGCTCCAGCGGCGGACCTGCCGGGCTCGTCCTCCAGCACGAAATCCGCCTCGTACAGACCATTTGGTCCGAGCGCGGACGACACGAAGCTGATCAGCATCCCCCCGGGCGAAACTATCGCCGGAACCCGCTGCTCATGCGGCCCCAAAGGACCATCGTAGCGCTGGGAGTGCATCGCGGTGGCGCGGCCGACCGCGCTTGCCGGATCGGCGGTGCGCATGGCGAGCGCACACACAGACAGCCCGTGGGCCTCGAAGCGGCGGCGTGCGAAGGAGTCCGGCTGCGCGTTGACAATCAGATTGATGTCGCCCTGCCGGTACAGCACGACGGCCTTCGAGCGATGGGTGCCGGCACGCCGAAAGCCGAACTGCCGCAACAGTACGTCAAAAGCTTCGGCTGAAGATTCATCCGCGGCGAACTCGATATACGACAGTCCCATGATGTCGGGCACCGGGGGTGGACTGTACAGCTCGACGCGTTGCAGCACGCTCGCGCGCCGGTCCGTGAAGCGTGCGTTGCTCTGCGCCGGCTCCTGCAGACGTTGGCGCACCTGGCTCTCCAGATACAACAGCGAGCGCATAGCATCGACCGCAGTGCGCCGATTGGGCGTCTCGCGAAATACGTCGTTGAAAATCTCGAGCGACAAGGGTCCGGTATAGCCCGCCAGCGGCACCTGCTCGAGGAAATTCGTCATGTCGAACTGTCCCTGGCCGGGAAACGACCGGTGGTGCCTCGCCCATTGCAGCACATCCATCGACAGTAGCGGCGCGTCGGCCATCTGCAGGTAGAAGATCTTCTCCCCCGGAATGTCGGCGATGCCCGACGGGTCATCGTTGAGCGACAGTGTGTGAAAGCTGTCGAGTATCAACCCAAGGTGCGGATGATCAGCGCGCCGGACGATCTCCCACGCCTGCCCATACAGCTTGGTCACACGCCCCCACGCGAGCGCTTCGAAGCCGACCCTGAGGTTGCGCATCGCCGCGCGCCCGGCAAGTTCGTGCAGTTGCGCGGCCGCCAGCGCCGGATCGTCGATGACGAGCGGCGACGTATTCGAGCAGCACAGCATGACCGGCGCGTCCAGTTCCTGTATCAGGTCGAACTTGCGCTCGGCACGCTCCAGGCTGCGCCGAAACTGCGCTTCGGGCATCCCTTCGAAGTCGCGAAACGGCTGATACAGGTCGATGGTCAGCCCAAGGTCGGCCGCCATGACGCGCAAGTCCCGGGCTGTGCCCTTGAAGTTGATGAAGTCGTTCTCGAACAGTTCGATACCGTCGAAGCGCGCGGCCGCAATGGCCTCCAGCTTCTCGGGCAGCGTCCCGCTGAGCGACACGGTCGCGATGGTTCGGCGCATGACTTGTTCCTCGGCTTACGTTACCGCCGCCCTCCATGGGGCATCGTTGCCCGACGTCGCGCGTGCCATTGAGGCGGACCGCCCGCTGGGCCGGGTGCTCGCGCATCGCGTCGGGTTATCGAGCCGGCAGACCCAGCATTTCGCGCGCTTTGGCTGCGCTCGCCACCGGCCGGCCATATTCGCCGCACAACGACGCCACCCGCGCGACCAGTTGCGCATTGCTCTTCGCTAGCGTTTCCTTGTCCCAGCGCACGTTGTCTTCCAGACCCGTGCGGCAGTGCCCGCCCATCTGCAACGTCCAGTGGTTCACCTCGAGCTGGTGCCGCCCGATGCCAGCCGCGGTCCATGTTGCATCCGGCAACAACGCCTTGAGTTGCTGGACCTCGAACTCAAGAATCTCTCGACGTGCCGGGAGTGCGTTCTTCACGCCCATCACGAACTGAACATGCACCGGGGATTTCAGCAGCTCTTGTTGCACGAGGTCCACCGTGCTGTACAGCATCGCCAGATCGAAGATCTCGATTTCCGGTTTGACATCGTAGTCGAGCATCATCTTCGCGAGCGCGCGCACGAAGTCCGGCGGATTTTCATAGACGGTAGTCGGAAAATTGACCGAACCCGTCGCGAGCGATGCCATGTCCGGCCGCAGATCGAGCATCGCGCCACGCTGCTCGAATGAGCGGCCGCGGCCGCCTGTCGAAAACTGAATGATGATGTCGGGGCAGTGCTTGCGGATGCCGTCCTGAAGCGCGGCGAAACTCGACCGGTCGGAACTGGAGTTTTCCTGTTCGTCGCGCACGTGCAGATGAACGAGCGATGCACCGGCTTCGTACGCTTCATGGGTGCTTTCAATCTGCTCGGAGATTGTGATCGGCACGGCCGGATTGTCCTTCTTGCGCGGCACTGAGCCTGTGATGGCTACGGAGATAATGCATGGTTGACTCATGGCTAACACTCCAGGATATCGGTTCAACCTGTCTCGCGTATGTCGCGAGCAATCATGACAGCGTGCCCGGGAAACTGTCCGCGCAGCATGCCATTACCAAGTCTAGTTCAACCCGGACGCGCTGACGTCCGGGTACTCTTAAGCGACCGCGGTGTGCGCCATTCGGCGGCGCAGCCGCATGTTTTTTCTCCTCCACTGGCTAGAACGCGACCGCGATGCCGTGATGTCGGGCAGCGAAATCAGACCGGCGTCGTGTCGACGATCGATCCGCTTTTCGCAGCTTCAGTGATGGCTTCGGTAATGCGCAGGTTCCGCAGACCGTCCCGTGCGCTGACGATCGGTTCGGTTTCCCCTCGCACGACGCGGCCGAAGTGTTCGATCTGACGCGCGAGCGGATCCTCGCGCGTCATCTCGGCGACGCTGACTTCGAACGGCTTCCACCACGAGCGGTCTTGCGCGCGGGCGTACGTCTTCATGCGCATCGTCGGCACCGACAGCGAACCGAAGGTGCCGGCAATGACATAACAGTCTTCGTCGAGATAGGTCGCATAAGCCTTGTTCTCCTGCGAGGTCTGCTCCCAGCTGCGCGCGCAAGCGGCTGTGTCGGACAGCATGAAGCTGCCCAGTGCGCCATTGGCGAAGCGCAGGTTGATCGCAACGGTGTCTTCCACCGGGAAGCCACGCGTGGCGTGCGACGACAACGCCTGCACCGCGACGATGTCGCCGCACAGCATGCGAAGGTTGTGCACCTCGTGAATCATGTTGATCAGGATCGGGCCGCCGCCGGGTTCCCGGCGCCATGGCGCCTCGGCGTAGTACTCGTCGGCTTTGAAAAATGCCGCGGCACCCATCACGGCAACGAGTTTTCCGAGCCGGCCCTCATCGATCATTTCCTTCGCGCGCGCCATGATCGGGCTGTGCGCCCGATGATGGCCGATCAGGATCTTCGCCCCCGCCCGGTCGGCCTGCTCCACCAGCACCTCGGCTTGCTCAACGCCTGGCGCGATCGGCTTCTCGAGCAGCATGGGCACTCCCGCCTCGATGCACTTCAGTGCGTGCTCGACATGCAACTTGTTAGGCGTCGCGAGAATCACGCCATCGGGGCGGTTCTTTTCAAGCATTTCGTCCAGTGACCGGTAAAGCGGCACACCAGCCTTGGCCGCGGCTGCCTCTGCAGCAGGACCCGGGTCCACAACGGCCGATAGCATGCAGGTCGGACTCCGCTGTGTCACGCCCATATGGGCGAGGCCGATGTAACCGGCGCCGGCCACGGCAATTCGTGTCTTGTTCATTGATATGGACCCCTCGGGTAACGGACAGAGCGCTGCCAGCCGATGCCGCACGTCATCTGTGCGGCGACTCCCGCTCGCTGACCCGGGCGGCACAGCGAGCGCTGTCAGAGGCAACGGTCCCGCGATAGAGCCGGATGCGAGACCCCGCAACCGGCACGGTCTCGCTGACGCTGGCGCCCACACGGATACTCAGGCAGCCTTCGCCGCGGCAAGGGTTTGCTTGCGCATCAGGTTGTAGTCCAGCTTGTCGACTGGAACTGCGCCACGTTCACCGAGATCGTTCAGGTGAATCCGGTACGTCTCCCGGACCATCCAGGCCGCGAACGCCGAGATTATCGTTATGCCGAAGGTGATTGCCCCGATCGTGAGGGGAATGTCGGTTGATCCGGGCGGCGCCACGGTGGCGAAGAGTGCGGGCAGCAATGCAGTGATCGTGGTGCCGATGTTCTGGGCAATGGCCATTGCCGAGACACGGGCGCGTGTCGGGAAAAGTTCGGGATAAAAGCTCGGGAAAATCGCGTTGTAGCCCTGGTAGACGATGCCCCACATAAGCATTGACATAACGATTGCCAGCGCCACGCTGTGAATGCTGATCGCGTAGAGGTAGCCGAACGACAGCAACCCTGAACCGAGCGCACCACCGATGATCAGCGGCCGCCGGCCGATTTTGTCCGACAGATTGCCGAAAATTGGAATAACAATCACCGCCACGATATTGCCTATCACGGGGATCCACAGGTAGACACTCTTGTGAAAGCCGACCCCGTATGACGGCTGGACCGCGTAGGCCGCGCCGAAAATCGTGGTGACCACCGGGATGACATTCATCAGCGCCAGGGCGACGACGGCAAGCATCTCCCTCCAGCAATGCGTGAAGGCTTCGATGATCGGCGATTTTCGGACTTCACCCTGCTCCTCCTCCGTGGCAAAAGCGGGCGTCTCGTGAACTTCGCGACGAATGATGTAGCCCGCAAACAGCACGACGACACTCAGCAGGAAGGGGATGCGCCAACCCCACGAGTTAAACGCGTCTTCAGGCATGTAATGTGCGAGCGGCAGGAATACCGCCGCGGCGAGGATCTGTCCGGCCTGCACGCCCTGCAGCGTAAAGCTGGCGTAGTAGCCGCGCCGCCCGAATGGCGCGTGCTCGAGAATCATCGAACTGGCGCCGGAGATCTCCCCAGCCACCGCGAAACCCTGGATGAGACGCAGGATGACGAGCAGCACTGGGGCGAGCAGGCCGACCTGGTGGTACGTCGGAAGAAGGCCGACGGCCATCGTCGAAAAGCCCATGAGGAACATGCACAGGAGCAGCACCGTCTTACGGCCATGGGTGTCGCCCCAGTGCCCGAGTACGAAGGCGCCGATCGGCCGCGCGACATATCCAACCCCATAGGTTGCCAGCGACGCGACAATGGCGATCTTGGGGTTCCCTGAGGGGAAGAACAACTGGGGGAAAATCAGGGACGCCGCTGTCGCATAGATAAAGAAGTCGTAGTACTCCAGCGCCGAGCCGATCCAGCCGCTGGCGGTCGCCTTTTTGGTCTGATGTGCGCCGTGCGGTTCATGTTCCGTGATGCTAGCCATTTGAGTCTCCAATATTAGTAATTGATTGAAGTCGGCGTGCGCCCTGCACGTCAGCGGTCAAGAAGGCTGGAAGCCGCGCCTCGTGAGCGCGATCGCCATACCTCTGACGATTCACCGATGCTTCCGGTGACGAGCGCTACCCGCGCAGGCGAATCTGAAGTGTTCATGATGTGCATCCGGCAGACTCATGAGACGGGCGTGGCCGTTTCAAGAGAGCCGCGTGAGCGTCTAAGTTTGCGCCGCTGCGATCGCGCGAACGGTATGTTTGAAAAGTACGCGACGGACCGATAGGGGACAACATCAATCGGCAAAAAGTGGGCGCTATTCGCGCATCACGCGCGACTTTCGCCCGAAAATCGGGTTTCTACGGAGCTCGGCGATGCACGACAAAGACCGGATCGAGGGCACGGCGAAAGCGCTGGCGATCAGCAGGTATTTAACCGCGGCTATGCGTTCTCTGAGCAATAGCTCGAAACGGGCATGCGAGGGATATCAGTACCGCTAAGGGATCGCAACGGTTGTGCGGTCGCAGCAATCAGCTTGAGCAGCCTATAGGACCAGAACCGGGAGACGCACTGCGTCGAATGTGACCGCTACGAGTATTTGATTTGCGAAACCGCGTATAACTCGTCCGGTGTGGCAGTGCCAAAGCCGAAAAATTCGAGGTACGCAGGAATCATTTCAAACAGCATGTCGGTGCCGACCTGCACGCTGCATCCTTTATCCTTCGCCGCCAGCAACAACGGCGTGTATTCCGCCTTCATGACCACTTCGCCCACAAACGTGGTCGGTGCGATGCGGTCGATGTCGAATGGCAATGGATCGTCGTCCTTCATGCCGAGCGGCGTGGCATTGACAATCAGGTCGTAGCCCGCCGGATCTTTAGAGCCAGTGGTGACGACCAGTTGCGGGTAATACGTGCGCAACCGCTCGCCGAGCGCACCGGCCGCGGCGTCGCTGGCATCGAACAGCGCCAGTCCCGCCAAACCTGCCGCAGCCAATGACGCGGCGATGGCCGAGCCGACGCCACCGCTGCCCAATACGAGCGCGCGTGCCCCCTCGAGCAGGCAGCCCTTGCGTTCGACGCCGCGCACAAAGCCGGCGCCGTCGAACTGATCGCCCAGCAGGGTTCCGTCAGGCCGCTTGAGAATCGCGTTGCATGCGCCCGCAATGCGCGCGGTCGGCGTCACTTCGTCAACCAGGCCGACGGTGGCGACTTTGTGCGGCATGGTGACTAGCGCGCCGCGGATATTGGTGAGCCGGAACAGTGAAGCCAGAAAGGTCGGGTAATCGTCTGGCTTCACGCCCATCGGCATGACGACTGCGTCGATGCCGTTTTTCTCGAACCACGGGTTATAGATCATGGGCGCCTTGAACGCCTCGGTGGGATACCCAAGATGCGCGATAAGGGTAGTTCTTCCGCTGATCATTGCAGCACTCCCGAAAAGATTCCAGAACCAGGCCGGGATTTCGGCGCGTCGACCATCACTAACAATGAATATATATGACAGCGCACCAACTAGGGCGGCCGCACGACGGACGTGCTGCTTACGACGCATCGTAAAAGAGTGTGGTCGGGTATGCGGTCGTTTCTGTAGCCTTGGCAACGCTGAGTTCGGGATCGAACAGCGAATTAGCGATGCGCAAATTCAGCGCCTTCATGAATGCATCAACGGTATCGCGCCGCTCCCCCTGATTGACGAAAACCAGATTCAATCCTGGGTATCTTGCCTGGGCGCTTGCAAGTACCGGCATCTCGGCCTGGCAAGGAGCGCACCACGTTGCCCAGAGATTGATGACGAGCGGTTTTCCGTCACGCGGAGCAAGAGCCTGCATGGTTCCCGCTTCGTTGATACCAGGTCAATTGGGAGAGAAGCAGGTCCGATGTTCATGCTGTGGAATCCTTCGGCTTTTATGGAGCAACGACGCCAGGATACGACATAGATCCGAGCCTTTACGACGCCGCAGCGCGCGGCGACAAAGAGGCGAGAAGCAGTGTAAAGCAGGCTGCCAACAGGGCGATATCCTTCAGCAGAAACTGCTCCAGCAACGTCGAGATGATCGGGAAACCGGTCGGGCTTATTTGAGTGATACCCGGCGTGCTGAGAACAAAGGACGTCGTCAGGAGGAAGGTGGCGCTCGCCATCGCTGCTCCTAAGGCGGACACCGCCGGAATCATCGATCCGATGATCAGAGCGGCCGCGGTCGTCAGTTCGATCGTCCCCACAATCCGGGCTTCACCTCTTACGCCGAACACGCCCAACCAACTCATCAACGGGCTGTGTGAGATTAACGGCGCGATGGCGTCGGCCGCATAGGGCGTGAATTTCTGTATCCCGAACCAGATGAAGATGGCCACCATCGACCACCGCAAAAATGCCAGATGCAGATAAGTCCCGCTGCTCTTTTCTGCCACTCGGAAATGAATGTTCATGATCTTTCACACTGCCTCTGTAGAAGTTGCGATGGTTTTGTCCTGGCGCGTGCCGGAAGCCAGAACGCCTTCGGCATTCAGCACCGCCTTGAGTACTTCGGGCGACAGCGCGCCTAGCGCAACGAACAGGTTCGGGATGCTGCCTGCGGCCTTCTTGACCTGGGCATAGACTTCGGCAGTCGCGCCAGTGGCGGACTCAACTGCGGGTACGGTGATTCGGCTCATGGTGTTACTCCTTCATCAGGTGGGTAGGAGTCTTCACTTTAAGCCGAGGGAATGATATTTTTAAGCCTAAAAAGTCGCAATAAAATGCTCATTCGTATCATTTCTTTCAGTTGGTCGGGCAACGCGGGCATCGCGTTCATCGCGTCTAATCAGGCTTTTCGTCACCCGGAACCGACGTGGCGGACCACGCCGCCTGCACTTCTGCAATCAATGCTGCCGAGCGTCCTTCGTAACGCGGCGAAAAGTGGAACGGTACAACCGCCCGGGCGCCGATCCGGCGCGCAATCAGACCCGCCTGGCGGGCCGTCAGGTGATTCTTGCGCAGGGCATGGGTCTTGTCCTCGTCAAGAAATACGCTCTCGATAAAAAGCAGGTCCACGTCGTGCATCAACTCCGACAGGGTCTCTACGTTCGGTTCCGTATAGCGCAAGTCCGTTACGTAGCCAATGCGCCGCCCGGGAACGACGTCGAGGATCAGGTGACGCAGTTCGCCGACCTGTCGGGTCATCGCGTGCTCGCCATGCCGATCGCGCCACTGAACCTGAATGGGCGTCTCGTCGGGGACGCCGGTCAGCACCGCATGTTTCAGTTCGCGCAGCCACGCACCCGTCGACACCCCCAGCGCCGCGAGCCGGTCCTTCGCGACGATGACGCGGGCCTTCTCCTCGAGCATGTACGCAAGGCACGGGATGTCATGATCGACAAATCGGCCACGCACGCGAAAGGTTGTTTCGTTGTGCACCACGTCGTCAGATCGCTCAAAGGATGAGCCGGCTTCGCGGACGAACCGTCTCCGGCTTGAAAAGAGTGCGCGCTGCCCGCCACCGTCCACTCCGATTTCGCGCGCGTCGATCACCAGCTCGACCTCGTAACGATGCACTACGTTCCAGGTATAGGCGCTCAGCTTGTGTTCGATTTGTGCAAGAAAGTTGGGTCCGCCAAACATCACGATGCCAGCCTTGCGCCCGAGCATCACGCGCAAGAGACGATCGAAGCCGGAAAAATGGTCCATGTGCGTATGGGTAACGAACACATGTGACAAACGCATCAGGTGGCGGGGCAGCAGCGTGGAGATATCGCCAAGATCGAAAAGGAGGGCACGCCGTTCGTCGCAAAAGTCCACGTATAGACCTGGGTCGCCAAACGCGTCATTGACAAGCCTTGGATTGAAGAGGGCATGCATGAATCTGCCAGGGCGGAGTACGAATGGCTGTTGTGGATGAACGCAGTATGGATATTCTTCGTGCTATGGCAAAAATCAGAACCGTCCGGAGCGTCAGTCCGGGGTCGTAAAGACCGTCAATACGCCGGTGTAGCCGTAAAGGTGATTCCTTGCAATCTCGCCGCCGGCGAAGAATCCCACCAGCGGTACCTCGCCTAGGGCATTTCGCACGGTCTGCAACTCCGCATGCCGCGCTCCGAAGTGCGGCCCGCCCCGTCCCGAGCAACTGACATACAGGGCGCCCAACATGTGCCCCGCCGTGCCGCTTTCCAGTTCCGCGCGGATTTCCGTTGCAATGCGCACCAGATCGACCCGCGCAGCCTCGGGGTTGCGCGTGCAAAAGGCCAGATGCATGCCGGGCTCGACCCGATCCGCAATCGCCAGGACCCGGTGCTGGGTATCCACGCCCACCAGGTGCCGCACGAGTGTATCCGCGCCGAACTTTCCAGGCCATTTCGGCACGTCCTCGGCGCCGGTGCTCAAGCCCGCCAGGGTGGTAGACAGCGCCTGCGACAACGCATCGATTGGCAGATCCCGGTCGAGTCCAAGATCTTGCAACACGCAATCGAGTGCGGGCTTGCCGTCCAGCGTGCCCACCAGATTGTGTTGGGCCTGGGTGATGGTGCGCACCGGTCCGATGGGCTGGCAGCCCTGCGTCACGCGTGAGATCAGACCGACCTCGGGGCCGAAGAGCACGCCGGACATTCCCCCGGTGAACACTCCATCCGCCATGTGCAGCGGACGGTTTCGCGCCGAGGACAGGCCGCCGAAGAGATAACCCGTGGTCGTGCGGGCGCTCAGTTCGTGCAGCAATTCTTGCACGTCCGGCGTGCTGCCCTCGGCATGGACCAGCGCGGTATGGGCCACGAACCCGGAGGATGTCGCAGGCAGGGGCTGCAGACCGGAGAATAGCCGGAACGATTCACGTGGCAGCGGCGCGAGCATCAGCACCAGGGCCGGTTCGTCGATGTATTCGATGCCGCTGGCGGCCACACCGACACCGACCGTACCGACCCAGGCGACGCCTGGCTGACCCCGGTGCAGTTCGTCGAGGATCGCCTCGGACGCGGGTGCGTAATAGTCGCTCACGTAACACCAGCCGAGCGTGAACGGAGCGGATTCGTCAAGCTGCGCCGCACGGGCCGCAATTTGGGTTTGAATTTGCCTCTGGCACTCGGCGAGAGCCACCCGCCAATCGGCGTGGGCGGCGTGAGCGTGGACAAACGAAGCGCGGGACATGGCCCAACCCTGTCGAAGACAACAATAAGTTGGACCTCCGCTGGCAAGGCATGTTCAGCCGGCCGTTGAGAAACCCGAGATCAGACCGGCCGCCAGGGCTTGCGGTTCATGAGTACAACCCGTGATGTCCGGAACGTTGTGGACGTTGCATCGTGGCGAGCAGCCCGAACACTTGAGCGGTGCGGCGTGTAACTTCGCGCACCGGGAGAGATCGGTGGCCGTTATGATAGCCATGTGGCCCCCGGCAAATGAATACGTATTTCACGTATTTTCGTCAAGGCCGGTACCAATCGCATCGGCGACACCTGCAATGAAATCAGGGTCGGACTGACAGACCCACTGCATGAGACCTAAAGAAATTGTCAAGATGTTATGTCACCCGGGCATGCGGCTTGCCTGAGCTTTTTGAGAACGTTAAAACCACGCCTCATTAACTGACATGTGGTCTATGGTGCTATCACTCCGCTATTTGGGAGTTTTGGGAATCTGCGCTTTGTTCGCGGCTTGCGGACAGATTGCGCCCGAACATGCTGCGTGCAGAGCTGATTCCTGTCGCATGCGACACGAGATGTTGCAATCCGGCGAGGCGTCATGGTATTCGGCAACGTTCCAGGGGCATCTGACCGCAAATGGAGAACGCTATGATGGCGGCGCATTAACGGCTGCCCATCGAACATTGCCGCTCGGCAGCTATGTGCGCGTCAGTTCGTTGGCAACAGGAAAGTCGGTTGTCGTGCGTATCAACGATCGCGGACCATACATCAAACACCGAATTATCGATCTCTCTTATGCCGCGGCGAAGACCTTGGGTTTGACAGACGCACGGTCGATGCAAGTACGGATTGAACGAGTAGAGAGCACGGCGAACACACAGACGGAGTCGGACGGCGGCGGAATCTTGACGACGGGAAACGGCAGTCGGTAGAAAACACGCGGGGCGTCAACGGCGTTGTGGTTCCGGGTCGTTAAAAAAGCACCCCAGCGACTTCGCCACCAACAGTAATCGTGGCTGGACAGGACACGCAACCATCGGGGTGTACTATCGTATTCGCAGGATCATCCTGCGCGCGGCATTGGGTACGTCGTCAATGGCGGTCAATAAACCGCGATTGGGCCCTTGGGGAACAGCATGAGGGGCTTGCTTGTGGCATGGGTATGCGCGTGTGTGCTGTCGGTTGCCACGGCGCAGGGTCTGCCGACTGCTCCCGTGCCCGGGACCACGGTCGCCGCGAAGGACTACCTGGCCGGAGCGAAGCGAGTCGTCGATGCTGCGGCGCAACCCGCTGCACCTTGGAACGGGCCTCGCAACGGGCCGCGCGCCCAACTCGGGAAACGCGTCGCCATCGTCGCCGAGGATTTGCGCAACGGCGGCATCGTCGGCGTAGTCGACGGCGTGCTGGAAGCGGCCAAGGTCATCGGCTGGAGCGTAAAGATATTCGACTCCGGCGGCACGCCGGACCTGCGGCTGAAGATGCTTGCGAATGCGCTGGCAAGTCGTCCAGACGGTCTGATCATCGTCGGTGGCGACGCACGCGCGCTGCTGCCCGGGCTGCGGCCGTTTGCCGAGCGGAGCATTCCGATCGTCGGCTGGCATGTCGCGGCCCAGGCCGGACCGGTGCCTGGCACGCCCGTGGCGATGAACGTGGCGACGGATCCGCTCGAGGTCGCGCGCGTGACCTCGCTGGCAGCCATCGTACAGTCCGGCGGGCATGCGGCAGTCGTCATCTTCACCGACTCCAATTTCCGAATTGCGCAAGGCAAGGCCGATGAAATGGCTGCCGTTGTGCGCGCGTGCAGCGGCTGCACCTTGCTCGAAGTGCGCGACGTGGCGATCTCGCGCAGCCATGAACTGATGCCGGGCACGACACGCGCCTTGCTCGCGCGGTATGGCAAGCGGTGGACGTATGCACTGGCCGTCAACGACATCTACTTCGACTACGCCGCCCCGGTGCTGACCCAGGCCGAAATGCCGAACACCGCCATGGCCATGCTGTCGGCTGGCGACGGCAGCGAGTCCGCCTTCCTGCGTATCCAGACGGGCAGCTTCCAGACGGCCACCGTGGCCGAACCCGTGAATTTGCACGGCTGGCAGTTGGTCGACGAGATGAACCGGCTCTTCGCCGGGGGAGGTGTCACGGATTACGTGTTTCCGGTGCATCTCGTGACGGCGGACAACATCGCCGCGGACGGCGGCAATCGTCTGCTTTACGACCCGGCCAACGGCTATCGCGACGTCTATCGCCGCATCTGGCAACGCCCGTGAAACTCCCAGTTCCACGATCGCTCACCGCGCAGTTTACGCTCGCGGTTTCGTGCCTGGCCGCGCTGGTAATCGCGGTCGGTGCCACGACCCTCTACTCGTTGGCCGGTTCGGTCCACGCGATCCGCCAGTTGGCCGAAGAGCGGCTGGCCCGCCAGGAGGACGCACAGGACCTGGCGCAGCGCACGCTGATGATCGAACGCCTGGCATCGCAGTTGTCCAGTGACGATACGGTGGACGCTGTGCGCGAGACGCATCGGCATGTCATCGAACAGCTGGCATCCTTCGACCGCCTGGTGGACCGCCTCGCCTCCGCGACCACGAGCGACAACGTCGGTGTCGACGCGCTGGCGATGCATCGATCGAGTCAGCGCTTTCGCAACACGGTCAACATCGAGGCGCAGGTGCGCGAGACTGCGCTGGGCACCAGAGCCGCGCCGCGGCCCGGCGCGTCATTGGCCAACCTGGACGACGATCTGCGCCGCCAGGCTGACGCTCTGGCCGCCGCGGCGCGCCAGCAGTTGGGTTATTTCACGCGCGACTACCGGAAAGCGGTTCAGGATCTGGCCGAAGACCTGGACCGCACGCGCAACTGGGTGGGGGGCGAAGTTGCGGTGAGCCTGCTGCTTGCCTGGCTGATCGCCCGGCCATTCCTCGGTCGCCACGTCGTGGCGCGGCTGCGCCGGGTCAGCCACTTCCTGCGGCAAGGTGACGTCGACGGCGTGCAAGCCGGTGTCCCCGTTCACGGCCGCGATGAGATTGCCGATATGGCGCGCGCAGTCGAGCAGTTCCTCGAAGACCGGCGCCAGCGCAGGCAAGCCGAGGATGCGCTGAAGGAACTCAACGCCGAACTCGAGGCGCGCGTGACACAGCGCACGGCCGAACTCAGCACGGCGCTTGCGGGCCAGACGGCCGAGATCGCCGAACGGCAGCACGCCGAAGAGGCTGCGCGAGCGAGCGAGCACTTCCTGGACAGCATCATCGAGAACATCCCCGACATGATCTTCGTCAAGGATGCGGCGACGCTGCGCTTCGTGCGTTTTAACAAGGCGGGAGAGCAACTGCTCGGCTACCGGCGCGAGGAACTCATCGGCAAGTCCGTCCACGAGCTGTTTCCGGCGCAGGAGGCAGATTTCTTCGCGCTGAAGGATCGTGACGTGCTGGAGTCGCAGCAGATGGTCGACGTGCCGGAGGAGCCGGTGCACACACGTCACGGGCCGCGCCTGGTGCACACAATGAAGATCCCGATCGTCGACGTGCGCGGCGAGCCGCAGTTCCTGCTCGGCATCTCACGCGACATCACAGAGCAGAAGCGTGCCGAAGAGGAACTGCGGCGCTATCGCGAGCACCTCGAAGATATGATCCGCGAGCGAACGGCTGAACTGGCCGTCGCCAAGGAACACGCCGATGCGGCCAATCAAGCCAAGAGTGACTTTCTTGCGCACATGAGCCACGAGTTGCGCACGCCGTTGAACGGAATTCTAGGGTACGCGCAGATCCTGAAGCGCGATAAGCGCCTCGATCAACGCCAGGTCGATGGGGTCACGGTGATCCAGCGCAGCAGCGAACATCTGCTTGCGATCATCAACGACATCCTGGACATGGCCAAAATCGAGGCCGGAAGGGCGGAGCTCAACCTATCCGACATTTCGCTTGAGCGGTTCATCTACTTCATCGCCGAGACGATTCGGGTGAAGGCAATCGAAAAGGGCTTGGCCTTCGCGTGCGAGATGGCACCCGATCTGCCCGCGGGCGTGCGGGTCGACGAAAAACGGCTGCGCCAGGTGCTGCTCAACCTGCTCTCCAACGCAATCAAATTTACCGAAGAGGGAAGTGTGCGTCTGCGCGTCGGTTATCTGCCGCCCGCGCGGCTGCGTTTCGAAGTGCAGGACACCGGCATTGGCATAGACGAAGCGCGTCTGGAGGCGATCTTCCAGCCTTTCGAGCAAGTGAGCGATGCTCGGCACCGGGTGGGTGGCACGGGGCTGGGCCTGGCCATCAGCCGGCAGCTTGTGCGTTTGATGGGTGGCGAGTTCCACGTCGAGAGCCGCCGCGGTGCTGGTAGCGCCTTCTCGTTCGAGCTGAACGTCCCGGTGGTGGCGCCTCAGGCAGTTGTCGTCCCGTCCGAATGGACGGTGAGCGGCTATAAGGGGCCGCGCAAGACCATTCTCGTCGTGGATGACGTAGCGGCAAACCGTGCTGTGGCGGTCGATATGCTCGGCCAGCTCGGATTCGACGTGGTGGAGGCCGTCAACGGATTTGAAGCATTGGAGAAAGCCAAAGCGCTACGGCCGGCGCTCATCCTGATGGATGTCCTCATGCCTGGGATGGACGGGCTCGAAGCAACGCGGCGCCTTCGCGAAATGCCGGAGTTCGGGGATCTGCCCATCGTTGCGGTTTCCGCCGGCGCCTCGGGGAGTGATGCGGCGAAAAGCCTGGCGGCCGGTGCAAACGCCTTTCTGTCAAAACCGGTTGACCTCAGTCGGCTGTTGTCACAGGTCGCGGCCCTCCTGAATATCGAGTGGAACGACGAAGTTCCGCAGACGCAAACCGCCGGAGCGGGCCGAACGGCTGTACGCGACGCCGATCCCTCCGTGGGAAGCTTGATCGTGCCGCCGCCGGGGGAAATCGAAGCGCTACACCACCTGGCGCGACTGGGCGACATGCGTGCCATCGTGCAACATGCCACGTACCTGACCGAGCTTGACGAGCGCTATCGTCCTTTCGCCGACCACCTTTGCCAGCTAGCGAAGGATTACCGATCCAAAGCAATCCTCAGCTTCGTCGAGCAATATCTGGAAAGGAGGCAAGCACCATGATTGGCACCGACGTCTGAGCGTCCGAGCCGCAAGACGGGCGAATGAGGCTTCGTGGCCGGCTGGTGCCTATTGACGGTGGACAGCGTCGGCAGCGGATGCATTCTTAATGGAGTCCTTCCGGAAGGACTATGCTTTGCGCTATGAACAATCACCATACAGTCACATTTTCGACCTATTACGTTTCCCTACCAGCCATTCATTTTTAGTCGACGTGCAGGAGGTGTCTTAATGACGAACGCCCGCCCCGCCCTCAAACCCCTTACACTGGTCGCCGCTGTGATGCTCGCTGTTGCCGGCGGCTCGAGTGCGCAGGCGCAAACGTCGCAAGCGACTGCGCCCCCCGATGCTTCGGCCGTGAGCCAGCGGCAGCCGCTAAGTGGCGTCGATCCGGACAACGTTGCAGACGGGTCGGAGCCAGCGGAGGATCCTCCGGACCTCGCTTCTGCGGCTGTTAGTGCCGCGACACGCGCACTGACACCTGGCGCCGCCCTCGCCCCATCCTTCACCGCGACCGACTGGCCCACGTTCGGCATGAACGCGCAGCGGACCGGAAATAACCCGGTGGAGACGGTGTTGACGACGTCCACCGTGGCGAGTTTGCACACTCACTGGACGAAGGATCTGGGCGGCCCCATCCTGACCCAGCCGACGCTGGCGGCGGGCGTGAACATCAACGGCACGCTGACTGATGTCGTCTATGCCGCGACCCTCCAGGGGAGCCTGTTCGCGCTTAACGCTTCCACCGGTGCCGTCATCTGGCAACAAAAGGTCACGCCCGCGCATACCACCTGCGCCGACTTCAACATGTCAGGTGGCAACATCGGGTACATCGGGACGCCTGCCATCGACCGTACCCGGAACCGGCTGTACATCGTGAGCGGGGACGGGTTTCTACACGCGTATGACCTGGCAACCGGCGCCGACCTTCCGGCATTGCACGTCTTGATCCCGGATAAGGCCGATGTGTCAAGGACCTTTGTCTTCGGCGGCCCGACGCTTAGCGGCACGTCGCTATACGTCACGACGGCCAGTGCCTGCGATTTCACGCCGTACCATGGAAAAGCCGCGCAAGTCTCGGTTACCAGCGGGGCGATCCTGCAGCAATGGTACCCGGACGGTGCAACCGGACCGAATGGCGGTGGTATCTGGGGGTTTGGGGGCGTCTCGGTCGTGCGTGGCGGGTCAGCGGTGTACGCCCTGACGGGCAACGCGTTCGCCAATCCGCAAAATACCGCGTTTGCAGAACACGTCGTCAAGCTCACCAGCAGCCTCGCTGTGACTGCGTCAAACGCACCGATGCCGCCGGCTACCAAAGACGCCGACTTCGGTGCGACGGCACCGCTGTTCCAGCCGCGTAGTTGCCCAACGATGCTGGCAGCGTTCCAGAAGACCGGCGAACTGTTCCTCTATAACCAGGCCACCATTCCGTCCGGCCCCGTTCAGACACTGGATATCAGTCAGCCCAGGGATGCCGGAACCAACATCGGTCTGCCTGCATTTGATCCGGTACTGAAACAGCTATACATCGGGTCGCCCTCCGATTCGCCGACCGGCTTCAACAAGCACGGGCTTCTCGCGCTGGCCTTCAACAGCACGTGTACCGTCAGCCTTGCCTGGCAGCAACCGGTCGGCAAAAACACGATCTCCGACAATCCGTCCATCCCTCCCATCGTCGCCAACGGGGTGGTGTACTACGCCGACGGCATCGCCAGCCAGGTGTATGCGGTGAACGCAAAAAGCGGACAGATACTCTGGAGCACCGATAACCTTCCGGTCGCTGAGCGGCCCGCGGGCGGCGTCCTCACGTCGCCCACGGTCGTGAACGGGCAGCTTTTCGTGGCGGGCCTCGACCACATACTGCGTGCCTTCGGTCTGTAGCACACGGCATCGAATAACCCTTAACGCACCCCGTCGGTCGGTCAAAACTGTTGCAATAGCGCTCGCCAGCATCGGACCATACCGGACCGGCGAGCTGCGTGTACGATAGGACCAGTTGACTTATGAGTCTCAGGAGACACCATGAAAGCGGTGTGCCCGCTGCACGGGCCAACGACCATCATCCGCACGAACGCGCACGGGTTTCCGGTGTATAAGTGCTGCTGCGACGACGTGCCCTACGTAATGCCCCCGGACGCATGTACGAGGGCGCCGACACAACGCGGATCTGAGCCTCGACAGCAACCCCAACAACCGAAATCGAAGCAGGAATGACACTGACGATCAGTCTGTTGCCGGTGTGCTGAGTCGCAGCTATTGGCACGTGGGCGGTATTACGGCCCACCTTCGCGAATCGTCAGAGCATTCTTCACGGACGTAACGCCAGAAACGCCTTTCGCTATCGAGGCCGCCTTGTCGATCAGTGCCGGATCGGTGACGCTTCCAGCTAGCGTTACTGCACCACCTTTTACGAGTACATTGATGCCCGTGGTATCGACACCGCCCTTCGAAAGCGCCTGAACCACTTTTCTGCTTAATGCCCGATTCGCCTTTCTGACGGCGGATTTCGACGTCCCTTGCGTTGCCGCCGATATGGCAGACGATTCGCTTTCCTGTGCCCACGCATTGACGGAAGCGACAACAATCAATACAGCACCAGCGAGCTTGAGTGTTCTGATTGCGTTCATTGGCTGCTCCAGTATCAATCACCTAACGGAAGACCCTCTCCAGGATCCCGACGTACCGCCGCTTTACATGCATTCACGCACATGGGTAGCGGTTTGCTGCGCGCTCGGCCTTGTATCGACCCGGTTCGGCCGTTCGACACGCCGCAACATAAACGGCAGCATTCAAGGTACAACGGCCCTCCGCCTGGTCACGTTAGCTGGCGAGTAAGGGGGACGAATTTTCCCGATCCTGCAGCAGCCGCCATTGAACCTTTCCGCTGCCCGTTCGGGGCAGCCCCAGAACGAATTCGACGATCTGGGGCACCTTGTACGACGCCATATGCTCGTGTGCCCATTCAATGATCTGCTTTGCTGATACATCGGCGCCGGCGCGTAGAACCACGAATGCCTTCACGATCTCACCCTTGCGCGCATCGCGTGCTGCAACGACACATGCGTCCTGAATCGCAGGGTGTCCAAACAGCAAAGTCTCGACTTCCGCAGGCCATACCTTATAACCGGACACATTAATCATTCGCTTTAGCCGGTCGACGAAAAAAAAATATCCGTCCTCGTCGATATAGCCGAGGTCACCAGTGCGCAGATAACGTATCCCGGCAACCTCGACGAAGGCGTCGCGCGTGGCCTCAGGACGTCCCCAATAGCCCGTGAACACCTGCGGTCCGCCGACAAGAATTTCACCCGTTACACCCGGATCGAGGACCTCGAACGTTGTGGGATCGACCACAATCGATTCCGTGTCCTGAATCGGTATGCCCAAACACTGCTGCTTGCAGCGCTGCGGAGGGTTGAGATGGGTTGCACCAATTGTCTCGGACAACCCATAGCCCTCCACATAGGGAACGGCCAAACGTGCTGCCATGCGCTGCGCCAGTGCCCTCGGCATTGCGGCGCCACCGCCACCCACGATCTCGATGGAGCTCAGGTCGAAACGGTCGAGATCGGGCACGCTCATAAAGTCAATCATCATCGTCGAAATGGCGCTCCAATAACTTATGCGGTAGCGCTCAATCAATTGCGCGGCACAGTGACTGTCCCAACGTGTCATCACGACCATGGCCGCCCCGAGGAAGAGCGCCAAATTCATGGTGTGTTGCATCCCGCTGACATGAAACATCGGCATCGAGCATAAGATGACTGAGTCCTGCGACAGACCACACCATTGCGCAGACGCGGCGACAACATGATTTGCGCTTCGATGCGTATGCATGCATCCTTTCGGGGCAGCGGTGGTGCCCGACGTGTAGGGGATTACCGCGAGGTCCTCGGGCGATGCGACGTACGGCGACGGCTGCTGAGCGGCCGCAAGTGCGGCACGCCAGCGCACGGCTCTCGGCGCGATAGCTACGGAGAACTCGGGGTGGACATCGAGCTCGGGGACGGCCTCAGTCAGCACAGCCGGCAGCGGCAGGTTGGTGCTGTCAGAAAGATAGTCGGCATAGCGCGCCACGATCACATGGCTGATCGCGTCGCCGAGAAGGGGCCGGGCATTCTCGTAGGGCTCATCACCCAGCAGAGCGACCTTGGCACCGCAGTCCTCAATGATGTGCCGAAGTTCGGCAGTATTGTTCATCGGATTCACGGGCACCACCACTGCATTGGCTCGCAAGATTGCGTAGTAGCCGATGACATATTGCGGGCTGTTCTGCATATACAGCGCGACGCGATCGCCACGCGCGATGCCGCATTGACGCTGCAGAAAGCCTGCCAGCGCCTCTACTTCTTGCCGCAATTGCGCGTAACTCAACGCCCCGCCGTAGTAGTGAAGCGCCGTCTTCCTGGGATATCGGCCGGCAGAGGTTTCGAGGTTTTCGTACAGTGAAGGCTGCGGCAATGGCAGGTGATGCGCAAGGCTGTCGGGCCAGTATGGCGAATAGTTCAAGTTTCCCTCCTTTAAAAGGGGCGCTCCTGTTGCCTTCAATGGTTGATGCCGTTGAGTCGGCACCTTTGCCGTGGCATTCGTTATGTGCGACTGGGAATGCCAAAGGCGTTATAGAGCTTCATTTGTGCGTTCGAGTCCGTCTTAAGCTTAGTACGCCAGTGACCATGCGGCACAATGTCGACGGCTGTCTTGCGAGCGCCTTCAGTGTGGGAGGAGGTATCGCACGGAGCAGCGCTACAGCGACGCCCGGGGCTTTCCGTAGCTGTTTAATGGGTGCCTTTACGATGCAGTAGCTGTGTGGAGACGTGCCCTCTGCTCCGGATCGACCGTGCATTGCACGCATGCCGCAGCTGTGGCGGGACTTCCAGAAGGTAGCAGTATCAGGAGGAAACGACGATCAGCAATGCTGTCATCAGACGAATGAAAGTTCAGGCGTGCGTGCTGATCAGCTCAGAACAAAAAAGGAGGTAGTCGAGTCCGCATATCTAATGCGAAGCTGACGTTCGAATGTCCAGCTGAGGGCGCGCGCGAACGGCCGAAGCTGGCCGAGCGCGGTCCGATGCTGAACCGCAGTGGCGGGCCGGGTTTTGATCGCGCTGCATCCGGCTCAAGTCGACCCCGAGCCGTCATTCGGGTCGCCGTGTTGGCAACGGCCGCTTTCCAATTCCGAACGGACATCCGTCCGCATCACGTCTGCAGTACGGGCGCTCGCGGCCGACGGGTCGCGAGCGGCCATCATGCACTCGCTCAGAAGCGCCAACGGAATCTCGGTCAAATCACCAGCAAGCGTTTAGCGATGTGCGTGGCCGCTGTGACTTCGTCGTGAGGCGCCGCTATTTGAACTTGACGAGATCCTTGAAGATCAGTTGACCCCAGGTATTCCCCCTGCCTTGGACAAGCAAGCCGCCATCCTTGAGCGGTCCTAGCGCAATCGGCGCGAAACCGAGTTGTTCGGCCAAAGCAGCGACCGGTGCCACCGCATTTTCGTCATCGCTCGACAAAAAAACGACGCGGCTTCCGCCATTCACGCTCGGATCAGCGGCCAGGGCGGCAGCAGGCAGATGGTTAAAGCCCTTTACGAACCTGGCGCCGGTAAACGCCTTGGCGACAACCGCGGCCGGCGGCTGACCCTCCAGGTCTTCAACGGGAACACCAAAAGCATTTGTCGTGTCGATGATCGTCTTGCCCTGCCAGGTTGTGATCTGCTTCGCGACTTCGCGGTGTTCCCAAAACGGAACCGCCAGAAAGATCGTGTCGGACGCGATTGCATCCTGCAGCGTCCCGGGGACAACGGTGGGGCCGATCGCTCGTGCCTGTTGCATCAACGTCTCGGGAGGGCGCCGGCTGGCGACGGTCACATCGATGTTCTTTCTTGCAAACGCTCGGGCGAGCGCCTGGCCTACCGCGCCAAAGCCAATAATCGAATAGTTCATGCGAACTCTCCATTCAGTATTGTAAGGAATCCGTATTTATCGACATAAATCAGATCACCTTCGTCGAGTTGAAAGATCCTTCTACACGCTTTCGGCGCGATTTCAGATGGCCGAGAAGCCGCCGTCGACAGACAACTCCACCCCATTCACGAAGCTCGAATCGTCTGAAGCAAGAAACAGCGCGACCGTCGCAATTTCCTCAGGACGACCCATCTTTCCCCGCGGGATCAGGGATTCGAACATCCGCTTCGCCTCCTCGGTGAGAACCTGGTCCTGCATCGGCGTGGCGATCGGCCCCGGGCTCAGCACGTTCACCCGGATATTCCTGCCCTTCAGTTCGTTAAGCCAAGTGCGTGCGAATGAGCGCAACGCCGCCTTGCTCGCCGAATACACGCCATAACCAGGAAAACCTTTCACCGACGCAACTGACCCGGTCATGAAGATCGATCCGCCATCGTTGAACAGCGGCAACGCCTTCTGAACCGTAAACAGCGTTCCGCGCGTATTCAGACCGAAGGTCGCATCGAAGTGCTGCTCGGTAATCTCGCCCAGAGGGACGGCTTCGCCCGTGCCTGCGCTCGCGAACAGGATGTCGATCTTGCCCTTTTCCCGCTTGACTGTATCGAACAGGCGGTCGAGGTCGTCTAGATTGGCCCCGTCGCCGCGCACGCCGGTCACGTTCCGGCCAATCAGCTTGACGGCCTCGTCGAGCGCCTCCTGCCTCCGGCCCGTGATGAAAACATAGGCGCCTTCTTCAACGAACCGCTTGGCGCTCGCCAGCGCCATGCCGCTCGATCCACCCGTGATGACTGCAACCTTACCCTCAAGCTTTCCCATGACATCTCCTTTCGTGGTGTCGTACTGCGCCTCTGTTCCCATCTGCACAAATGTGCTGTATCTTGTGGATCACTGATCCGGATACAGGTTCATTATATTCGGATCACTGATCCGTTTGTCAAGGCAATTTATGCGAGCTGACGCCAGAAAGAATTACGACCATCTCCTTGCAGTCGCGCGTGACGTCGTCACCGAGCATGGTGCCGAGGCGTCCATGCGAGATATCGCCCGCCGGGCCGACGTCGGGTTGGCGACACTATTTCGCCATTTCCCGACACGAGAAGCCTTGTTCGAAGCGTTGCTGCGCATGAACGTGGACGAACTGATACAGCAGGCGGCCGAACTCGAAACGTCGAATCCACCTGACGAAGCGCTGGTGTCCTGGTTTCGCGATGGGGTGGCATTCGTTCGCAGCTATAGCGGTATTTGCGCCTTGTTTGCGACCGCGCACGCGGACCCGGACTCCGCGCTTCATGCTTCGAGCACAGCGCTGCGTTCGGCGGGCGCGCGACTACTGCTCCGCGCTCAAGCCGAGGGGACGGCGCGCGCCGATATTGATGGGGTCGACCTGTTCGCCCTGATGTCGGCGCTCGGCTGGCTCGTCGGCCAGCCCGGATTCGCGCCACGGGGGGATCATCTCTTTCACGTTATTACGAGCGCCATCCTGACAAATCGGCCTGGCAACGATATCAAGAAGGCAACGTAACCGAGTCCAACGAATTGTTGTCTGCATTGCGTCGGATGGCGTCCTCTATGACCGACGCCGGCGACACTATGCGCAAAAGTCTTGGCAAAGGTGACGAATGCAACTGATCGTGTCGGGAGTTTTGAGCGGCTGTTGACGAAGGCGATAAGACGTTGGAGCGGCTGAGCTGTCGCACTACCCAGCGACCGCACATGGCCAATCACGGTCCGATCCTGATTGCATAGGGTAATCGCCAGAGATCGACTCGCGTCAGACCGTCATCGACCCTGAGCCGACGTTCACCGTTCTACGAAGCGGACATTGATTCAAGGTAACCCGACCCGCTTCTGAAGCTACCCACGGATCGCTTGAAATCATCGTCCTTTAGTACATTCACGGGACGAGCGTGTCATCCGCTACCCGCTGCACTGTACCCTGCCATGAGCGCCTCGGCCTCCCTTGCGAACGGGTGCATGCTGTCTACAGCGAGGCGTATCAGCGCAATCATGGGCGAGTAGCGCCCGTACTTCTGATAACGATTGATGCTTGCCCCAATGTCTTGCATGCGCCATTCTAACTTCGCGCTCGCGAAGTCAACATGCTCGTACGCTACTCGTTCGCGGCGCCGGTGGCCGTCGCACGCGGTGAATTGCGCCCACTGCGCGATTCAACCGATCCTTAGGTCGGGGCACTGCCGTTGCTCCCCAAGCCCCTTATTTTGCATTCGTCTTGTGCCTTACGTCCCGGGTGGCATACTTGGCTCATTCGCGGTTGAGAGAAAAGCGCGCGTCAGCTTCCGATAACCAGGCATTTTTATAGCCATGAATCCAAGAGGACATGCCGAATGAACAGTTTCGATACAGCAATCCTAGCTTTCCTGACGCACAACGCTTTTAGCTCCGACCTGATTAACCACGCGATAAGGGTAATCGCGGACCTGTATACATTCAAGGGCCTCGTGCTCATACCCATTTTGTGGTGGATGTGGTTCAAACCCAGTCAGCATGGCGAATGGGAGCGTGAAATGGTCATTGCAACGATTGTGGGCGGCCTTCTGGCGCTCGCAATCGGCAGGCTTCTCGCCGATTATTTGCCATTTCGGGTGCGGCCAATCTATAACCCCGAGCTGCACCTGCACTTTCCATCCGCCAGTCTGCGAGACGTGCGAACCTGGAGTTCCTTTCCGAGCGACCACGCGATGCTGTGGATGTCAGTCGCGACAGGAATTTTTCTCGTCTGGCGCCGCGTGGGCGTGCTTGCGCTTTTGTACACCGCGATCTTCATATGCATGCCGCGCGTTTATCTCGGCTTGCACTATCCGACCGACATACTCGCGGGTGCGGCGATCGGGATTATCATCACATACGTAATGACACGGGACTCCGTCAGAACGCGTTTTGCGGTGCCGATACTGGGATGGATTCAGAGATTTCCCGGGGGCGGTTATACGTTGGCGTTTCTCTTGTGTTTTGAACTGATAACCCAGTCGGTGGAAATACGTTTGCTCGAGCAGTCCGTTTCAAAGGCAGTACGACTGGACGGGACCGCAACTTATGGGCCCGGCAACCACTGGCAATAGCGTGAGCGTGAGGAGTGGATGGTGAGACCGGCGGCGCACGTCCCAATCCGCCCGCTGAACTCACGCGCTGCCAGTCGCAAGGCAAAGTTACTTCAGGTGAATGAGGACTGATCCCTCCGATATCTCCGGCGCGCCCACGCCCGTGTTTCCGGCGTTTTTCGCGATCCAGTCCTTCGCCTTCTGCACGCTTTCGTCAGTGCCTGTCTTGTCCTGGCAAACAGTCACCGAGAATCCGCCATCGCCGCTGCGTGCGAGGGTGTAGCTGACAAAGCCTTTGACCGAACGCATCAGTTCTTCGACGTCAGCCGTGCGCTTCTCCAGCAGATCGAACAACTCCTTTGCACCCTTTCCGGAAAATCTCCTTATAACAGTTTGCATGATTGCATCCTCCTGTTTGACCAGCGAAACGAGCATGCCGCACGAACAATGTGTGCAGCGTGTAACTGCTCTTTCCGACAGCGTGTAGTGCGTGGAAGTAATTGAGAAGGCCGCGCACCTGACTTCCGCGACCCATACCAAGTGTAGTAACTGTACCGCCGTAGTAAACATGAGAAGCGGTGCAAAATCCAGGTGCCTTCAGCCAACGTCCGCAATCGGCCGACTACGGTCTGACATGCGCGTGGCTAGTCTCCGTGCGCGGATTGCGGGTGCTACAGACGCGGGACATGAGCAATATGCATCTTATCTATTTGCAACACTCGCAGGCCTCAACTATGTTGAATAGCCTGAAGGCTCGGCTGCCGGGCGGGTGCCATGTCCGATATTCCTAGCACTCTTACGCGATTCCGAGTTCGCGACAATAGCAGGGAGACTCGGCTATGACGACACCGCTGCTCGGACAGATGATGGACGTGCCGCTGACGGTTTCCTCACTGCTGGCCCATGCGTCACGTCACTTCGGCACGACCGAGATCGTGTCAAAGCGCATCGAAGGCGACGTGCATCGCTACACGTATCGCGACTGCGAAAAACGCGCGAAGCAACTGGCACAGGCGCTTATCGCGCTGGATGTGCAGCCGGGCGAACGGATCGGCACGCTGGCATGGAACGGTTACCGCCATCTGGAAGCCTATTACGGCACGACGGGCTTCGGGGCCGTCTGCCATACCATCAACCCCCGGCTCTTCCCCGAGCAGATCGCATGGATCATCAACGACGCCGATGACAGCTACGTGCTGTTCGATACGACGTTCGCGCAGCTGATCGATTGCCTTGCGCCCCTCTGCCCGAAGGTGCGTGGGTGGATCGCGCTTGCCGACGACGCGCATCTGCCTGCGATGCAGACGCCCATACCGCTCATCAGCTACGAGACGTTGCTCAAACCGCACGACGGCGCATTCGACTGGCCGCTCCTCGACGAGCGCCATGCATCGTACCTCTGTTACACCTCGGGCACGACAGGCAATCCAAAGGGCGCGCTGTATTCGCATCGCTCTACGGTGCTGCACGCGTACGCCGGTTCGCTGCCGGATGCCATGTGTCTATCGGCGCGCGACTCGGTGTTGCCCGTCGTGCCGATGTTTCATGCGAACGCATGGGGCATGCCGCATGCCGCGCCGCTCACGGGCGCGAAACTCGTCCTTCCGGGCAAGGATCTCGACGGAAAATCCCTGTTCGAACTGATGCAGGCGGAGCGCGTCACGTATTCCGCCGGCGTGCCAACCGTCTGGCTTGGCCTGCTCAACTACATGAAGGAAGCGGGCGTGCGGTTGTCGTCACTGCAACGCGCGGTGATCGGCGGGTCCGCGTGCCCGCCGGCGATGCTGCGCACCTTCGAGGAATACGGCGTCGAAGCCATTCACGGATGGGGCATGACCGAGATGTCACCGCTCGGCACGGTCGCAAAACTGAACTGGGAACAATCACAGCGGCCGCCGGAAGAGCAGCGCAGGCTGCGCGAAAAGCAGGGGCACGTGATCTACGGCGTGGACATGAAGATCGTCGGCGACGATGGGCGCGATCTGCCGTGGGACGGCATCGCGTTCGGCGAACTGCGCACGCGCGGTCCGTGGGTGATCAAGCGGTATTTCCAGCAGGATGACTCGCCGCTCGTCGACGGCTGGTTTCCGACCGGCGACGTGGCCACGATCGACCGGGACGGTTTCATGCGCATCACCGACCGAAGCAAGGATGTGATCAAGTCGGGAGGCGAGTGGATCAGTTCGATCGAAATCGAGAACATCGCGATCGCGCATCCGGCCATCGCAGAGGCGGCCTGCATCGCCTGCGCCCATCCGAAGTGGCTGCAGCGGCCGCTGCTCGTCGTCGTCAAACGCATGGACGCGGAGATCACGCGCGAAGAACTGCTCGCGTTCTACGAGGGCAAGGTCGCGAAGTGGTGGATGCCAGATGACGTTGTCTTCGTCAACGAATTGCCGCATACGGCCGTTGGCAAGCTGCACAAACAGAAGCTGCGCGAGCAGTTCTGCGATCACCTGCTGCCGTCGGCGCTCGAAGTTGAGAACTGTCCGCTTGCCGACGAGCGCGCAACGGAAGGCGCCGGGTCGAAACCTGCGGCGGAATAATCGGAAGGAGGCTGTCAAAGGGACCGCCACCGCACCGCCATTTGGTGCAACCGGCCGTAGCCGACCCGGAGCTGCCGTTCCAAACGGGAACAGAATTACGACGGCTCTCGGAGTACAACGGACGTTCCCTTCATCGTCCATACTGGTCTAACGCATGCAGTAAATGAGCGGCTATCTGAGCGCGTTCCGATGAATGACCGAAACAGGCCTGTCTCTGCCGAACATGGCGGGGCCAGTTCGTCGCGAGCGGCCGGCCAACTCGCACCGTTCATCGCGTCGGCCATCCCGATGCAATGGGCCCACACGCCTTCGGCGTCGACGAGCCGGCGCAGCTCCTGGTCGAACGGCCCTGCACGCGTCTTGCGACCGCCTGCGGACTATAGCGACGGCATCACGCTCGGAAACACCAAGTGACTCTCCACGTGCTTGACGTCGGGCACGCCCTCGGCCGCGATGCGGATCGCGCGCTTTTCCTCCTCGGACTCGATCACGCCCCATAGATGCGCGACGCCGTCCTTGACGAGGACGCCTTGTTTCGGCAACCCCCAGGGCTGCCCGTGCATTTCCAGGACTATCGCGTCGCGCAGGCTCACATCGTCGTGCGAAGCCGAGTCCACGGCCAGCGCGACGCTCGCGAGTGCGCGGATCAGGTTCGAGCGGCTCACGATTCCGACCAGCTTGCCGTCCTTCAGCACCGGCACGCGTTTGAGATGCCGGCGCTCCATGAGGTCCGCGATCTGCTGGAGCAGCATGTCCTCGGAAATCGAAATCACCTGGTCGCACATGACGTCGCCGACGACATGCCCGTGCTCCTTCACATACCTCGCAGCCTGCTCGCGGGGCGACGACAAAAGGAGTTCGAGCCACCACGCGCGCTTTCCGCGGCAGGTGCCGGTCTCCACGCGATGCAACAGGTCGCCCTGGCTGACGATGCCGACGACCTGTCCGTTCGCGTCGACGACCGGCATGCCGCTGATACGATTATCGACGAACAGTCTTGCCGCGTCGTGGATCGTCATGTCCGGTGTGGCGGTGACGACGGACGGCGTCATGATGTCGAGTGCGCGCATGGTCGCTCCCTCAGCGTGTCGCGACGGGTCCCCATCTGTTGCACCCGTCGCGCGATTTCGGCAGACGCACCGGCGGCGGGCCGCGCGGTGCTGAGGCGCCTGAATCCAGTGCTTAACAAACGGCCGCTCGCTCCAGTGTCGCGCATGCGGCGATGACTGCACGCTGTCCGGACTCTCGCGGTTCTGATGGAAGTGGCCGATGCTCGCGAGCAGCGGCCGGTCGCAGCCGAGTTCGTCGATTACGTCGTCGAGCGACAGCACGCCGACGATGCCCTGCGTATGTCTGGCTCGCCGTTTGCGCAGGCAGCGATTAAAGGACGGAGGCCACCAACACGACCGTCTATTCGGGAATGCAAGTCAATATCGTCGGTGACTCGATCGAGGCAACACAGTCGCGACAGCGACCGACGTTGTGATAGTGAATTGCTCCACCAACGATCATTTGCCGACTGGTCTCGGCAGACGCGTGCCGACGAGCCTCACGAAAGCCAGCGCATTGGCGACTTTGTGAGTCAGCCGCGCATTAAGATTGCGTCGCGACAATGATCATAGGCTGCATCTAGAGAAATATCGGACAAAAGCGAGCTGAATTCTGACTCCGGTTCCGTAGAAAACCCAGCCGTTGCTTCATGGAGTGCCCTATTAAGTCGACTTGCGGGCGTCGCCAAGATGGTGGCTGACTGAACGCTCATCCACCTCGCGGACCAGCTGAAAGCGCTGCTCGGGCTGGGCTCCAACGCGTTTGCCCATGCTGGGAATGCGAACAGCTCAACCTTTTCCGCGCCTCGCCGATATACCGCTCTAACGCAGCGTCGAGTTGGACAGACGCGACGCTTGCTGGAGCGGCCAGTGGACAAGGGCAGTTTCCTGCGAAACGCTGTTCGCCGAACGGGCGAGCGGCGCCTGGCACGCTTCGAAGAAGACCCTTCCCGATCGAAGAATCTTCCGGCCCATAGCGCGCATGCCAGCACGACAAGGAAGGCAGTCACAGGAACCATCAGTCGGTCCCCATGTGAAGCCCGTCAGGTTGTCAACGCTGCGAGCATGGGCCAAACCGCAATCCCCCGATTCAGGTGCCTCAGGAGGGCACGCTTCACTATCATGAGACGAATCTATGCCACGTTCCTCACCGCCCTTCTGATCGCTACGCTCGCGCCGGAGTGTTACGGACAGTACACCACCGACTGGGTGGCGAACACATTTGGGACCAACGCTACCCACGTGGGTAGCGTCGCGCGCTCCATGTGGATAGCGCCCGAGGGCGTCATCTACACGGCTTCCATGTGGGACGAAAACGAAGGTGGTGTCGCGATATACCAGAACGGCCAAAGCCTGGGATCCATAGGAGGTCACGGCGAGTTTCAGGGCAGCGCCATTACGGGTAACGCAACTTCGATCTTCGCCGCTCTGCAATTTAATGCCACTTACGGCAGCGGCACGGTCGGGCGGTACAACCGAACCACTCAAACTCGCGACTTTCTTATCTCGGTCAGCGCGACAACGACTGAGCAGCGGGCTGATGTAATCACGGGACTCGCGACGTCGGGCTCGCTCCTTTATGCGAGCGACTCGCCTGGAAATCGCATCCGCGTCTACACCACCGACGGCGTCTGGCGGCAGGATATCGCCGTCTCAAGCCCTGGCGCGCTCGCGGTGGACAGCGCAGGAAACATCTGGGTTGCGCAGAAGAGCGCGGGCGCGATCCTCGAATTCAATCCGGCCGGCGTGCTCGTGAACACCATCCAGATGTCCGTCGCCTCTCGACCGTCCTCGCTGTATCTCGATTCGTCGACCGGGTTTCTCATGATCGGCGACGCGGGCCCCGACATGAACATCAAGATCTATAACACTTTGGTCATTCCATTTCTGATCAGTACATTTGGCATTCAGGGGGGGTATCTCGATACGACAACGGGAATCAAAGGCCAGGTTGGCGACAGGCGTTTTACCCGCGTCACCGGCATCGGCAAAGACGCCGCCGGCAACCTGTACGTGCTCAACAACCCGTGGGGCGGAAGCTGGGACCTCGGCCGCGACGGCGGCACCGACATTCACTCCTACGACAGTTCTGGCCACCTGCAATGGAAGCTTCAGTCTCTGAACTTCGAGGGGGTCGCCGCTCCGGACCCGGCTACCGACGGCGTCTACTTCTATGGAGGCACCAACATCTACACCGGGACCGCTGGGGGAACCTTCGTAGCGAACACGGTCGATCCGATCGACTATCCATCCGATCCACGCATCAACATCAACGATCGCTCACGGGATGAGCACTTCGGTCAACTTGCCACTGTCGGCGCCAACCGGATCCTCGTGGCGTCCGGCCAGAATCCCGATACCTTCTACTTCTTCCACTTCAATGCTGCGAATGGCTACATCGCAATACCGGATGCCACGCTTCCGGGTACGGCGTTCAATACGACCGCACCGGTCAGGGACGGATTCTGCCTCGACAGCAAAGGGGACGTCTGGGCCGGTTTGGACAAGACGAATGCCATCTGGCACTATCCGCTGACCGGCTTCGATGCCAACGGGAAGCCGAGTTGGGGAGCAGGAATTGCAACGCCCATTCCGGGCACGATCACGCCATTGACGCGGATCATCTACCTGCCGGAAAGCGACACGATGATCCTGGCCCAGGGAGTTGTCGGGAGCGCAGACTGGACGTCGATCGGAACGCGGATCGAGGTGTATCACGGCTGGCTCGCAGGCAACACGACCGCTCCCAATCCGGTGATCAACCTCACCAGCGCCAATCCCAAGTCGATCACGGCGGCCGGCAACTATCTCTTCGTCGGATACGTACACACCGTGCCCAACATCGATGCCTTCAATCTCACCACAGGCAGCCTGGACACCACGTTGATCAACAGCAACCCCAACACCGTGTACGTCGGCAATGACGTGGATTCGATGTACGGCCTTCGATCGTACCGTCGGTCGACCGGGGAGTACGTGATCACGAAGGACAACTACAACGGGGCCAGCGTCATCATCTATCGCTGGACACACTGATCGACAGTGCTCGTCGCGGCTACGCCCCGGCGAGCACCTCACGTCATGTCGACTTATTGACCTTGTTTCTTTCCACAGGCAGCGTTCGGCCGGAGCGCTCCTTCTTGGCGATAGCTGGCGCTGGGCCCGCGAGTTCGGTTTTGCCGAGACCGGCGGTTAGCAGGTCATCGCTGATGCCGTCATAGGTGGTCGTCCTGAGGCTGTCCGCCACGACGAACCACGGCAGGCCATTCGGGCCTGGGCGGCGGTCGTCGTGATCGTCGGCCCGCGCAACAGGGACGAGTACTGCGCTCACTATCGCGGCGCTGAGCAGCACTGCCTTTTTCCGGGTTGCCATCCGCATGTCAACGGCCGCTTCGGAGGCGCAGCCTTTCGTCTGGTGTATGGCGATGCTCCGAAGCACACCGCGGATCGTCTAAACTTCAGAATCGACGAACAAGGCCATTCCCGTTCGGCTACCCCGCCATGGCGCACATCTTCTTCGCTGCTTCGATTCAACGGCATATCGCAACGCCCGAGCGCGAGATCGATGCGCGCACGCTCGGCGAAGCACTCGAGGCCGTCTTCGCCGCGCAACCTCGACTGCGCGGCTACATCGTTGACGATCAGGGCTCACTGCGAAGGCATCTCGCCGTGTTTGTCGACGGCCGGCCGGTGCGCGACCGACAACATCTGTCCGATGCGCTCGGTGAGGAAAGCCGGGTTTACGTCATACAGGCGCTGTCGGGCGGATAAGAAGGTTCCACTCGTACTCCTGGAGACACTCGACATGAGCGATCGATTGCTTGTTGCAACCCGCAAGGGACTGTTCGTTCTGCAAGCCGACGACGAGGGTAGCTGGACCCTCGGTGAGCCGTATTTCGTCGGCGAGCCGGTGAGCATGGTGCTGCCTGATCCGCGCGACGGATCGCTGTATGTCGCGCTCAATCTCGGCCACTTCGGCGTGAAGCTGCATCGCCGGCGCGCTGGCATGGCGGATTGGGAAGAGTGCGCGGTTCCCGTCTACCCGCTGCAGCCTGCTGACGAGACGCGTACCGGTGACGGCGCGGACAATGCGAGCGCGGCCGCGCCCAGCCCGTCGCCGCCTTGGACGCTTCAGCAAATCTGGTCGCTCGAAACCGGCGGCCCGGACGAGCCGGGCGTCTTGTGGGCCGGCACGATCCCCGGTGGGCTCTTCCGTTCTGACGATGGTGGCGACACATGGGTGCTCAACCGTGCGCTGTGGGATCGCCCGGAGCGCCGCGAATGGCTCGGAGGCGGCTACGACGCGCCGGGCATCCATTCCGTGATGGTCGATCCGCGCAACAGCCGGCACGTGACGGTCGGCGTGTCGTGCGGCGGCGTCTGGCAAACGGCCGATAGTGGTGCGACCTGGCGCCTGAGTGCCGAGGGCATGGAGGCCGACTATATGCCGCCAGAGCGGCGCGGCGATGCCAACGTGCAAGACCCGCACCGCGTCGTGCAATGCACGGCAAACCCCGATGTGCTGTGGACGCAGCATCACTGCGCGATCTTCCGCTCGACCGACGGCGCTGCCCACTGGCAGCGGATCGAAGCGCAGCCATCGAGTTTCGGCTTCGCGGTTGCCGTGCACCCGCGCGAGCCGGACACCGCGTGGTTCGTGCCCGCCGTGAAAGACCAGTACCGGATCCCGGTAGACGGCCAGTTCGTCGTCACGCGCACACGCGACGGAGGCCGCACGTTCGAGCGCTTCTCGAACGGGTTGCCGCCTACACCGGCCTATGACCTCGTGTATCGGCACGGGCTCGCCGTAGACGACTCCGGCACGCGCCTCGCAATGGGGTCGACCACTGGCGCGCTATGGACATCCGACGATGGCGGCGAAAGCTGGCATTTGATTTCAGCGCATTTGCCGCCGGTATATTGTGTTCGGTTTGGATGAGGGCGCCGAGCAAACGCATTCGCTTTAGCTAACTTGCGCCGTCGCCACCCTGCCAGCGAATGTACGCGGCAGTACTCATCGCGTCGATGTTCGGCAGCTCGCCGACGCGAACGTGCTGAAAAAAAACCAAGCAGTGGCCCCAAGGGGATTCTTCTGGTGTGGATTCAATCCAGCACGAATATCCCAAGCGTTTCCAATCTAACGATCTGTCATCGTTGACGCGTCGAAGAAGCTCCTGTGCGATTACCTCGCACCAGATCAAGGCCTCTTCCGCCGACCCTGCCTCGATAAATACGCCCGATGACGATTCGTAATCTTCGATCAGTCCGCGCTCAAATAGCTCACGCGGTTCAGGCTCGTGGTATTGGAAAATGACGAGATATTCGTGCGCCATGCCGTAAGGGGAGGATTGACGGTTTTTCCCGGACGCTGTTCGTGCCAACGGCGTCGAGATTTCCTATCGATTGTCGATGATCTGCGCACCGATGTCGAACGCCTGAAAGTTATTAGGTTTATACGACGCCTGCCCACATCTGCTTGTGGCGCTCGCCCATGCTCGTGACTGAGGGCAGGCATTCTACAAATCTGAGCAACTGAAGTCGCTCACGTTCTCAATGGTTAGTGCTGCGCGGGAACCGGCTGTTGGGCAGTGTCTGCTTCTTCGTTCGTCGCGGATTTGGCTGACGTTTGCTTGCCAGGGCGGGGCTTCGTGTCTGCCGGTGTTGCCTTCGTCGCTATTTGTGATGCCTCTGCAAGAAGGCGCGCTGCACGGCTCGCGGTGATGCGGCTCTGCGGGATGCCCTTCGCATCGAGCGCGATCACCTGATACAGCTCACGGTCACACTCGAGCTCCCGCTGATATTCCTCTGCTGTGTCGACAAGCAATTCAAGCATGGTCCGATGACGTCGTCTTTCGTCGCTCGTGATGGCAGGATTCCTACACATTGAGGACGCAAGTG
>NZ_JALQCK010000055.1:0-61838 GCF_030464835.1 Paraburkholderia sp. WS6
CGCCTTCAATCTCCCGCCTCAGATCCCCCATACACCAGATTCGAGCTTAGCTCTCCGTCGTGCGGATGCGACCGGTGCAGTGTGAACCAGCCGTCCTGAGCGGTGATCCGGCGCGACACGTGGCGTGGGCGGACCAGTGCTGTGCGCTTGATGCTAAATGGGGCTTTGCGCTCCTGATCGGTCATCAGGTCATTCGCTCCGTACTCGAGGATCCAGACCGCACCGGACGCGTTCGCCGCGGCTGGCTTGTTGACGGCGAACCACAGCGCCGCGAGGGCGCTGCCTGACCAGTCGAGCAGGCGGGTCGGCATTCCGTGGTGTTGAGCAATCGCGAGCCAGTCGGTCTCGCTCAGGTCGTAACTGGACTCCAAGTAGGGAATCGCGCGCCGCTTGAACTCCTCGAGCATGGCAGACTCGTCTTCCGCCCGGACGTTGAATGTCTGCCGGGCCACCCCGGGCTTGAGCATCCAGTCTGCGTCGCGATGCCCGCGGAACAGGCCTTGGGTGGCGCCGTCCAGAACGGCATTGACCCTCTCAAGGTATGCGGCGAGGTTGGTGACCTCCCCGAGGTGCTGCGTCGATCGGCATGTTGTCGCGTAGGTCATGGGCGGTCCGATATGTCTGTCAGGCACGAAACCGCCCACCCCGAGGGGTGGGCAAGGGTTAGGGAACCTGCTTACCGGGCCGCAACGGGCCACAGCAGCAGGACTAAAATTACCGCGAGCCACACGGCCCGCCGGCGCCAGTCACCGCGCATTGCGTCTCTCCTGTGTCGTTGAACGCAGGAGGGGATGAGCCACACGCAACCACAAGCGGGCGGCCGCGGCCACGTCAGCTGCAGCCGTGCATCTTCATCAGCAACAACATCAGGGCGATGACCGCCCAACCGCGCCAGTCGTCCGGCATGTTGCACCTCGCTACGCTGTGCCCGCCGCGCGACGGCGCGGTCCCGGGGCAGGCGGCGCAACGGCCTGCCACTCGTATAGCCGCAGAGGCCCCCCGCTTTTATTCGTTCCGGCAAAAAACCAGCAAAGCAAGGGTAAACACGTACTTGGCGGCAACCCGCCCTACCTTAAAGCAGATTATTCGCTATTTCGGGCATTAAAGCCAATGCCGCTAACAGGAGTTAGCGGCATTGAGATGATGTGCCCCTATCTTTTCAAGGTCCGGCGAGCCACGTGTGACTTCATCAGACACCGCGCGCCGGGCAGAGGTGACCCACCCGAAGTGCCTGTTGCTGCGAGACGGGCTCGCCCGGCGCTGATTGCGCGAAGGTGCACCGATCAGGTAGGGTGGCGACATCACAACCACAACGAGGAAGCAGCAATGAACAAGCAGGATCTGGTGGATGCGGTTGCCACGAAGACCGGCGACAGCAAGGTCGCCACGGGCGAGGCGATCGACGCGGTGATCGCGGCGATCACGGGCGAACTGACGAAGGGCAAAACGGTACAGCTGATCGGATTCGGCTCGTTTTCGACGGGGGCGCGCGCCGCACGGGTCGGGCGCAATCCGGCAACCGGTGCGGAGATCCAGATCCCGGCCGCGAAGACGGTGAAATTCACGGCAGGCAAGGCGTTCAAGGATGCCGTGAACGGCGCCTGACATTGACGCAATGCCACCGGTCGGAGATGTGCCGGCGGCCAGCCGTTGCGGGAAGATCGCCGACGGGAGACGGCTCCTTTTTCGAGGTCGATCGTCCCGCAACCGGCCCGGGCAGTGCAAACGGGTGTTCCAGCGGTATCGGGCGGCCGCCGCATCACAACGCACCGCTCGTAACGCCATGCTGCGGCTCCCGTTATCGGGCCCCTCGCCCTGCTCTCCCCGCGGCACATCGGCTGCAGGGGACGGCCGCAGTGCACATCCCAGGCAACGCCCCGTGGGGCGCGCCAATGCCCGGATGGTCAACCGCCGGGGCGACGACGAATCGCTGAGGCGCGCTAGCTACCACCCGCGCCCGGCCTATCTGTTGCTACGCGGACGTTCTTGCACGCGGAAAAGTACGCGAAAAAGAGTGGAAGCCGACCCCGCCAACAGTATCGAGACGTAGCGCGACGGTGGTCTCATTCCGTCAACTACCCTGCCTCACTTCGCGCAGATTATTAGGTTTTTGCGCGAAACCGCCTGCCCAGGCGGTTCTGAGACGGTACATCCCCAAAAAAGTTAACTTGCGTTTACCGTTTACGACGGCTAATCTCCGTGTCAATTCGACCGTGGCGGTCCAGTCTTGCCGAATCGGTCCAATCATCGTGAACGGTAGGAACGCAAATGGACATAACCCTCGCTCACCCCGGAAAAACCACCGCGGACGACCTCATGCGCCTTGCGCAGCTGTCGGACGTGATGCTTCAAAAGATCCGGGACGAGATGCTTGAGCCCTTTCCCCGAAAGGAGGCACCGCTCATTACATCGGCACGCGTCCAGGAGATGTGCGGGATCGACAAGCAGCGAATGGCCTACGTTCTGAAAAAGGGTGAACTACCAGAAGGACGACAGACCCGACCGGGCGCGCCGCGCTCTTTCTCCGTCGCCGAGACGATCGAATGGATCAAGGCTGAACTCAAGCCTGCACCGCGTCAAGGCCCGGCCAAGGTGCTGGCCGTCGCCAACTTCAAGGGTGGTGTCACCAAAACTACGACCTCGACATTGCTTGCGCAGGGTTTGTCGATGCGGCGGGGGCGCCGCGTTCTCCATATCGACCTTGATCCTCAAGGAAGCGCAACAACACTGTACGGCATCAACCCCCATGCAGAGGTTGATTCTTCCCAGACAATCATGCCGTTGGTCGAGGCCTATCTTAGCGATCAGCCATTCGATATGCAGGCGCTCCCCACTCCTACCTATTGGCCAAACCTTGATTTAATCCCGTCGTCCACGGAGCTGTTCAATGCTGAGTTCATGCTCCCGGCCCGAGCGTCTGCGACCGAGCATGGGGTGCGATTCGAACAGGTTCTTCACGACGGCCTCGAAAGCCTGAAGGACAAGTACGACTACATCATCATCGATACTGCGCCGACGCTTAGCTATCTGACAATTAATGCGATCTTTGCCGCAGACGGCGTAATCGTCCCTGTCGTGCCCGACATGCTCTCCTTTGCCTCGATGGTGCAGTTCTGGCACCTGTTTGCCGACCTAATTAACGGGATGAAGGCTTTTGGCGACGAGCGGACTAAGGAATTCGATTTTGTCGATGTCCTCGTCACGCGTTCAACGCCAAAGGCGGCTGCGCAAGTTTTGCAGGCCTGGATTTCGCAGATATATGGCTCCCGAGTGATCCCTGTTGAAATCCCCGAGACCGATCTTGCACGCAACACGAACATGCGCTTTTCCACGATCTACGATCTTGCGAGCTACGAGGGGGGCGCGGAGACGCTTCGGCGCATTCGCTCGCCGGTCGACCAACTGGTTGATCGTGTAGACGACAAGGTCAGCTCGATGTGGACACGAGGAGCCTAGAAATGTCTTGGATCAAGGATCAAGCAGCCAAAGCCGCGAACATTCAGCTAACGGAGGCTGACCAGGCACGCGCCACCGCGACAAAGCCCGGCGGCCCTAGGACAGCCCCGGGGCAGCTGATGCACTTGCAGGCAACAGCTGCCGCACAACGAGAAGAAATCGAACGCCTCAAGACCGCCCTTCAGGGGGCGGCGAAGGCCAAACTACCTGTAGCTCGCCTCCATGAGGTCCCCGGGCGGCGCAGAAAGCTGACTGCAGAGCAATACAGCGAACTAAAGGCGAATCTCGAAAAGTACCCACTTTCAACGCCAGTCAGTGTCGAAGAGCGGTCGGACGGAGACTGGGACATTGTCGCCGGCAACAATCGAGTCGCCATTTATCGAGAGCTTGGGCGAGAGGAAATCGAGGCGAACATCCTTAATATCGACCAATCGCTGGTTGAGAGAGTCGCATTCTTTTCCAACCTGCTGTCGCCGTCGCTTTCGGACTTCGAAAAGTATTGGAACTTCAAACGGCTGCAGGAAGGCACTGAGTTGACGCGTCAGGACTTAGCCGAAGCCGCAGGGCTCGCCAAATCGCACGTTAGCCGCATCTTTGCCTTCGAGGGTCTGCCTGACGAGGCCAAAGAAATTCTCGCGCAGCGACCTGAACGGCTTGGCAGCCATGCGGCGGCGAAGCTTGCAACCGCGACCAGCGCCGGCAAGGCAGCCGAAGTCACGCAAGCAATCCGGCGTTTGGTCGAGGACGAGGCATTTACTCAGGAGAATGCCGTCAAGCTCGCCACAGCAAAGCCGAAGGCTCCCGACACAAACGCCCGTGAGACCCTGGTAGTGAAAGTTGGGAAAAAGCGCTTTTGCGAGATCACCACTCGCAATGGCGTGATTGGTGTGAAATTAACCGACGAGGCTGATCAGGCCGGGCAGTGGGCCAAGGAGATTCAGGCGTTCATCGAGTCGAAGTTGAAGCAGCGCGAGTAGAGCGCGTTCCCACTGGGAACTTCTTTTGATTCAATGGCTTGGATTTAGCGATCTGCCGGTCGCGAGCTGCATTAAAGCCGGTTCCCTCTGGGAACCATCGAAAAAACAAGCACTTATGAAGTGCCAACGAAGAACCGGAGCCGAAATGCTTAGCTTCTGACCGTAGTAAAAACAAAAGCCTTCGGCTGGAACCGAAGGCTTTTGAATATTGGGCTTGCTGTCGCTCACCCATCTGCTGCACTTCCCCGACTGGAATCGGGCAAGGGACCAAACACCTCGAAGTGTAGCGGAACGTGATTGGCAGTCAAGCATGTGTCATCCATTTTTTCGAAATGGACGTGTAGACATGCCTATCGCGCAACACTTCGTTGCCGGCGAGGGGGACATTCGCCCTCACCCGGCTAATCCGGCAGATATCAAAATTGATGCCGATGCCCTCGCCGAATTCACCTGCGACACCACCAATCTCCCGTGGATCGTCTTTCGTGCCGCGCATCGCGCCGCACATCTGCACGGCGTCCCCGCCCGTGCCCGCGCCCTGCTCTCGGCCCTCGCCCGCACCGTCGACGCCCGTCGCCCTTACGCGGCGATTTACGCGCGCCGCGAACTGCTTACTGGCCGCGCCATGCAATCCATGCGCACGTTCTATCGTAGCCTCGATGATCTCGAAGAGGCCGGCCTCATCGTCCGCCCTCCACAGAGGCGCTATGGCGAGGCAGGCCTGTTTGGTCGCGCCTACCTCCACCTCACTGAACAGACTTCCCAGCTGCTCGGTCTCGTCGACGCGCCGGCCATCGCCAGCGCCCCCGAACCTGATCACCATGAGGCAGTCGCCCCCGAGGTCCTTTCCTTGCAGCAGCCGTCTGCCAGCGTGGCAGACGGTGCTATATATAAAGATCTTTACCCTGCTTCTTCTCAAAAGAGACAACCGGGCCAACTCCCCAGCGACCTCGAGCGTCTTCGCCGCCTGGGATTTCATGAATTCCTGATCTTCAAACTCATGCGCGAAGCCCGCGAGCATCAGAAGCTACTTTCCGATGTGGTTGACGTTGCCTGGGAACATCTCCGCAAAGCCCAGCGGCCCATCAACTACCTACGCGCGCTGCTGCGCTCGACCGCTGATTTCGCCTGGCAGGCTCGCAACAAACGGCAGGCAGCGGCCCGACGCCACGAGGCCGACCAAGAAGCGCTCCGGGTCGCCACCGTGGTCCAGCGTAATGCCGGCGGGATCTTCTTCGACTGCAATTCCTCGCGACGGATCAGCGTGGCCAGCGACGCCAGCATGGTCACCGTCCACGAATGCGGGGAGGCCGCACCACGCGTTAGCGCCGGAAACTGGCAGGTGGATTTCGTTGCCGCGATCGAAAGCGGACACCTCGTTCCGGCTACGACGGAGCGGGAGGCGGCATTCGAAAGCGAGCGGCAGCGGGGCAGAGAAGACCGGCAGGCGACACCGCGTCTTCAACCCACCCACGCGATGCCGCGGATCCTCACCGAGGCGGCAGGCGAACGGCTTGCCCAGATGAAGAACTTGCTGCGTGCAACCGTTGCCGGCGTTCGTGCTCACTGACCCCGTGAGGATGTGTGGATGCCTGTCGGCATGGAGACGCCTTGCAGGTGTGGAAGGCAAAGTGTAGGATTTAATCCTACACTCAAAAAGGGAGACTTCCCGTGCGCTCAACCCAACAATTCAGCATCACGCTGCCCAACGAAATGGCCGAGGCAGTCCGGTCCAAGGTGGCGGCTGGCGAATACGCGACGGAGAGCGAAGTGATCCGCGATGGACTCCGGGCGCTGCTCGCGCGTGACCGTGCAGTGGAAAGCTGGCTGCGCGAGCAGGTCGCGCCCGCCTACGATGCGCTAAAGGCTGACCCGTCTCGCGCCATCGGAGTCGACCAGCTGCGCGCATCGCTTGCCGCTGAACACCGCAAGGGCATCGAAAAAGCCTAATGTCCTATACCGTCGCCTTTACACCGGAAGCGCAGGAGCAACTGCTCGAGCTCTATCGTTACATTGCGGCTGCAGCCTCGCCGGTCATCGCGGAACGCTATACCAGCGCAATCATTACGTACTGCGAAGAGTTGCGGACGTTTCCGCATCGAGGCAATCGCCGGGATGACATTCGCGAGGGTCTGCGCGTCACGAACTACCGCAAGAGGGTAGTGATAGCCTTCGACGTCGACGCGGAGCAAGTCTCTGTGATTGGCATTTTCTACGGCGGACAGGACTACGAGAGGGTCCTGCAGGATGACACCGACGACTCTTGAAGCTACCTGCGGGTTTATGGGTTCGTACCATGCGTGCATGCTGGCCGTTTACACCGCGCCGCGAAGACGTGGAATTATTTTGAGGACTTTAAACGGTGTCTTTTCCGATACGCCCCATCGCTTTTGTTCTGGCATCTTCCAACCACGGAAGCATGATTGTCAATCGCAACGACTATCACACCAACGACGCATATGGAGCCTATGGGGTTGGGCATCAACTACTAAACAGATCAAGTTTTGATGAGCCTGAAGTGCGCCTCGCGTTAGCACTACTTGATTGTCGCAGGAAGCATTTTGGTGACGGCGTTGTCGCGATTGACGGCGGTGCAAACATTGGTGTGCATTCGATTGAGTGGGCACGGCACATGTACGGTTGGGGCCGCATCCTCGCGTTCGAGGCGCAGGAAATCGTCTTCTACGCGCTAGCCGGCAATATCGCATTGAATAACTGCCTGAACGCGCGAGTAAGGCTTGCCGCCCTTGGGGAGCAGTGTGGTGAACTGGTTGTGCCGCAGCCGGACTATTTCAGGCCCGCCAGCTTTGGCAGTCTGGAATTGCGCCGGCGGACTGACAATGAATTTATCGGGCAACAGATTTCCTATGATAGCGTTGCTGGCACCACGGTTCCGATGGTCAGCCTGGACTCTCTAGGACTTGGACGTCTGGACCTGGTGAAATTGGACGTCGAGGGAATGGAACTGGATGTATTGCGCGGCAGCCGGACCGTTCTCGCGAGCCATCATCCAGTCATGGTCATTGAAATCATCAAGTCTGACGGCGCTGCGATCGAGGCTTTCGTCACGGAGCTTGGCTATCGCACTTTCCCGGCCGGACCAAACATCATCGCTGTCCATACCAGTGATCCGACGCTCGGCCAGATTTCGCTCAAGGATGACCAAGTGTGCATTACCGTGTGATGGATGTGATGAACTATGGGCGAAGTAGTCAGGTCTGACTCGCCCTGAATGCTGCCGAGCATTATGAGGATAGGACACGCCGACATTCGGCTGCGAGATTGTGGATTTCCGCCTTGATGTGCAGAATATCCTCAAAGTCGGGGCTGCGATGTTCCTCGCCTTCCGGCCACAAAGCATGTGCTTGGTTGGCAAGACTGTTAACCTCGGCCAGAAACTGAGCCGTCTCAACGGTGGTACCGCTCGCACGGGCTAAATTGATCGCTTCCTGGCATGCAAGGAGGTCTTGGTGGAGGCGGTTTAGGCGTTGACGGATCGGTGAGCTGTCGTTTGTCATGTTTTGGGGTTCGAGCGAATTAATCGTGGCTGTGATCGTGGGGCAGGGCAGTGTATGCCCGATCTTAGCGCGACTTTGGGAGGGCGTGCGCCGCAAGTGTTGGCGTCGGTGCGCGCCGGCAAGGTGATCGCACAAGGCAGTCTACGTTGTCGATCCGCTTTACTTAGGTTTCTCCAAGTTGAAAGCGTTGCTGTTGGCTGCTATTGAAGGCCTCGGCACATACCCGCGTTCTGACGGTCAGCACATACATGGAGTCTATCTTGAGACATATCGGGTTGGTCTTGTTAGTTCTTGCTTGTCTCGGTCAGGCACAAGCACAGACCGCACAGTTGACGCTTGACGTGACTGGCAATATCACGCATGTAACTGAAGCAGGTACACACACTTATCATTTTACGCGCGCTGACCTGCTCTCGCTCGGTGCGAAGAGCATCAAGACCTCCACGAATTGGACACCCGTGAGCGTGTGGCGCGGGCCAACTCTGGAAAGCATTCTGGAGAAAGTCGGCGCACGAGGTAAGGTCCTACACATCTATGCGCTTGATGATTACAAGCACGATGTTCCCATCTCTGACGCGAAACAGTACGGGGCGATTGTGGCCTACGAGCGTGATGGCAAACCACTGGAGCCGAAGGGCTTCGGGCCACTAATGCTAATTTATCCCCGTGATGAGCAACCGGACGAACTGAACCGCGCGTCGATCGAAGCTCGATTTGTGTGGCAAATTTATAAGATCGTTGTTGAATGACCTTCCTTCGCGCTATTGGCGTCAAACGGGTCCTGGGCGTCGCGATTGCTCTCCTCCTTTGCGTATCCGGGGTATGGGTTTACTTCGCGTATTCGCTGCTCCTGTCGCCCGCGAGTCTCAAGGCGCTGGCTGGTCCTCAAGAGAATTACTACTGGCCAGTTGCGCAACTGGAAATCGCAGCAAACAAGGCCAAGAACGCCATTCTCCTCTACGGCGCTGGCAGATCGGATTTTCGGTCGGTGCAGTTGCGCTTTGATGTATTGCAATCGAAATACGCCGTGTTGGCCACACCGTCCGATGCCACCCAGATCTTTAACGGCAATGCTTCCTTTCGAGATGCGATCGCGCAAATAGGTGCCGTGATCGAGAGGGTGAGGCCTGCCGTCGAACAGCTGCCGCAAGATCCAGGCAGGGCCGTGGACCTGTCGCTTCGCCTAGGGCAGATAGATGAGCCTCTGGCTGTCATCACAGATCACGTGAGCGAGGCCGAGATAGGCCGGCGCGACACAGTCTACGAAGACTTGATCGGGAAACGCCACCTTTTTTTCCTGAGCAGCCTGCTGTTGTTGATACTCCTGGCGGGAACGGCTGTGCTCGCCCTGATGCTTGGCATCGATCGTAAGCGGCTAACGCGTCAGCAGAGCGCGGCGATCAAGGCAGAGCAGGACGCCGTACGCGCCAAAAATGCATTCCTCGGGATGATCGGGCACGAACTACGGACGCCCCTGCAAAGTATCGTTAGTGTGGCCGATACACTTCTGGATCGGCGATTTGCCGAACGAGACGCGACGTTGATCAAGAGGCTGGCGGTGGCCGCAAGTAGGCTAGAAACACAGATGAAAGATCTTACCGACTTCGCGCGACTGGACGCCGGAGGCCTCACGTTGAGGGAGCGGGAATTTCAACCCGCCGACGTTATTGGATCGATGATTGACGACGTGACGACGTCTGCCAGAAGCAAGGGGTTGGAGGTCGTCGCACTGGTCAACAACGGCGATGGCTGGTATCTGTCGGACCCCGATCGCATCAGGCAGATAGTTGGAAACCTGCTATCGAATGCGGTCCGGTATACAGATGCCGGTCGAATTCTTGTGCGTCTCGATGTGACGCCGTCCAGGGATGGGGCCGTTCTTGACATCACCGTTGAAGACACTGGGCCCGGCATACCCGCGGCGTCCGTTAGTCAGCTCTTTCAGCCTTTTACGCAACTTGACCAGTCCAATACAAGGAAGCACGACGGCGCAGGCATTGGCCTCGCGATCGTCAAGGGGCTGGTCGATCTGCTCGGCGGATCGATCAACATCGACACTGAACCGGGGCGAGGAACGAAAGTCTCAGTCTCGCTGCCCGTCAAGGCAGCCGCAGCTGCGACAGAGGCCGATGGAACGGAGCTGCAAGTTACGGCGATCATCGAACGGAAGAGGGTACTTATCGTAGATGACCAGGAATCTGCAAGAGAGTCATTTGCGGATGTGCTGTCATCGTTTGGCGCGTATGTGGATGTTGCTGCCGACGCAGGCGAGGCTTTGGCTGCATTGAGTGAGGCTACGTATGACGCAGTATTGCTGGATGTGCAGATGCCAGGGGAAGACGGGATCGCCGTCGCTCGGAAGGTACGAGCGACGCCGGGACCGAATAGGGATGTTCCTATCATCGGCATCAGTGCGTTTTCCAGGGAGCTGCTGAAAGACAGTGGGGCCGAACTTTTCACACAACACCTGCACAAGCCTGTGCGAAACTCGGTATTAAAGCAGGCGCTACTGGATGCGCTTGCAGCTAACAAGCGGCACTGAATTTAACCGAACGTGATTGATCAATGACTATCCTTGATGAGGTATCGGCGCTTACGAATGCAGGTTCACTGCTTTCGCGCGATCGTGAGATTGTTGCCTCCTATGACCTTGAGGTGTCCGATGTGGCGGCAGAAGGTTATAGCGCGCTTTCTGCTGTGCAGGCAATCAAGAATGCGAATGTTGCTCCGTTTGAAGTCGACTACTCGCGTCTAACGCGTGTTCATGTCATCAACGGAATGGGCGTCACGCTGGGGGACTCGATTATTGGACTCACGGCGCTAGCGTCGATCAAGAGGCGGCACCCGAATCTTTCCTTTGTTATCTATCGTCCGAGTCGCGCCCCTGCGTACGTCAGGCAGCTATACGAACTGGCGGCGCCGATCTTTGGGAGTGTTGTGGATCTTCCCGTCGATGTCGATTCTCTGCCCGACGATGAACTCCGGATCGATCTGGGTAACCATCTGTTCTGGCCGAACTTCTCGACGATGCCCATGATAGATTTTTTCCTGTGGGCGCTCGGAATCGCACCGGCTGACGTTGGCCGGGACCACAAGTCGAATGACTGGCTTCAGCGCGTAGCTCTGCCGGCGTTGAGTGCGGAGTGGTCATCGAAGGAATATACGTTGCTCTGTCCGACAGCCAGCACGCCTGTGCGCAGCATTCCGCATTCGTTTCGAGTCGAGGCTGTAAATAGTCTTTGGGAAAGGTTTCACGTTCCCGTACTTGGCTTCGGCAAGGTCGACCACCAGCACTACACAGACATTAAGAGCCTATCGACGGACACGGCCGCCTTTATTGCATGGGTGAAAAATGCCCGCTTTGTTGTGACGTCTGACACGGCCGCCGTTCACATCGCAGCTGGGTTTGACGTGCCTACAGTGGCATTTTTCACAACGATCCCGCCCGAGCTGCGCGTGCGTGACTATGCGGCCTGCACGGCTATAAACCTTCCTCTTCCAGAGCTTCAGGGAATACAGGCAAGCGGTCGAGCGGGTGATCTGGAGATAGTGGAACGTGCGTATCAGAAACTGATCGCGAGCAACTGGGCGCTGTAGCTTAGCTCCGTGGTTAGCTCGAGGTGCGGCTCAGTTCGTTAGAGATTTGCGAAAACAATATGGGCATGTGGACCGGTTTCTCGATCCACTTGCAGCCAAACTGCTTAACCACCCGGGCAATGTCGTCAACACGGGCCTTACCGCTTTGCAACTGCCCGGTCAGCAGGTAAATCGGTGTCGATGGATCCTCGGCCTTCCGGATATCGACAATCGCAGCTTCGGCGGTGTCATCGTTGATGAGCCAGTCGATTATGAAAGCGTCGAACGCTTTGTTCTTCAGGCTCTCGCGAAAGCTGGCCAGATCATAGAACGGTGTGGCGTTCAGACCGTGGTCGTTAAGATAGTCACAGACGTTGTCGGCCGCCTGTGTATCAGTATCATCGTCGAGAACCGCGATAGCCGGCTTATCGAGGTGCGGCAGGTCGGGGCGTATTTCGACCGACAGCACATTGAATATTCGTCCGGCCGGAGCAATTTCGGCTGGATATACGTTCCATGTGTCGCCCGACTGGATCGCTACCAGGTCAGCTGATCGGTCGCCACTCAGCTCGTCGCCAATTAGCACGGAGCAGGGCAGCGGACGCGGGCTCACCATCAGCATCCCCTCACCCGCGATCGAGTCTTCAAAATCTTCGTTGTTTTCCACCAGAACACTCGGAGTTTCGCCGAAGTGCGTAGCAACTGCCCCGAGTTGCTTCAGATCCCATGGCAATTGGCCTTTCATCTTTCGGCTTGCAGCCGAGAAGCTGAGATTAAGTATCCGGCTTAGCTCGCTCGCCTGAGCGCGTTTGGTAACGCCGTGCCGCTCCATCAAATTGCGAACGCGGCTGGCGATGGCCGTTGAGTCGGTCTGAATGTCGTTATCAGGCATATCTAGATACCCCTCCTTTGGTTGCCGACTTTATCCATAACTGACCTGACACGCAAGGTTTGGGGAATATTTTGCAAAACATGACTTGACACGCTCGTTGCGGCTAGTAAAGTGACGCGGTAGGTAATCTTCATTCCATTGGATGACGCGCGAGGGTAGGAGTTGACGGCGCGGCACCGCCTAACCACGAATCACTGAAGAGGCTTGATATGGCAGACGCCGTTGTGGGTAAGAGTGTTGCGAAGCGCCTGTTGTCCTTCATTTGCGCGAAGACTCGCGACGCGCGGGCGGTTTTCTGCAGTGTCGAAGCGAGCAAATCGCGGCGCATGCCATTGCTGGTTGCTTTGCTGTGCGTAGCTGTTTTCCCTGAATTCGCCTATGCGATGGACTACAGCACTGGTACGGGCCTGGTTCGCGATTTCGTTAGCTGGCTGTTCGTCGACGCGGGTCCCTATGTCTTCATGGCGATTCTCGGCATCTGTGTGCTCGGGGTGCCGAAGGGTTGGATTCCGATGAAGGGTGCCGTGATCGCAGTTATCTGCTCATTTGTATTCTTCGCGGTCCCCTCCATCGTCCGCTATGCGGCGTCGGTCGCTTCCTCGCAGATCTGAGGTGAGGCCATGCGTGAAGTACACGAAATCCCGAAAGGCATGGTGCAACCCTGGATGATATGGGGCTGCCTGGCTGAGCTGTTCCTCGGCTCGTTCGTATTGCCCGCGGTTGTTTTCATGTTCCTCAAATGGTGGCCGGTAATGCTCACCGTGCCCTTTCTGGTCATCGGCTCCTATCTGATTACCGCGAAAGACATGTTCGCATTCTCGGTCGCGTATCAGAGCTTTGGCGCGACGGCGAAGCCACGTAGCCTCAAATACTGGGGCGGAGCCAAGACCTATGCACCACGATAAATCTTCACGCTTTCGCCGGCATGTGTCGCCTGTGTCGCAGCCGACGGACAATTTTCCGGCTCTGTCGATGCCGTCGCGACGTGTGGGACACACGCATCTTTGGGCAGAGGGTGGCACTGGCAAGACGTTCTTCGCGACGGAGCTGCTCATGCGGGCGGACGGCCCTCGCGGCCCGAAGCGATAGGAGGAGCACGCCACTATGTCTCTCTCCACCTTTCTCGACCGTCATTTCGGCGCGTCGCCATTCGTTCAGCGGAGCGAGTCAGACAAGGATGATGCGGCTGATCTGCACGCCTCGCGCGAACTTCCGTTTGGCCTGGACGCGTACTACAACGGCCATACGTTGCGCACGCTCGACAGCGGACTGGTGCAGATTGTGCGTCTCCAGGGCCTCTACGCGGAAATGCTCGATGACACCGGCGTTGATGCGTACAAGCATCAGCGGAACACCGCGCTGGAGTCCATCGCTGACAGCAATGTGGGCATCTACGTGTACGAGATCCGGCGCAAGGCCAACCGGTGGCCCGCCGGCAAGTATTCGAACTGGTTTCCGAATTTCCTCAATGAAAAGCTGAAAGCGCGATTTAAGACGCGGTCGTTGTATCAGCACGAAATCTATATTGCCATCGTGCGCTACCGGCACTACAGCGGGGTAGTGGGGCGGCTCGATCGCGTATTCAATGCGTTCAATCCCTCCGGCACAAACGACAAGCTAGAAACAGAGTCGAGACAGGCGCGTGACCTTGAAGAGAAGGTCAATTCGCTGATGAAATCGCTGTCGCATTACGCGCCTCGCCGGCTGGGCCGCGTCGAAACGGAAATCGGACCATGTTGTGAGATGGCGCGTTTCCTGCGTTATCTGCTCACGCAGGAAGACGGCCCGGTGCTGGCTGACTCATACAACCTGGCCCAGGCGATAGCGAGCGCGTATCTGCATTTCGGTCGCAATCCGATCCTTGGGAAAGATGTTTTTGAGGTCAACGGGCTCAACCACCGGCGGATCGGCCAGGTGTTGGCCATGTCACGCTGGCCCGATGGCGCTGTCGCCGGGATGGCCGACCGGTTCCAGCGGCTGCCCGCCGAACTGATCGTCACGCAGAAGTTTTTCCCGATCGACAAGCTTGACGCGAGCATGGCGACGTCGACCAGTGAGGCCCGGCTATCGCATGACCGGACGACTGCCGGTATGTCGGCGGAAATCACCGCTCTGCGCATGCGGCAGGCTGCCAACAAGGCAGTTCTCGGCACCCACCACATGAGCGTCCTCGTTCATGTGCCGGTAGAAGGGCGCTCGCAGGAGGCGGCACTGAAGGCGCTTGAAGCGCTGGATGATGCCGTGGGTAAAACGGGCGAGTGTTTCAAGAGCTGGGGCGTGAAGCCGGTTGTCGAGACGACCGGCATGGAGCGCGCCGTATGGTCGCAGATACCTGGTGCCAGAAAGCGGCACAACGGCCGGGTCGGCAAGGTCGAGACGCTCCAGTTTGCCGCCTTTGCATCGCTGCACAGCTTTCCGCAAGGGCGTTTTGACGGAAACCTGTGGGGTGAATGCCTCATGGTTCTGCCAACTGAAGGTCAGACCGGCTACTACCTGAACTTTCATGAGGAACGCGCCGGGATGGTGCCTGGGCATGGCAATTTCGCGGCGAAAACGGGGGTGGGCAAGACGTTGTTTGTCGCGATGGTTACCAGTCAGGCCGATAAGGTGGAGCCCCGGGTGCACTGGTTTGACCGTGAGAACGGCGCGACCGTGTTCATGCAGGCAATGAACGGTGCCGACATCGTACTCAGCCTGTCACGCTCCCTTGGCAACCCTTGCAAGATGCCCGACACGGAACAGAACCGCGCGATGCTGCGCGAGCTGCTGCAGATGATGGCGACGTGTTACGGCTACAGGCTCACGGTCGACGATATCGAACGCATTGCCACGGCGGTTAATGACAACTTCGATGACAGCAAGACTAAATTCGAGGACCGGCGCCTGCGGAATCTGGCCTGGCGTTTCGGCGCGAAGAATTCGGACCTGTATCGGGCGATTGCCGTGTGGCATGGCGATGGCGCGAATGCTGCGGTTTTCGACAACGAACACGACACGCTCGATGTGACAACGCATCGTCACTACCGCTACGAAATGCGGGAGCTGATGAAAGACAAGGAGGGAAGGCCAGAGCTTCCCATCCTGCTCAACTACCTGACACACCGTATCGAGCAATCGCTTGACGGGTCGCCCGCGATCATCGTGTGGGACGAAGCCCAGACGTACATTCGCAATCCGTTCTGGCAACAGAAGGTCGAGTTGTATCGCGAGACATTCCGTCGCCGCAACTGCGTGACGCTCTTCATTACGCCCGAGCCGAGCGCTCTCTATCGGCCGGTGGCGGCCGTCAAGAATCAGGCGGTGACGAGCTTCTATTTCGCGAATGACAAGGCCGATCGACGGGACTACGTCGATAACCTGGACTTTTCGCAGAGCGAGTTCGAATTCATCGAGCGCGCAGCGCCCACCGACTACAAGGTACTTATCAAGAAGGGCAGCGGAGTCAGTGTACGCGCCTCGTTTGATATGTCGGACATGCCTGAGCTCGTGGCCGTCCTGTCGTCGAATGACAAGTCGGTTGATCTGATGAACCGTGTCCGCGCCGAGTTGGGCACAACGGACCCGAGCCGATGGGTTCCAGTGTTCATGAAACGTGCGCTATCTGAACGGACGCACAACCTTTGAGTTGAGTGGTGAGGTGAACCTGTGATCGGACAGATTGCAATCGGTGTACTCGGCGCGGCGAGCATTTTCCTGTCGCAGGACCGACGCGAACACTGGCGTAAGTGGGCCTGTATCTGTGGGCTTGCAGGGCAACCTTTCTGGTTCTGGATGGCGTGGGAAGCGCAGCAGTACGGCGTGCTCGCGCTTTGTTTTGTGTATGCGTGGTCGTGGTCGCGAGGCATCAGGCTGTACTGGATGGGCAAGCCAGGGAGCGCAGCGCGATTGGCGGAATCGACCTTACAACCGGAAGTGGAGGTGCAGAAATGAAAGGACCATTCGTAGCGACCATCGCGGTGATGGCCATATCGACGTCAGCGCTCGCAACAGGGGTTCCGGTGTTTAACGCCCAGGAAGCCATCCAGCTTGCGCAGCAACTGCAGGCCATGGGCGATCAGCTTAAACAACTCAAGCAGCAGTACGGTGCAATGACCAATTCGTACGGACGTGGCGCCTCCGGTCTGACGGATGCGCTGGACGCTTCGTCGATCGTGCCCGGCAGCTGGCAGGACGTTGTATCGCAGCAGAAGAGCGGCATCTACGGCAGCCGACAGGCGACGTACGAAAAGGTAATGAACACGATGTCACCCGATGACTTCGCGGACAAGGGCGCGGGCGCGAACTACAAGATGAGTACCGACTCGGTTCGCTCGGCACTGGCCGGCGGAGAGTCGCTGTACGACGAGGCCCAAACCCATCTGCAGAACTTCCAAAGCCTTTCGCAGCAGGTCGACACGACCCAGAACGTAAAGGACGCCGCGGATCTGCAGAACCGCATGTCGGCCGAGCTGGGGATGGCCCAGTCCGCGCAAACGAAATTGCAGGCCATCAACGCGAATCTGACGGCGAACCAGCTCAACGAGAGTAACCAGGCCACCGCAGAGCGTGAGAAGTTTTTCAGCAACGTATCGAAGTGAGGATCGACATGCGAAGCATCGTTTTTTATCTCCTGCTCGCCGGCGCTACGTGTCTGGCTGGCTGTGCACATTCCGGCGCGATATCGAAATCGCCGTGCGCGTGCGATTTTCATCCTATCGGGCAGCAGGCGTGACGGCGCGCCGTGGGCCTGCTGGTCCACGGGTGAAGAAACTGGAGACAGGCATATGACGTGGACAGGCAAACTCAGTTGGTTCCTTCTCGCAGTCGCAGTTGTTGGAAGCGGCGGTTTGATCGTTTACGTCGTGCATACGAGCAGCACGGGAGGCGGCACTATCGAACCCCCTGCGCAGACTGTGCCGACCTTCGAGCCGAAGACGGAAGCGTATTACCTTGCGCATCGCGCTGAGATGAAAGCGCGCGAAGACGATTGCACAAACCGCGGCATTAGCCCTTTTGCTGACACCCCGGAAGCACGCGACTGCAACGCCGCCGCGGAGGCCTCCAAGCAGATATTTTTTGGCCCGGGGAAGTGACATGGCTGATCCGGTAGATCAATTCATCCAGACATTGTTCGACAGCATCCCGTCGCGAACGGAAGCGTTTCTGTCGACCAATTACCCGGTGTTGGGGCACGCAGTCACGCAACCGGCGCTCTACCTCGCGATGATCTGGGTTGCAGTGAAGGTAATCCGGGTTCATTCCGGGCGGGATCCTGCGGACGTGTGGCCTCTCGTGAGAATGCTTCTGACGATCATGTTCGTGTTCGCGGCATTGAACTGGGGTGGGCTGGCCGGACAGATCTTTCACTCATTCCAGGAGTTGCGTGACGACACGGTAAGTTCGCTGATGGGCGGACAGTCAATGACGCAATATCTGGAGAACGACTACAACAAATTCTCAGCCGCGTCGGGTCAGATGATGAAGCAGTCGATGCTCAAGATTGGCATCGTTCTTCTTGGACTGGCACTGCAAATGGTCAATTCGGCGATGGTCCTGGTCGCCCTGGTCCTGAAGGTTGGGTCCGACATGGGGTTTGCGGTCACGATGCTGCTGTTCCCACTGTTCGTGCCGACGTTGATGTGGAACAGCACGCGCGGATTCGGCATGAGCTGGTTCGCGGCAATGGCGAAGTTCGCACTGGTCGGGATCCTGCTCGGCGTTATCGTGAAATTCAGCTTCGATATCACCGACCAGTTTGTTTCGAAGATGGATCCCAATGCGATGACGGCGCAGGATGCATTTGCCGCAATCATCATCGCCGGCGCAATAACGCTTTTCATGGCTTTTACCATTCGCCCCCTAGCGTCCGCTCTTACGTCGAGCGGCGCCGCCGGCAGTGGCATGGCGGACATGATCGGCGGCTTCATGATGTCCCAGATCATGTCGAAGTTTTCCGGCGGTGGGCGAGGCGGCGCCGGCGCAAATCCGGGCGCGGCGACTGCGCTGAACAGTATCAGCAACACCCAAACTGCTCACGGCAATCAGCTTGCCCGGATCGAGCGGGCGCTTTCCTCGGGCGGCGCTACGAGCCCTTCAAGCATGTCGAGCCCATCGGGTGCCGGTCAACCGGGCGGCCCAGGCGGCACAGCGCCGTCGAGCGGCACATCTGATGGAGGTCAATGGTGAGCGCGATTTTCCAGAAAGCATCCAAGGTACGTAAGGCGGCAGCGCCTGACGCACCGCCAGCCGAATCCTATGAGGCGATTCGCTTATCACGGAATCGCGCATATCTGCTCGCGTTGGTAGCGTGGCCGATCGCGGGCCTCGCACTGGCTTCAATGGCCTACGACAAGGCCAATCACGAGTATGTGCCACCTGTGGTGCTGACTCTTGACAGAAACAACCACGTCGCAAAAAGCGAGATCGGCACACCTGCGGTGCTCAGCTCGAAAGATGCCGTGATCGAGAGCGAACTTGCCCGTTACGTGACGGAACGCTACACGCTGGATCGCGCGTTTCGCCAGGACCATATTGATTACGTCAGGCTGCATTCAGCATCGGACGTGGCAGACCGCTTCAATCACGAGATGGACGCGAAGAACAAGGACAACCCGTACTACACGATCGCAGAGACGACGGTTCGTCGCGTGAAGAATCAGCGCATCCGCATTCTCGACCGTGACGACCACAAGGCCGAAGCAACCTTCACGACCTACAACGACGGCAACGGCGACAACAAGACGGTGTACTGGCATGTGCTGTTCCGCTACGACTTCGTGAAGCAGGCGCTAACGCCGCAGAACCGCTACATCAACGGTACGGGTTTCATGGTGACCGGCTTCGAGCCAAACACAGAGCCGGGTGCGCCGGCCCCATCTGGAGGTTGAGATGCGAACAGTCAGGAGTGCCTTGACGGCAGTAGCGATAACAGTGGCGTTGTCGGCCGTGGCTCACGCAGTAACGGCTGCTGATCCGGTCCTGCGGGGAACGGAAGGCAATGTGCAGCGCCTGCCGTACATGCCGGACCAGATCTACGACCTGACAGTTGCTGACAGGACCTTGCTGGCGATTGACTTTCCGCGCGACGAACACATCAAGGCCATCGCGCAGAGCACGGCACCGGTCTTTCATGTTCAGCGAACTGGCGACACGCTGCAGGTGACGGCCGACAGGCCGGGCGAAAAGATGGGGCTGAATGTCACGACGACGCGCGGCACTTACCACCTGCAGATAGCGTCGATTGACGATGCATTGCAGGCCGCGCACATCGTGCATTTCGTGACGCCCTCGGCGTACTAACCAGGAGAGGGAACGACATGAAAACGATTCGCCACGGCATGCTGGCATGGTCAGTGGGTATTGCGTGCGCCGTTATGGGTGTGAATGCGCAAGCGGCCAAAAATCCACGCTGCGTGATCACGGACAACCGGGTATGCCAGCTTCAGTTCGATCCGAATCAGGTGTACGAAATCACCGGTGTCTATGGTTATGCGACGACGATCGAGTTTGCGCCTGGGGAAAAGATCCTCAACAAGGCGATCGGCGATTCGATCGGCTGGCAGGTTCTGAAGTTTCGCAATCATCTTGTGCTCAAGCCGGTCGAGCCTGATGCGAGAACCAATCTGACGGTCACGACCAGCAACCACGTCTATTACTTCCGCCTGTCCAGTTCGAAGAATCCGGAACGCGCGACGTATGCGGTGCGCTTCCTGTATCCGGCCGACGGAAACGATGGATGGGGCGACGATTCGGGCGGCGTCTCTGATGCATCCTATTCGCAGCCGCGCATGGTCAACAAGAATTATCAGGTGTCGGGTGACGAAAATTCGTTCGGCCTGCAGCGCGTTTTTGACGACGGTCAGTTCACTTACTTTCTGACCACCATCGGCAAGCCCAAGCCGAGCATTTATGTCGTTGACCGGGACGGCACCGAGGCGCTTGCGCCCATGCGCAGGGAAGGGCCATACCTGGTGATCGAGCAGATGGCTGACCGCTTTACGCTGCGCGATGGCGATCGCACCTTGTGTGTGAGCCGCTCGCAACAGGGTGCGGCGACACAGGCGCAGCGCTCACCCTGGGGAGGCGGAAATTGAATACGCCTGATAACCCGAATGATCTGCCTCGTGACAGCGGGCAGCCAGGGGGCGAGCCGGGCGATGCAGGCGACAGCCTGAACGAGCGCCGGCGCGCAGCTGATGCGCTGCGTCAGACGTCGCTCGCGGCCGATCCGGGGCGCGGCCGGCGTCAAACGTTTTTCACGGTCGCTGGCGCGATTCTGTTCCTGCTGTGTGCCGGTGGGTTCTACGCGATGAAGCATGATGCGCCGGCGCCATCGGGTAGTTCCGACAAGCCGAAGATCGACGAAGACACGGCGAAGGCCGCGCCGCTGGATGCTGGCCGGCAGAAACTTCCGGCGTCGATGGCGGCAGCTGCGTCGGCACCAGCGGCAAGCTCGGGCGTGGATCCAGACGAAGCGCGACGGGCTGCGGAGCGTCAACGTCAGGCGGCCGCAGCAGCTGAGCAGGCGCGCAGAAAAGCCGAGGCAATGCACGAGGCGCGAATGAAGTCGGGTCTGTTTGGTTCAGACACGGGGGGCGACGGTTCGGACGATGCAGGTGCCGCTTCCGCTGATGCACAGCAGGGTGAGGCAGGGCTGGGCCGCCGTTCTGGCGGTGACGGCCAGAATGATCCGAATTCGGCCTTCGCGCGCAGTGTTTCGAACGCCGACGACTCTACGTCCAAGGCGCAAAAGATCGACAACCTGCAATGCAAGATGGAGCCGGGGGCCATCCTCGAGGGCCACCTGGTGCCGCGCATTATCTCGGACCTGCCAGGTTCAATCACGATCATGCTGGATCGGGATGCTTATGGGGAGCAGGGCCGGATTCCGCTGCTGCCGTGGGGCACGCGCATTACAGGCAAACCGAATTCGTCTGTGCGCAAGGGGCAGGAACGAACCTTCATTGCAAGCGCCGTCGCCTTGCGCCCGGATGGCGTCAAGATCCATGTCGACTCACCGGTTGCCGATCAGCTCGGATCGGCGGGCATCGACGCCGATGTTGATAACCACGTTGGCCAGATCCTCGGTATGAGCGCGGCGCTGTCGCTGCTCGGCGCGGGTTCATCGACCTACGGTGTGTCGTCGTCTGACCAGAACAACTCGATGGCGATGTACCGCGCGGGGGTGCAGCAGTCGATGGCGCAGTCTTCGCAGCAGCTGCTGGGCGGCTACGTCAACATCCCGCCGACACTCAAAAACGACCAGGGCACGCGCGTGCGCATTCAGGTCGAACACGAGCTGGACTTCTCCGACTACTGCAGATCGGGCGACGAGGAGGAATGATGACAACGGATATCTCGCACGTTCACTGCGAAGTCGCCGCAGGCGAACTGCGCCGCCAGCTGGACGACGCGGTTGCCGACGCGTTGCAGGCACAGATATTCAGGGACTTCGCCCGGGATGATGGACGGTATCTGATGCTCGCGCAGGCAAAGCTTAAGGCCGTTGCCCGCCAGTGTTTCGATGCGCAGGTGTGCCTCGATCGTCCGTCCGTGCAACAGGCCGGCGCGGTGGCTCGCGCCGAACGCATCCGGGGGCGCTGACATGTCGATCGTGCCGGCATTCTTCAATCGCACCGAGTCCATCCGTCCGCTCTTTGATGACGTCGATGTCTCGGAGATCGCTGTGAATGGTCCGGGCGTCGTATGGGCCGGCCGGAAGGGCATGCGTTTCATGGAGCGGGTGGATACGCCAGTATTGACCGAAAGCACGTTGCGGGACTTTGCCGAGCTGGTGGCGCATCACTCCGACCAGGAGACGGATGCGAAGCGCCCGCTTCTCGCGGCCTCGATCCCCTCGGAACTGACTGGGCCGGGGAATCGCGATTTCCGTATTCAGGTTGTCCAACCCCCAGCGGTGCCGCCCGGCACGATCGCGATTGCGATCCGCAAACCGTCAACGCTTGATTTGACGATGCAGTACTACGAGGAGAGCGGTGCCTTCAGGCGAGTCAATGAACCATTGCCCGATGCGGAAGACACTGGCAGGAAGCTGGCGATGCTATACCGCGACGGCAACTGGCCAGCCTTCCTGCGGCTCGCCGTCAAGGCGAAAAAGAACATCGTTGTGAGTGCACCGACTTTTGCTGGCAAGACGGAGTTCATCAACATGCTCCTGAAAGAGATATCGCCGGCTGAGCGGATCGTGACGATTGAAGACGCGCGCGAGCTGCGCCCGCCGCAGGCCAATACGGTGAACCTGCTGTATTCGCGGGGCAATCAGGGCACGGCAAATGTGACGCCAGTTGAACTGATGGAAGCGTCGTTGCGGTTGTCGCCTGATCGCGTGATTCCGGGCGAGCTGCGTGGCGCTGAAGCATACGTCGCGCTCGAAATGCTCAATTCCGGTCACGGCGGCTGGATGACGACGCTGCACGCAACCAGCCCCGAACACATGTTCGAACGGCTTGCGCAGATGGTCATGCGCTTCGGTTCGACCTTGCAGCGTGCCGAGATTATCGACTATGCCCGCAGTCTCATCGATGTCGTGGTGCAGATGCATCGCTATGACGATGGGGTGCGGGGAATCAGCAAGGTGCTCTATGTCTCCCATTAAATCGCTCGTCGCGCCTCTGGCGCTGGGTGTGATGCTGCTGTCCGCGCAAGCGTCACAAGCGGATATGCAGGTCGCTTCCCAGCCGGTTGCAGCCTCCTTTGTCTCGCTGGCCCAGGAGTGCGCCCCTGATGTTCATCACGCGCTGTTGGGGCGCGTGGCGACAGTCGAGAGCAGCGGCAATCCGTTCGCGATCGGCGTCGTTGGCGGTCATCTTGCGCGACAGCCAAAGAACCTTCCGGAAGCGCTGGCCACCGTCAAGGCGCTCGACGCCGGCGGCTGGAATTACAGCATGGGACTGGTGCAGGTCAACGTACACAATCTGGCGCGTTACGGACAGACCACAGAGAGCATTTTCGAGCCCTGCACGAACCTAAAGACCGGTGCCGCGATTCTTAAAGCGTGCTACGCCCGCGCGAAACCGCAATTTGCGCAGGCTGATGACGCGGTACGTGCGGCGCTCTCCTGCTATTACAGCGGCGATCTGACGCGGGGCGCCGCTTATGCCCAAAAAGTTGCGGCTGCCGTCCCGGCGTCCGGTGTGCAGGGAGCGCAGCCAATCGATGTTGTTCCGGACGTTCGCCCTGCAGGTGGACCCGCGCGACGCGCGGTGGCACGGCCGGAGCGCGCCGCAAAGTCTGCGGCCAAAGACGACTGGTTCACGACCTATGGGGACGACGACGAAGACGGTCAGGCCAACGGGCAGGCGAGCGATACGCGCAAGGCAGTAAAGGCGTCTGGAGCCGTCGATGACCAGTAACCAGTTTCGCATGCTTGCTGCCGCCCTGGTGCTGGACGGCTATGCCGTCACGGCGGGCGTGGCGGCGTCGCAATGGTGGCATCACCAGCCTGGGGCCGGCGCGCAATTCGCGGCGCTCATGGTGCCTATGTCCTTTTATCTGATGGCCCGGCTGGTGCGGGAGAGTGGCGGCTGGGTCCTGCTGCCGCCCGTGCTTGCCTTGATGTGGTTGGGTGCGGTGGCTGCGTCGCCGTTCTGTTTGCTGGGTCTGGCCGTGCGCAACACGTGGAGTGCCTGGCGAACCATGAGGGTCGGGCGCAGGGCGCCTATTTTGGAAGGGGGTGGGGTATGGCGATGAAAAATGGAATCAGGCTGATGCTGGTGATGTCGGTGCTCGCTGCTGGCGGTCACGCCGGCATGGCCCGTGCCGATGACGACTACGGATGCCGCATTGTGATCTGTCTGGGCAACCCCTCATCGAATGGCGGGCCGTGGGCGCCGTCTACCTGCGGACCGGCAATGGATCACCTGATGGACGATCTCCGCCACGGCCGCGGCTGGCCGCAGTGTAAGGACTCAGACATGACCGTCCGCCAGAACAACACGCCTTACGATCCGTGCCCTGCTGGCACAACGGCCGCGGCGGCTGGCGCCTGGGTGGCCGAAGGGCAACGTAAGGCCGGAGCTCGTCCGTACAGCGGCATGGGTGGTTTCGGACTTGTCGGAACGCCGAAGCCTTCCGTGGCGGATCTCAACAGCGGTTACGCGTATTACGGGCCGCAGGCCTGTGTGGGCAGCCAGGTCGGTGCATATCAGGTGTACGGCGATCCCTCGGTTGATGCCTCAGCTGTCGGCTGGCGAAACGCGCGGGACGGTGGTGGATACGACGGTGATCCAGTCACCGTCACGGTGTATGACCACATCGTCTGGCAACAGCCGCAATCGCCTAACGCAGTCGACGTGTACGAGGCGGGCCAGTTTCAGACACGAATTCATTACTAATAGGGTGGCGGGGATGGCTTACGCGGCAGCGCATGGTTGGACAAGGGTTGGTCCGTATGAACTGGTTCATCCGACAGGCTGGCGGATTGCCAGTTGCTTTATTCAGGGTAAGCCTAGACACATTCTCTGGCACGGTGGCGAGACGCAAGGAAATTTTTCTAGTGTTGACGTCGCCGTCGCGAAGCACGTCGAATTATTGGGTCAGGGCCGGTGAGGGTAAAGATGCGCAGACTCAATTGCCCTCTCGTATCTGCGGTCGTCACGGTGGCGCTGACGGTCGCTGTCTCTCCCCTTCTGACGTACTCGAACAGTGTCCACGCTGCATGCGTAGCCCCCGACGGTCCCGCGATCGACACCGGATTTTCGCCGGAAGGTTCTGCCGAACGTCTCGTACTTAAAGCCATCTGCACGGCGCGGCATTCGATTCACCTGTCGGCGTACAGCTTCACGTCGCCGGCGATCGTCGAGGCGTTGATCGACGCGCATCGGCGCGGCGTTGACGTTGCAGTGGTTGCCGATCGGAAGAGCAACCTGGTCGAGGACCGCAGTGGCAAAGGCCGCATCGCGCTCGACCTGCTGTCGGGCGCGGGCGTCGGTGTCCGGACGATCGACGTGTATCCGATCCATCACGACAAATTCATGGTGATCGACAGTGAATCGGTCGAGACGGGCAGCTTCAATTACACGACGTCGGCGGCTAGGTACAACAGCGAAAACGCTGTCGTGATGTGGCATGTGCCGGTCGTCGCGCAGGCGTATCAGCAGCACTTTCAAAGCCGGTTTAACCAAGGGCGCCCCTGGTCCGGGCAGGCGTCGAACTGACGGAGGTTTTTATGTTTGAAGACACCGTATTGCGGTTTAGCGACAAGGAGCGTCAACAACAGCTCGCGGAGCAGGAACAGGCGCTTGCGCAGCGTCGCGCGAGCCTCGAGGCGCGTCAGAAGAATCTTGCATACCGGCAGGACTGGCTAAAAAGGGAGCCGCATGCAGTCGCGCAGGCGGTCGAGCGAGAGGACCGGCAACGCCGTGAAGACAGGCAGCTGGCGACCGATGCCAAGGCGCTCAAGACACGCTTCGGCCTGAAGGAAGGTGATCTGATCGACACGGCCGCGATGCGGGGTGCGCTCGAGCAGGCGTTAGCCGAAAAAGAAGTCGAGCAGGCACAGCGGGCCGAGCAGATTACCGATCGGGCGTCACTCCTGTCGGGTCTGAACAAGCTGGCGTTGATCGACGCGAAGAAGACTTCCGAGATCCTGCATGCGAACAAGGATCTGAATGTGCAGCGTGAGTGGAGCCGGCAGGAAGTTGCCGACATGTTCGCGAAAGCGCAGGCGCGCGTCGACGACAAGGGCACCACGCACACCTATCCCAAGACGCTCGATGGCTGGGCGAAATCGCTGGAATCCCGCAATCGCGAGCTGGAGCTTGCCGCGATCAAGCTCGATGCACAGGAGCAGGCATTACGGGCTCAGGTGCGCCGTGCGATCGAGGGGCCGGAGAAGACTGCGGCGCAGCCCGTCGCGGAGCAGGCCGCGCAGAAGACCGCAGACCGCACGGTCGAAGTAGCGGGGCGCACTGGCGCGATCGCGGCCGCGAAAGAGAGCGTCAGTATTGATACGTCGCTGGAGACCCTGAAAGATCCGGCCAAGTTTGCAGCGACTGTCGATACGGTCGCGAAGACGACGGGGGTCAGTGCGGAACAGGCCAAAGCCACACTCGAAATGCTGCGTGAAGCGAAAGAGGCCAGCGCCGGCAGAGCACCGGATGCGGCGACATCTGACAAGGCCGCGATCGAAGCTGCGCGCAATGCGTTCTTCTCGCGCGGCAGTGGGAAGAGCACGGCGCCGGTGGAAAAGGTAGCAGAGAAGGCCGCGGAGAAGCCGGCGGCGCAAAAGTCGAATGTCATCGAAATGGGAACCGGCAAGCGAACGCCGTCAGTTGCGCCAGTTGAGAACAGCGGCCAGACACCGGAGGCAAAGAAGTCCGTCGACGGGGTTGCGGGTTTCAAGAAACTTGGTCGTAACAAAACGAAGGATGCCGCCGACCGCGGCGCTCCAGATGCCGGCAAGTCGGCTGATGCGGGCAAGACACAACAGGTGGAAGGTGCCAGCGTCGTGCGCGCAGAGGCGGGACCACGTAAGAAATTTGCGGAGCTGAATGCGCATGAAAAGCTTGAGCGTCGCGCCGAGTTCTTCGGGAACCTGCGCGAGTCGGCCGGCTTTACGCGCGATGGCAAGCAGGCAGTCTCGGAGCGGGCCAAGGAGGCCGTCAGGCCGGGAAAGCAACGTGAAGGGCACGGGATCGGCTAATCATGCAAAAGCACGAAATCGTGATGATGCAGTGGGCGGGCGCGGTGCTCGCGCTCGTTCTTGGCCTTTGCGTGTCCTTCACTTTGGCAGGGTATCCGCCGCTGCCGTTTCCTGCGGGGATCATTCACGGCTTCATGGGTGCCGTGCATGATCCCTTGCTTTTCTGGGGCGCGGTGCCGGGTGCGGCGCTTGCAGCGGGTGCCGCATGGGCATGCCACGAATACCTGTTCAATGGCTTCGAAGGCTACCGGTATGCCAGGTTTATCCGTGGCACGAAGATGGAAAACCGGCACCAGCTGAGCAGCCGCATCGCGCGCCATAACAATCAGTACCGCAAACAGGCCGTGAAACACGGCGATGCGCCGCGCGTGCCAGTCGCCGTTTGCGGTGTCGAGATGCCGACGGATCTCGAAACGCAGAACCTGATAGTCGTGGGTGCGCCAGGCTCCGGCAAGAGTCAGGCGATTAATGGATTGATCGCGTCGGCACTGCGCCGCGATGATCGCATGGTGGTGGTTGATCCGAACGGCTCGCTCATGTCGCGCTTCTATTTGCCCGGCGACATCGTGATCAACCCGTACGACGCCCGGTGCGTCGGCTGGTCGCTGTTCAACGAGGTCGATCACGGTTTCGACTTCGAACGGCTCGCACATTCGGCGATTCCACCGCAGAACGGCGATCAGGCCGAAGAGTGGGCTGGCTATGCACGCGCGCTACTCGCGGACACGATGAACAAGCTCGCCGGCGACGACATGCGTGACATGGTGACGCTCACTGATTTGCTGGTGCGCGAACAGCGCCCAGTGTTGCAAAAGTACCTTGAAGATACGGATTCGGTGGGCTTCTTCGCGAAGGATGCGGATAGAGCGACGGCCAGCATCATCTTTACCCTGAACAAGTACATCCGGCCGCTGCGTCGCATTCCTGATGGCGATTTCTCGATCCGGCGCTGGATGGGCGACGAGAACGGAGGGAACATCTGGATTACATGGCGCGAAGATCAGCGTACGGCTCTGGGCCCGACGATCCCCGTCTGGCTCGACCTGATCTACGCGATGATTCTGAGTGAGGCGCCGACGTTCGACCGGCGGCTGTGGGTGTTCAAGAACGAACTGGCATCCCTTGGTCGCCTCTACAGTTTCGAGGCTGCGGTATCGAAGGGCCGCAAGCATGGCCTGTGTGTCGTGGGGGATCTGCAGGATCTGATTCAGTTGCATCAGCAATTGGGAGATCTACCTGCGAAAGCAACGCTCTCGTGTTTTCGCAGTCTGCTTGCGTTGGGAGGGGCCAACGCACTCACAACCAAAAACGTTGCGGAGATGATCGGCTGGCACGAAGTAGAGCGCCACCCGATCGGCGTGCAGGGCCAGTGGCGTATCAACACACGCGAGCGCAAGCGCGATCCGGAGCTCGTCGTCACGTCGTCGCAACTCTCGAATCTGCCAGACCTGAACGGTTATCTGAAATACGGCAAGGACTGGCCGCTCGCGAAAATCAGGTTCGGTGCGCGTGACTATCCGGTACGCGTGCCTGCCTACATCGAAGCGCCGCCGCGCGAGACCCAGCTGTCGATCGCGATCCCCGCGCCGGTCAATCCAGCGCCTGCGCCCGAGGGTGGCGGCACAGCCGCAATCATTATCGGCGCCATTAGATCATGACTGGGCGCACGACCAATCTCATGCCGGCATCTGCCCAGCCCACCGTGATTTTTCACGGCACGCCGTCGCAGGTTATCAACGTGCCGGACCTGTTTGGCACCAGCGTCGCGATCGGCGGGCTGGCCGTCGTCTTTTCATGGGCAGCCTCGAGATGGACTGTGTCTCCCGTCGTAGTTGTTGCGCCTGTGTTGGTCTGCCTGGCGCGGCTCGCGCTTGTATTCGTCGAAACGGCGCTCACGGAAATCGTGATCGACATGGAGCGGATTACCTGCCGACAGGGAATTCTGAGCCGGAAGGTTTCGAGCCTCGAGCTGTTCCGCATTCAGGATGTGATCTCGCTTCATCCGTGGTGGCAGCGCGTGTTTAACGTGGGGACGGTCGTGATCCTGACGAGCGATTCGAACAACCCGCGCTGGTGTCTGCCGGGCATTGTCAACGCGGAAGAGATGCGTAACGCGCTCAACCACGCTGCGATCGCGCTGCGCGACTACAAGGGTATTCGGGAAGTGAATATGGGGCGGGTCTGACACGTGGAGGCATCATGCATGAATATCGATTTGACGATGTAATCGTCGCGGCTAATGCCGATGACCTGCAGACGTACTTGGCCGATGCGCACGGCGAGAAGATTCGGCCGCTGTGCATGTGTACGCCGGTTGGTGTCCCGATGTACGTTGCGAAGGTAGGCGAGCACTACGCGATCAAGCGCATGCCGAACACCGGTAGCGCGCACTCGCCGGATCCTGGCCGTTGTTCGTCCTACGAGCCGCCGGCGGAGCTGTCAGGCCTCGGCGAGGTCAAAGGTGAGGCTATTCAGGAGAACATCGAGGATGGCATCACGACACTCAGGCTCGATTTCAGCCTCTCGAAGACGGGTGGACGTACAGCGCCGGCACCGTCGGGCGGGGCGGCCGACACGGTGAGAACGGATGGCGCGAAGCTGACGTTGCGCGGCACGCTGCATTACCTGTGGGAAGAGGCAGCACTGAACCGCTGGTATCCGGCGATGGCCGGCAAGCGCAGCTGGTACGTGGTGCGTAGATTCCTCCTGCAGGCCGCGGCCGGCAAGGTGTCGAAAGGCGAGCCGCTTGGCAGATCGTTGTACGTGCCCGAGTCGTTTTCGACGGAACACGCAGGGGGCATCACGCAACGGCGCATCGCGCACATGGCCGAGCTGGCCACCAGCAAAAAGACGCGCAAGCTCATGATTGCGATCGGCGAGGTAAAGGAAATCACCGAGTCGCGCTACGGCTTCAAGATCGTCGCAAAGCACCTGCCGGATTTTCCGCTGATGCTTAGTGAAGATCTGCACCGCCGCCTGCAGAAGCGCTTTGTGAACGAGCTGGCGCTGTGGGACAGCATAGAAGACTCGCACCTCGTCTTCATCGCGACGTTCGGCCTGTCTTCTACCGGTATCGCGACAATCGAAACGCTGGCCGTCATGGTGGTGTCGGGCAACTGGATCCCGTTCGAGCATGCATACGACAAGCTGATGCTCGATGCGCTCACAGCACAGAAGCGCCGCTTCGTGAAGGGGCTGCGCTACAACCTGGCGGAGAACAAGCCGCTCGCGTGCGTGGTGCTGGCTGACGTGTCGCCGAAGCCTGTTGCGTTGTATGTGCAGCCGCCGGGTGTTGAGCAGGAAGACGAGGATGCGCTGTCGAGCATGATCGAGGAAAGCGACATGCCGTCGTGGATCTGGCGTGCGGGTGAAGAGATGCCAGAGCTGCCAGCGCCGACGTTGGCCCGTGCGGCAAAACCATCGACGCGCGCCGGCAATACGTTGGACGAAGTCAATGCAGCTGCGGCGGATGCATCCGGATCATCAGCGGCGCAGGAGTCTGCATGGTGAGGCGAGGGTTACTGAGCCGGCTCGCCGCTTTTGTTGCAAACAAAAGTCATGAGCCGCTTCGGTCGGAAGATTTCTATTTCTGTTCAGCAGGACTGCGTAGCAGACGACAAAACCGAACCTACAAAAGAAAAACCCCCGCCTGGCAGCGAGGGTAGTTCTTGACGACAGCCAGCACAGGGAGAAGTGCTAGAGACATCGAATTCAGCGCGTTTCGATTCTAGCAACTCTTCGCTCTGTGTCAAGCGTCGCCCGTGGGCGTCCGATCGTAAAAAAATGAGTGACTGCATGAATCGACGACTAGCCAACTGGGCCGGACGGCCCATCCCCGTTCCATTCGCAATATCTGCGCCGCCCTGCCGGACAGGGCGATGCAGGCGAAAGCCGTTTCTTCCCTCGGTGTTCCTGATGTCACGTTAAGCCCGGACCCCCTCCGGCATGTCCGGTCAGTTGCACGCACGTCGCGTCGCGGCGCTCCCGCCAGGGTTGCCGAACCCGCCCCGTACCGGGGCGGGCGGACACCCACGCGTGCTGACCGAACTGATGCACCGCCTCGGGCGCTATCTCGATGCGCCCGACGAGTGGTTGCCGAGCCTGAACCGCGCAAACGGTTCGACGCGTCAGCAACGCACCGAACGCAGCGTCGCGTGCATGCAGTTGCTGCGAGCAAGCCTCAAATACCTCGATCTGGTGACCTTGCGCGTGGGTATTCCGTCGACGGACGGTAGCATGCAGAACCTCACGCTGCCGTTCCTGGCCGAGCAGGCTGGACTTGATCAGCGGCGGGCGGAGCGTGCAATGCACGACCTGCAGAAGGCCGGGCTGACCTCGGTGCGGCCGCGCTGTGAGCGCATCAATGATGGTAACTACAGAGGACTGGCTGCGATCAAGTATTTGCCGCCGGCGCTATTCGGCGCGTTTGGCCTCGCGAAATGGCTGCGGCACGAGCGTAGCAAGGCGGCACTGCGTCAGAAGATGCGGGCGGCCGCCGACGTCAAACAGCGCCGGCGCGAGACGCGCGAGCACGCCCGTGGCCAGCTCTGGTTGGCAGGCTTGAAAAGCTGTGTGGCGGAACGTGCCGACCGCTCGCGGCCCGGGCCGACTGGAGGATCCGGGGGCATGGGCTTCGATGCTGAAGCCGAGTTCGAGCGGCAGATCCAGATCCGCGCCGGCCAGATCAAACAGGCCGATCCTTCCTTGGACCACGAAACCTGTTTCAGGCTCGCGCGACAGCAGCTAGCGCCTCCGCGCAGCTAGCCCTCTCGCACGACCACCCTAACGCGCCGCGCGAGGCACGGGCTCGTCCGGATTTCGCTGGTCAGCGGCCGCCGTGCGTCCCCTAGACTATTTCCGGCGGATTCGCGTACGCACCGCACCGCCTGAAAGGCAATTTCGCAACCCACCCGCAGAGTTATCCACAGTTGATGCAATGCCCAATCAAATAAGTGTCGGGATAGCCGCGATTTAACTGTCGGTTCTTAATCACGGTCTCTTTTCACTACCGTCTGGTGAAAAAGCGCCTACCCTCCGGACCTGCGGTCCTTCGCCCCGACGCTGCGCGTCGGCCTGCGCGTGCTACGCACGCTTTTATCCAGTCCTCAGAGAGGAAGGAGGAACTTAAAACCGTTCGCCGAGGCGTCCTACGGGGCAGGCTCTAAGGGCTACGCCGGCCTTCGGCCGCCGAATCCCTAAGTGCGCGATAAAAGATTTACGCGCGTGCCTGCGGCACACCCGTAAATCAACGCGCTCGCGTGCTCGCCTGATTGCCCTGCAAACATGATTGCTCACCAGGGCCCCAGAAAGTCTGCAGAACAGGAAATAATCCGCCATCGCCGAAATATCCAGCGGTATTCGATATTTCTACGCCGAAAACAGCAATAAAAAAGCCCGCACCTGATTAAGTGCGGGCGATAAAACAACGCCATTCCGAGGCGGCGAAGGGGCATCGCCCAAACATAGGGCTGCGTCCAGGTCAATTGGTTCATTCAACGTTGGCCGATTATCCCGATAACCAGATTAATCACCGATTTCTGGCGCGCCACGTCCGCGCGATGCCGCGCGCTCACGCGGTGGCTTATCACGCTCGACCGCCTGGCCAGCCGCTTCGCGCAATTGAGCCTTGAACTCGTTGCGCCGTTCCTGACGTTCTTCTGGCGTTAGGTCGGCGAAATGCCGGGACGCGGTGGATGGCGCCGGCGCTTGCGGGTGTCCGGCAGCTGCCGCGTCGATGCCGGCGCGCTGCGCCCGGGCCTGCGCTACTTCGTTGACAAGCGCCGCCGCTCGCGCGGGGCCGCTGAGCTCAACGAGCGCGCGCCAGGCGCGGTCATCCCGCTCGACTACGTGGCGGATCTCGCGGCGCATTCCCGGATCGAGCCGGTTCAGTCCAACACTCGCCCGCTTCAGCGCCGCGCGGTCCTTTGCGGGCACCGGCTTCCCTGCCCGGTTTGCGGCCGCCGCGGTGGTGAGGGCATCGGCATACTGCTCGACTGTACGATCGAGGGTCTTTTCGGCCCGTTGCGGCCGGGGTGCATTCGAGAATTCGACACGACGCCGGTTCAGCGTGTGCCGGTAGCCGAGTTCCGGCCGGCGATCACGCTCCGACTGCAGTTCATGTTGCGCGCTGAACGATTTTTCGTCGGCACGCGACAGGCTGCGCATCAGCGCTGCGCCGTCCGCGAACTCATCCCGGCCGGCCGCCACAATCAGATTTTCCTTGTGCCGGGTCATCGCGACGTAGGCCAGCTCGGCGTGCATGCTCTTCGTGGCCAGCACGTACGCGCGATCGACTGTCACGCCCTGGCTCTTGTGGACCGTGAGCGCGTAACCGTGATCGAAGTGGCCGTACTGCGTCGTATCAACCGCGAGCTGTCGGCCATCATCGAGCCGCACGTGCAGGACGGCGCCGGGCGCTTTCCTGTCAGGCATTTCGATCTGTTCGACTGTGCCCAGCGTCCCGTTCTTGACCTGCATCACGTATTCGTTCTGCAGGAACATGATCCGCTCGCCGGCGGCGATCGCGATGTGTCGGTTCTCGGTCCGCACGGTTTGTTCGGCGCCCAGTTCGCCGGCAGCCCGCCGCAATTCGCGCACGCGCGCATTCAGCGCGCAGCGCTCTTCGTTGGTATGAGTCAGCAGCAGTCGGGTCTTGCCAGGGAATCTCCGGTGATCATCCTGCCACTGCGCAATCAGCTGCTCGCGCGCGTCGGCGACGGTCGAATACAGTTGTACGCCACCGCGCTCCGCATACGCGGACACGGCCGTTGGCACATCGTGCCGGGCCAGCGCCGACGTTGCTTCGCGCTGCCAGGGCTCGTCCTGCCGCTTGATCTCGGTCAGGCTTTCGAGGCGGTTTGCTGCGGCTGCTTCGCGCGACACTACGCGGAAAGCATCGCCGGCGTCGACCGCATGAAGCTGCCACGCATCGCCAACCAGGCGCACGCGCGCACCGGCCGCCTGCGCGTGGCCAAGCAGTTTTTCCATCTGCCGGGAGCCGACCATCCCGGCTTCGTCGATCACCAGAACGGTTTTCGCGTCCAGGGTGACCGCACCACGCTCGATGCCCGAAAGCAGACTGTGCAGCGTCCGGCTCGCGATGCCGGCGTCACGCTGCATGTCGTCGGCCGTCTTGCCCTGCAGGGCTGCGCCCATCACGCGCAGTCCGTCCGCCTCGAGCGCTTCGCGTGCGGCCGCGAGCACATAGCTCTTCCCAGTACCTGCTGCGCCGTTCACTACCACGAGGTGGCCGCTGCTGGCGAGCGCGACAAAAGCCGCATCCTGTCCTGTATTGAACTTTCGGGTTGCGCGAAGCGTTTCACGCACCGCAGCGTCGCCCACCGCGCTGTCGCCGGCGCGACCCATTGCGCGAGCACGATCGACCAGGCGCACCTCAATCGCTCGCAGATCCGCCGACGTGAACCATTCGCCGTTGCGACCGGAATCCTTCAGCGCGAGCAGTTCCTTCGAATTCATCAGCCGCGCGTACACCTGCCGGAACTGTTCGGCACCGTCGGTATTGCGAAAGACGAACTGCTCGACGTCGCGACGTGAGAAGGTGGATTGATTGATCGTCAGGGCGGCGACACCGATCGCCGGATTGATGAGCAGCCGCTGGCCATTGCGGTACGCGCGCTGGCGATTCTCTTCGAGCAATCCGGCCATCACGCCACGCTCGCCCGCGTAGCGCGCGACGCCCACTTTCACGGAGGGCTCCAGATCGATGCCCAGCGTCCGGTAGCTGCGATGGTCGATGCGGGCCTCGATACCCGCCCGTGCCATGAAGTGATTGGCTGTGACCGCCCATTCTTCGCGCACGTCGCGAACAAACTGCCGGCTGCTCAGATAGCGGTCTTTTCCGGCACCGCCTTTTTCCGGTTCCTGCGCATTCCAGCGCCTGAAATATTGCCCTGGATCGCGGGCGATACCATCGTTCACCCGTTCCGTGAACATGATGTGCGCGTGCGGCTGTTCCAGTCCGTCGCTCGCTGCCGGAATGTGGATTGCCCAAGTGTACGCATGCCGCTCGCCGAGTGTGTGTTCAACGAACTCGCGCACGAGCGCGACGCGCTGTTCATCGTCCAGTTCGCGCGGAATCGAAACCTCAATTTCCGTGTACGGCCGCCCGTTTGCCCGCTCGTAGGTGTCCGCTGCCTGCCAGAAAATGCTCGCGTCGTGCGCGGCCCATGCTGGCATGTTGCCGCTCTCGGTCATCTTGAGGTCGCCACGCTCTTCGTACTTTCCACCGCGAGAAATGTAGGCGTAGTGATCCTCCCGCGCAATGTACTTTGCGTGTTCCCCTGCGGCGGCTTTCCCACCTGCTTTCACGCTCAAATGGTACGTTGGCATTGGCGGCTTGGCTTTCATCTTATCATAAGCTGTTTCTATGCTAGCATAGAAACGCGGAAGCGCGCTTTGACTCGCTTTGCTCGCCAGATACTGCCGGTGGCGCCTCCTTGCTAGCCTGCTTTTGCGGTTTTCATAATCCGGAATGGCCTGGCAGGAAGGGGCCGAATGGTCGGTCTGCGCTGTCGCGCGATGCAACGTGAATTTGATCCAGGAGAAAAATGATGGCAAAGGCCGAATGGCTCACGGAACACGTCCAGTACATCAAGGGTTTGAAGTCGCCCACCGCCACGCAATCGCTGCTGGTCGAACTGGCCGCGATTGCGAATCCGTCCGCACAGGAGTCCCGCCAGCTAGACAAGCTGGTCCGACTGGAGAAAATTAACCAGAAGGCTGACGCGATGAAGGCCGAAGCAGCCCGCATGCTGAGCGCGCGGCGCGAGGATCAGCGCAAGGCCCGCACGCGCGAACTGATCGAACTCGGCGGCATCGTCTCGATGGTTGATTTTCCGGTGGATCGCGGCACACTGACCGGCGCGCTGCTGTGGGCGCTCGATCAGTTCAAGACTGAGGATGACTTGCAGCACACGCTCAAGAAACGTGGCGATGCTTTCATCGCTGAGCGCGAAAATGAGAAGAAGGCAGAGTCGCAGGCCAGCGCGGAAAGGGCTGCTGCGGAGCAAACCCCGGCGTAGTGTGCGGGTGCCCAGCCGGATCGTCCCTGCGCTGCGCTCCGGGTCGGCGCTCTTACCGCACCTGCGGCGCGGCGAGGTCCCTGTCGATTCGTGCGCCTCGATCCGGGCGCGCAGGCGCGCGCGATATCGCAGCGGTCTGCGTGGCTTCGGGCTTGCAGGAAAATAAAAAGCGCGTCGTGGGGAACGACGCGCTGGAGGCCTAAAAAGGGACTCTGGAAAATGAGCCGGTATCGATCAGCGCCCCGGTACAGCTTCTTCCGGGGCGCGGCGCTCGGCTCGCTTAGGCGGCTTCTTCCTCCTTCTCGTCTTCGTCGTCATCCCATACGACCGGCGTTTCCCGGCTCACCAGCACCTCGGGCAACCAGCGTGCATCGGCCAGCAACCGTTCGGCTGTCTCTGCCGCTGCGTCTTTCTTCAATTTCTCCAGCGGTGCCGCAGCTTCGGGGGAGAGCGCTTGCGCTACCACGTCAACGATGCGTGCTTTCGAAACGTGGTTCAGATAGCTCGTTCGCGTCGCCTTCCAGTACTGCGTCATATCGACGTTCAGCAGATTCATCAGCACGTTCACCGGGTGTGCGCCATCCGATTCGCTCACGCCGTTGACGGTCGCGGCCACGCAGAAGGCGAACAGGTTGCTCAGCACATCTTCGCTCTGCGTCATCAGCCAGGGCAGCAAATCACTGAAACGCGTCGGCAGCAGCGCGGCCCACTTTTCGCGTTCGGCCGAAATCTCTTTCCATGCCGCGCTGGCTTCCATGTCGTCCGCTGCCTGCAACAGGCGGTTGTGTGAGCACGTGGCCCGCACGTCGGCGGCATGCTGGTCGTAGACACAGACATAGCGGTCATCGAACACAACCGGGATCAGGCGGTGCATCAGTACCACCAGTGCGGCCACCGGGTTCCGTGCAAGTTCGATCTGGACGGCGGCGGTGCGGTGTGCCGTCAATCGCCTGCTGAGGTCTTTGCCGTGCAGAGGCTTTTCTGCTGGCGCTGGCAGTTCGTCAGCACCCGTCACACCTTCGCGGTTCACGCTGGCCCGGTCCTCGGGTTTGACAAGCCCGCGCTCGATCACGGCCTTGCCGTCATGGTCGAGCGTCACGAATGCACCGGCACGCGCCTTCTGGTCGTCGCTCCAGATTTCGAGGCGTTCAGCAAAGTCGTCCAGCGCCTGGGAAGCGGCGTCCGCTGCGGTTTCCAGTGCATCGCGGCGGGCGTCGTCCTCGGCTTCGTCTTCGGCGTCGTAGTACGCGTTCAGTTCCGCTGCGGCCTGTTCGTTCGCATTCTTCAGCGCGCGAAGCTCGGCCTTTTCCTTCTTCGTGTACTCGCGCGACGCCGACGGCAACCGGCCAAAACGGGCCATTTCGCCAAAGTCACGGCGCACGCGCGTTTCGACCCAACTCCAGCCCTCGGCACTCAGGGTTTGCGCCGCACTGACCAGCTTTTCTGCGACCAGACGGTGCAAAAGTTCTGCGTCGGTCACATACCCGGCGTTTTGCTCGTCGCTAAAGAGGTCCCGGCGAACGTGACCGCCTGCCGCCTCATACGCGTCGAGCGTGACGAACGCAACCAGGTTGCTGTTGGACACATCGATCTCGCTGTTCGTGATCGCGTCGCGCAGCTGCGCCGGGTTGCGTTGCCACGTCTGGGCGGCGTCAAACCACAGGCGTTCCTGCAGTTCGTGATCGTCCGTCAGTGCAAGCGTGCGGATCTGTTCCAGCGTCATGCCGTCATCGCGAAAGACGTCGATCAGGCGGGGCGACACGTTCGCAAGTTTCAGATGCCTTTGCACCTGGATTTCAGACAGCGAGAAAAGAGCCGCAATGTAGTCCACCGTACGGCCTTCATTGACCAGCAGGCGGAATGCTTCGCAGGCGTCCGCCGGATGCATCGGCTCGCGCTGCTGGTTCTCGATCAGCGACACGGCGACGGCATCGGCTTCGCTAACAACCTTGACCGGTACGGGGTAGCTGTCATCGATCCTGCCAGTCGTGCGCAGCAGTTCCAGTGCGAGCAGGCGACGCTGGCCCGCACATACGCCCAGCTTGCGCTGCTTGCCGCGCGTCTTCATCTCGTGGGTGACGAGGTTTTGCATGACGCCCGCTGCGGCGATGTTCCCGGCCAGCGCCTCGATGCCGGTAGGCGCTTTGCGGCGCACGTTGTGCGGCGACTTGCATAGCAGACCGAGCGGCACGTACTCGATCTGGGTGTCGTTGCCGAAACGGCTTTCGACAACGGTTTCGGTTGCACGATTTTCAACGATTTGATCCACGGTTATCTCCGGTTATGGCCATCGCTACATGCGAGGCACACAACCATTATACGGACAAAATGCCCTAAGTAAAGATTATATGAGTGGATGTCATTTGGAATTTTTAATTGAACAATAAAAGTGATTTAAAATGAAAATTAAAACAATCTCATGTTAGGGCAAAATGTCACTATAATTAAGTTGTGCCTCGCATGTAGCGATGGCCATAACCGGAGATAACCGTGATTGATAATGAAACCAGAATCTCGTCAAACGTTGTTGTTGATGAGTTGCGCCTGAATTTCCTTCCTCACTACCTGGGCGCGCAATACCTCCAGGGCGAGTCGTTGGTGTACGACTGGGCCGCGCGCCTTTCGAGTGCCTACAACGGCGGTTCGTGGGACTTCTTCCAGTTGTCGAACGGCGGCTTCTATATGGCCCCTGCAAACTGCGGACGGGTGCATGTACGGTGGCATATGAACGGCTACAGCGACATGATGGGCGCGGACGCCTTCGGCATCGTCGTCACGCTGTTCGCCCTGTGCCATCTGGCGGAAAAGTGCGGCGATGACAGCATTATCGAGCACTACCACGAACTGCGCGCCTACGCGACGCAGCACGTAGAGGCCGCGAACATTCTCCGCGCTATCGACTAATCAACCAGCCCCGGCCTGCGGGCTGGGGTCTTTCGCCCTATCTGAAAATCAGTGAGGAAGAAATGGACATGACGCAAATTCGCCCAACCTGGCTGACCGCACTTCTGCCTTTGCTGGCCGTCTACCAGTACGGGGACCGTGAAATCGTGCGTGCTGAACTGTTCCGTATGGCGCTGTCGGCGGATGCGGCGTCGAAGACCGCCGACGCGCTGCACCGCATCGCCAACATGCTCGACCGGGATGGTCATGCGATCGACATGCACCGCGAAGAGCTTCGCGCTATCGCGCGTGCCGCGCTTTCGGAGTTTGACCGCGTACCGCCCCGCGCGCCGCTGGTAGGGGTTCACGAAGCAGTCCGCCGCACTCGCGAGCGTGCCACATGACGACAGAACTGAAACTGGGTTGCGAATTGAAGCGTGGCGATGTGCTGCGCACATGGTTCGGCAATCAGACGATTCTTGAAATGCTGCCGTACAGCGGCCCGTTCGACTTCATCTGCGGCATGGCGAAGTTGCCGGACGCCGATATGTCGATCGACCGGGGCGGACTCTACGAAGTGTTGTTCGCCCAATAACCTGAACCGCCCGCGTATACACGCGCGGGCTTCGGAGTCTGACATGCCAACCTTTACAATTGCCGAGATTGAACAGGCGATCAACGTGTGGCGAAACCGCCAGGCGTCGGAGAAGACGCGGCGCAGTGCCCGAAAGCGCGTCACCTTGCTGATGTCTATGGCGAGATGATCTACACGCACGCGACGGCCATCGACGTGTCTTTGCTGTCTGCCGAGCAGGTGGAAGCTGTGACCACTGCCCTTTATCAACAGGAATTGCCGCTATGACCGACGAATCGAAGTTTCCCCCCGAAATGCTCGAACAGTTTCGCCGCGAGCAGGAGGAAAGCGACGCTCACTTCACTGTCGCGGCTGGACGGTTTTTTGACGCATGGAAACAGGCTGCCATGCTGGCCGGTCCAGTCTATTTCGGCGATGGCACCAGAGAGGCTGTTGAGAACGCGAAAGACAAGTGGGCGCTCGCGCCCAATGGGGCGGTCATTCTCGACGCCTTCGGTGTTCTCAGCAGCGGCGAGCGCACTTTTCTTGCCGCGCTGTATTCGTTCTACAACTCGGACGATAGCGTTCTTCTGTGGGAGAAAGCAGGCATCAGGGGCTTCGCCGACCTGTCGGGGCTGGACCTTGTTCGTCGCAAGCTGATCGCGGAGCTTTTGCTGAACTACGTTGGTTGGTAACGGGCAGGTGTGCTGTGTCCGGGGCTGACAGGCTCCGGCCCGCCAGTCCGATCGCAGACACGGGTGCCGGGCAAGCCCCTTCCTGCTAAACCAGGACTTGTGTTGGCCGGGAGCTTATCGCGCGCGCCTGCGCGCCCGGATCGAGGTGCACGGGGACCCGCGCCGGGAGGCGTGGGGAGAGCGCCGACCCGCAGCGGCAGCGGAGGGACGATCCGGTGAGGCGCCGTGCAACTGTGGCCGGGGTCGTCAAGCAGCCGCAGGCTGCGTGTTTCCACCGCGGCGAAGCCGTGGGGGCTGGATCGAGGACAGAGGCACCAATGAATCGTTCAGGATCAGGAGGGCACCATGTTTCGAGTGCAGGTCTGGGATGACGACGCGAACCACTACGTCGATGTGGTGCTCAGTTTTGACCCGTGGGGGGCGGTCGGATACAGGCACGCGCAGCTTGGCGATCCGCCGGCGGAATACGACGATCCAGGGGAGGCATGGCGCGATGCCGTTGACCTGCTGGAACGATTCGGCGACGCGATCGTTACGCTGCTCGACACGTCGACGGGAGAGCGACACTTTGATGAGCGCAACCTGGCGGAGGTTGGCGCTGATGCCAGTGAAGCTTCGGCGGCCTCCGAAATCTGGACGGACGACTGGATCATCCAGCGTGCCGTGCGTATACGGGCGGTGAGTGCTGGCGGCGACGTGTACGAACCATGGCCGGGATATACGCACCCGATGACTCGCGATCAGGCAGTCAAGGCACTCGAGGAGTGCGAAGAGCGGTGGCCGGAACATGAGTTCCGCGCGCATCGATTACGGCTGGAGGAAAAGGTCGCTGCGGACGCGATCGACCGGGCGCGAAGATCCGCCCGATCCAGGAAGTACGACTAAGAGAAAAGGCGATAGAAAAATGACAGTTGATATTCACACACCCATTCGGCCCGAGTGTTTGCTTCCGGCGGATGAGGGATGGGAGCGGCCTCGGGGCGCTGAAGTTCAGGAGGTGGTGCGACGCATTGGCCTGTCGGGTCGGGCTCTTGCCAGGGTGCTCGGGCTGAGTGAGCATGGCGGCCGCCAGGTCAGACGCTGGATAAGCGGAGAAACGCCCGTTCCCTATATAGCGTGGGCAATTCTCTGTGATATGGCGGGCCTGGGCACAATCTGGCGCGGCAAAACCCTCGAAATGGGCTTGAGTGGCGTGAATGAATTAGCGTCAGACGACGAATGACCCTGTCATTGCGTTTTGCCAGATCATGCTGCAGCCGTCGAACGCGTTAAGAGCGTCACCGTCTCGACAACGAAGCTGTCACTTCGCGCGGCCGTGCGTCGCGTGACGTCGACCAGAAATGTTGCCCGTAGACGAAAGTCTACAACAGCGATCCTCAGTCCGCGCTGCCTAAACCGCGCAATCCCGACGTGCCGCTTCATCAATGGCGCGTCAATCGATGAAGTGACTGCTCACCTAGGATCGGTCAGGTGTTTGCCCCGGCCCAGTATGGGCCTTCGCAAATAGACGCAATGCTGAAAAGACGATGTCAGCAACGATGCCGCTGCCTATCGATATCATGACCATACGCAGATCGGCGATACCACGCGCAACGCCCCACTTGGCCTTGCTATAAAGTCCAGCACGCCGGTTTCCGCAGCCGCATAGACGAGGAGCGCAGCAAATCCTCCGCAAAATATCCCCGCCACACTTCTAAAAAAATCGACACTGCGCAGCAGCGAGTCTTGTTTTCCCAGCGAGATCCTTGACAGAACGGCTCCCAGCGCTCCCAAGCATCCGAGCGCATAAATTCGTATGATGCCGGACGCGGACTCTGATTGCTCGATTGCTCTATCAACTTGCGGTCTGATCGAATCGATCTCGCTCTGCGCCACGTCGTATACGTGTTTCGCTTGAAGCGCCTGCGCGGTGAGGATATCCAAATCCTGTTGCTTCGCCCCTTCCCCCCCTCCGCCAGCCCTCACGTTCCGGTCGGCAATTGCTTTCCTGAAACGCTCATCCGCGCCCTCACGGTCCACGAAAGCCTGGTCGTAAAGCCGCTTCTCCTTCGTGTAGTCATAGTAGACCGTCTGTAGGATTGCAGGACTCTGAACTGCTCCAAAAAGAACAAGAATGAGCACGAGGGTTAACACAATGTATCGCGATGTCATGACCAGTCCCCTCCACGACGTTCGGAAACAGATGAGGCGCAGACCGACATCATCTGAGTCGCTATGTGCTTCGCTGACGATTCGATGCGTCGCTGGGGGTTGCGATCTGCAGAGCGACTCGAAGGAGCGAATGACCGCTTCTATGGGGAACTTGTTTGTCAAGCCATTTTGATCACGTGAATGGCTTTGACTTCATGGCGGCACCTGTATGTTGTGTTGAGCGGGTGAAGCCTTAGCACGACATGGCCGTTCCCATCGTGATCCGAGGTCGGGGTGTAATGAGCGTTCGAGCCAGTGCCCGAACGAACTTCTATCCGTGCAGGGCGCGAACACCCTGCACCTCATGCAGCATGCGCGCAAGGCGCACTGGCAAACCCCAGTTATGGGCGCGCCCCATCTGTTACCACGGTCACGGGGTTGCCGTGACCCGCGGTCATTGCGGGCGCGTCGACCTTTGATCATGATGATGCGTTGCATACCAAGCCGTGCATGAGCACCGTGCTGCTGGGAACTTCAGGCAGCCGCGGGCTTAAGCGAGGCCCCGGCCGGGATCTCGCCGTGCTCGAGGTAGCGCCACAGTGCGATGGCCAGGCGCCGCGCCAACGCCACGATGCCGACCCGTCGCATGCGCTTGCCGCTGCCCGCAAAGCGCCGGTTGAACCACCGGGTCAGGAGGCTCTCGGGCTGCAGGGTCAGCCAGCGCTAGGCCAGTTCGACCAGCATCGCGCGCGCTCGCTTGTTGCCCGCCTTGCTGATGCCTTGCTCGATCTGGCTGCCACCACTGTCGTAGGGCGTCGGCGTGAGCCCCAGACAGCCGGCCAACTCGCGCCGGTTGGCGAAACGTCGCCAGCCAAACACTTCCTTGACCAGCACCCAGGCGCCCTTGTGTCCGATCGCGCGCAGTCGTGCCAGCTGCGCCACCAGCGGATGCTTGCCTTCGGCCAACTCTTGGCGCCGCGCCGCTTCCAGCGCCTTGAGCTGCTGCTTGACGAGCGCCAGTCGCGCGCTCTCGCGCTCGATCTCGCCGCGCAACACCGGGGGTACCTGCTCGCGATGGCGCTCCCACCACGTCGCCCAGTCGCGCCCACCGACGATGACCGGCACTCGCAGGTTGTGCAGCACCAGCAGTGAGCCGATGCGGTTCATGTGGGCGGTACGCTCCTGGGTCAGCCGGGCGAGTTCACGGTGCGTGCGGCGCGCGTCTTCCTGCTCCGGCGTGGGCTCGTGCAGCACCGACCAGACACGCTCGCCAGCATGGTAGCGCCTGAGCATCACCAGCAGCTTGTCGCCGTCGAGCCGGTCGGTCTTGGCCCGCCTGGCGCGTCGATTCACTTCGATGCTGGCGGAGTCGACCACGATGTTGTCGATGCCTTGCCCGGTCAACCAGCGGTGCAGCCACCAGCCATCGCGGCCGGCTTCACAGCAGGAATGCACCCTGGCCTGCGGACCGAGCTGGCAGCGCTCCCTGGCGCGGCGCACGCAGTCGAGCACCGCAGCCGTGTCGCCGGCGTGCACGCTGTAGCGGCTCGGGCCGCGTTGGCCATCGCTGGCCGTCAGCTTCCACGACTTGTCGCCGAGTTCGAAGCTCATGTACAGCTCGCCCTGGATCGCCGTATCCTTGCCGTGTGGGACTATTTGGGTCATCGACATTTCCGTCTCCTTTGTGCAGGGGTGGAAATTCCGTTTTAGCCAAACGGATCTGATTCGGGTAGTTCCACATAGCATCTGTCCCTGGAAGCCGCCATTAGGTGATGCCTTGCACACCGTCGAATCCATCTCGGCCGTCTACGACCGTTGCACGTGTACGAATGAATGGCCGGATATCAGCTGCGTATAGCGGACTTCCAAAAGATGCGTTGTCGGCGCAATTCGCTCGCTTAAGTAACATTTGGATGGTGGCGATGATTCCTGGTGGGTGATGCGCTCTCGCGTATAACGAGGCGATTTCCACGGTTACCTTACGATTGACCGCCAGTCTTAGCTCATCTTTTCATTTGAGCGGATCAGGAACTTCTGCCATCAGTCGCGACGACCACGGACACCAAAAGCGGCGTGGCAAGAATGCACCTCCGATTTCCTGGAGATGTTCTTCAACGTAGGTCAAGTTTGCATCGCATACTTCTACCTGCATTTCAAAGAAATTTATCGACGCCGGATCCAAATGGAATGACCATTCTGGATTGTAAGGGGCGGTCTCAGAAATAATTTTGCCCTCCACGTGCATCTTGAGTGATTCAGGGTCCTTAAGAAGGGCGCGCGCCTCCGCGATTTTGTCCCCGTCGTTAAGCTGAAAGATAAAAGATTTCCTCTCTCCTTCTGGGCTTTCTTGCTCAAATAGAAAATAGGCAGACATAGCAGATGGCCTCATGTTCGCGGTAGATATCGTGACTAGGCTGTGTAGGTCGTCGGATCAGAAATGTTCGCGGAGGCGAATGCGTCTTTTCTGCTTACACATGGCCCGCAAACGCCGCGGTGATAGCGGCCGTTCAGAAAGCAACTCCACGTTTTCTCGAAATCCACGCCGAGTTGGGACCCTCGCTCAAGGGATGGATGTTGGGTTGTCGCGACTGGCAGCCGATCCGAGCAAATTACGTCCGCGATCGTCGATCAGATTCTGCCCCGACCTCACGGGGAAAGCCTAGTCGATGATCCTATTTCGCCTTAATCTACCTGCTCTACTTTGTGCGGTGGCGCACACACGAGGTTCGCCCGTTTGTCGGCGCCCCAAAATGACTCGTGGCCCGAGGAAAATTAAAAAGAGAACAGCCCTACGCGAAGCACGGTAATGGTGCATCGGACGGCATCGGCCGAGTCGCTTTGAAACCAGCGAGGGAATGCGGTAACGCTTCCCTCGCAAGTCCGAACTGCACCGTCACTTACGCCGGCCGCCGCGAGAGCGTTTGGAGGTGGACGGAGTAGCGGCCTACAAAACACTGATGACGAAATCTCTTGCCTACTGTGACTAAAGTAGCGGTGGCTCGGGTCGGGCTGGGTTTCCTTGACATATCGCACCGACCTGCTAGTTTTCTACAACCCCTTTTGGCTTTGGAGTCGACAATGCCTCGTTTCTTTGGCTGAGGCCGGCGAGAATGGTTGCGGCACAAGCAAGGGGTTTTTCATCGGATGATGGCTCGTAGTCTTTCCCATCCTTTGTGTGGGCGAGGGTAACCATGAAAACGATTGGAAATTGCCTCTCCGCAATACTGCTATTGTTAGTTTTCCCGTTTGGCTTGCTTGCTGCGTCTTTGCCAGTTTCAGATAAGGAACCGGGTGGCACCGCCGAGGACACGGCTATGGCCATTCAATCACCTTACGACTACGCTTGGAAGCTGTTTTTCTTTCTAAACCGACAAGCGGTCCCAGGACAGGCTGGAGTTGCAGATCCCAGCAAGCTAGATATTCGTAGTTATGACCCGGATAAACCTGTCGTCTGGGAAACGTGGGCATTGGCCACGGGCGGAATACCGGCGTTTGCACGTCCCGGCGAGCCCAACCTTAGTGAAGTCTATCTGGACCGGGGTGCAATGCCTGCTGCTTGGGGAACATGGGAGCGCAAGGGACTTTCCGCTAAGTATCTCGAAGAGAAAAATCTTAAAGCGATGCTACATGTGGTCAACGTCCCGCCTGGAACTCAAGGCCCGTCCAATGTCAAAGAATTCACTTTGGACTTCAGAGTTAAGCCTCTTATGTTTCCGATTGACGCACGAGATACGGGCGAGTTTGAAGTGCGGATGAATAAGTCCACATATGAAACGATTCGCAATCAGAATTTATACAGCGTCGAAGGCTTGGAGGCGATGTGGCAAAAAGCCCAGAACATGGGAAGGCAAGACGTCATCAAGTTCGATCCAGCATCCAAAGAGATTAAGGCCGCGTGGATCAAGCTTGACGGTAGCAAGCAGGACATCAACAGGTTTCACTGGCGGAAGAATGTTGTTCGGAATGCAGACGGTACTACGACGGAAGAGATTTGGGGACTTGTTGGGCTACACATTGCGACGAAAGATCTGCCGCAATGGTTTTGGGCTGACTTCGAACACGTGGACTGTCTCAAACACATAGATTGCGTCGCGGACCCAACGCCGGAAACGCGACCATCCGTAGATCCAACAACTCGCGGCCCGAACGCACCGTCAGGGACTGACGGAGTGCGACGTGAAACGACTAATTCAAAGTGGGCCAACTACGTGCTTCGCGGAACGCAGACTAGTTTCATAGACGTTATTGGGAACAAGGTTGAAGTTTCAGACACGGTAATCGAGCAACTCTCAAGTGGACCATCGTCATGCATGACCTGTCACGCCCGAGCGAGTGTCGGTCCCTCTGACCCTGCCGCACCGGTACGTCACCCTCCGTTGGCAACGAACAACCTAGGCCCCAGTTTCATTTCGGGCGACCCCGATCCAAATTGGTTTGCCACCAACGGGAAAATGCAATTTATCCAAACCGATTTCCTGTGGTCGATGTCATATCGGGCTCATAGCTCGAGAGAAACGACCGGGTCAAAGTGACAACGTCATTTGGGGAAGCCGATGTCCATCTCGTTTGCTACAGATGTAGCGCCGCTGTTCAAACCCAAAGACGTTTCTTGCATGAAAGGTTTTGGGGTGGAACTGGATAGCTACGAGTACATGTCGTCTACGGCCGGAGATGCGGTGTATGGGGACCACGCGAATGCTCGGCATGTACTTGGGCACATTGCCGGAACCGAGACTCCGAAGATGCCGTTAGGGGGCCCTTATTGGTCTGCGGCCAATATTGACCTGTTAAGGCAATGGCTAGACAGCGGATGTTCTCCGTGAGCGGGAAGACGCAATGGTGGGACAACTTGGCCAGCTAGGCCGTCCGTTGTCTCATTTGCGTGGACAGGTGCGTACGAGCGTGAAGGTAGTGCAGTGCTGACCTAGTGCAAACAGGTAACGCTGCTGCAAGCACCAAACGTCTCGCTACTAAGAAAGCTATCTACTATATTGACTGGCAGATTTTAGAGAGGTTGGCTATGGCTATCGCACCTTGCATTGATGTCCCGTCACCGAGTGGAATAAAAGCCGGCTTATTTCCGCACGGCCAGATAGCGCCTCCAGAGTTGCCAACTCGATGGACTGCGACAGTTCTCCTGACGCCTCCAGGCGGATACTCCTCCACGTTTGGACCAGGCGACGAGCTTGCAGTGGCGCACGTGTCTTACGATGCAAGCGACCCGGCGCAACGGTTCATGCGATTTCAGATTTATTTCCTTGAGAGTCTGAAGTATTGCGACATTTTTTTCCAAACATCCGCTAACGCAACTAGTTGGTGGTGGCTTTTCACGAACGCCGACCAGCTAGACGGCCCCCCGCACGGCGCGATGGGGCCGTATCGGACCGTGGCGGTAGTCCCCACGGGAAATTTTCTTGCTCAGGGTGGATTTTCTCATGCAGGTGACTGGGCAGTTGTAGGGAGGCCTAGATCCGCGTTCTCTTCCAAGAAAACAGCTGAAGCTGGCACTTGGGTGTGGACTGATGCCGACTCAATTAGGCTCGCGCGCATTATGAACGTGGAGCAGATCAACGATTTTTCCATCCCGATATTGGGCTCGTACTATCTGGCGGATTTCGCCCAATATTCCGACAATGCAGCGTTGAACCTTCGGATAACCTACGATGCGTGCAAAGCTGCAAATCGCGGGGCAAATCCGTCCGCTGATATTGTTACACTTGGTGGCCTTCTGGAGGCAATCGGAAAAGCACCGCCCGAAGCAGTGTCACGATGCACCGTCAGTGATATTCAGCGTTTGCTTCCCGGACTCTTGCCCGATGCTAGTAACGTAGCGACGCCAGCATGGACCAGCCGCATGGACAGTCGGTGCTACATGATCGGCCAAGATTTGTATCCATACTACTGTGCGGTGGTCTATGACTGGGACAAGGGAATGCAGGTCACTGTGTTCGTGATGCAGGACTCGAACGGGGAGTACACATCGCGTAACGATGAATTGCTTCCGAAAGGAAATGTTGGTCCGGGGATTTACTACTCCTGGGATGGCACAAAGTGGGTTCCTGCTTGCTCCAAGGCAGGCGGAGGCGACGTCCCGATGCCAGTGCCCGATTTCGTTCATGCTGGAGAGGGGCGTTGTAGGGCCGCATTCAAGGACGATCCATACTTTTCCAATGATTCAATGTGGAGCGTTACCCTTGGAGCGCCTCCGAAGTCTGCGGACTTTTGGTATTGGTTTGATGACAAGCAGCGCGGAGTGATATTTTCGCTCTCTCCAGCTTCCTCATTGACCATTATCGACTACCAGACCTTCAACCAAAACGAACAGATGCCGGATTGCGTTTTTGAAGATCCGACTGGGACAATTCCGGCATGTCCGGAGGCCGCGCTTGCGGACCGCAAGAAGCCGCGATTTATGCCGCTACTCAAAGCGGGTAAGTAGCTAGTCAGTCGAAGCGGCATCCGATGGAAAGTCGCCCTTTAACGTTTCGCGAGACAACATGATGCGCTCATTGTTTGGAATCGTGTTTGTGCTGGTCAGCTGTAGCATCGTGGCGCCAGAGGTAGTCGCGCAAACGAGCGGTCGCCAGGTCTTCTCCGCTAAATGTGCGACGTGCCATAAGGCGAACAATTCGGTGGGCGGTGCCGTTGCTCCAAACTTGTCCGGTGTGTATGGGCGAAAGATTGCGAGCCTGTCAGATTATCAATATTCCGTGCCGCTGAAGCATCAACAGGGGACGTGGGATGATCATTCTCTGGACGCCTATCTAGCTGCTCCTCAAAAATTCGCTCCGGGAGGAAAGATGGCCGATGGGGTCTCCGATCCAAAGCAGCGCGCCGCGTTAGTCAAGTATTTGAAGTCGCCACAGGACTAGCGGGCGTCCGGCGTGGCGGGTCGTTTTGGCACAGCGTGCGAAAAGGCCCTGACCGCCTGGCTCCGCCCGACGCACGTCATTCAGCGACGGGGAATCCCGATACCATCCTGATTTGTTGATGACAGGGCCCTGGGCCGTGGTTGGGGCAAACCGGAACCCACGGTGCCCAAGCGCGTGAAATAAAGCATTTATGCCCCTTGCCACCGAGAACTTGCGTTAGGAAAAACATCAATCACTGGCTGCGTTTTCAAGGGAATGGCTATGGATCAGCCCCTGGCAAATGACGACGAGTCACGCATCCGCAATCGCCGCGCCTTTTTAAGATTTTGTATCCTGCTTCCGGCCGGCGCAGCACTAGACCTGAAACCGGTCAAGGCGCTCGCTGGGCTCATGGCGGATACCGTTACCTGGCCGGAGTATATTTTGCGCCGGGAGAGTAACGAGTTATTCCTCAAGCTGAAAGCGATCGGGTTCCGCGATTCTGTTGCCGCGGGCACGCGCTGGCTGGTGCCGGTTAGCAGTGTTCATGAACGGTATCTGGTGTTTGAATTTCCACCGCAACACTATGCAGAAATTTCGCTCCCGGCAGACAAGGAGATTCCACAGGTCTTTGACGAAAAGTCACTGTCACAGATCCGGCTCACGGCAAGCGCGCCGAGTCAGGTGGTGTTCAGGGTCAGGCGCACACGTCCCATCAGGCTGCGGCTTGAATCCCTTCTCGCGTGGGACCAGTTTGAGCTTGTCTTGCCCGACCTTGATCGTGTCGCGGCACCCTATCAGCTGGATATTGGTGACGCGCAAAAGACGCCCTCAACCCGCATTGAGCTGCCGTGGGGCATTGATCTGAGTCCCGCCGATAATTCGGCGGCATCAGCCTATACCTTTGAAGAACCCCTGCGCGTGCGGGTGACGGGTATATGGAAGGAGCTTTGGACAACGTCGCTACGCCGCAAGTCGGAACGCTATTCACCTTCCATTCCGATGGAGGTTCTGAGTGTCAGGGGTTTTGACCAGAAAAGCGTGGACGGTACCGTGAATACGGGTGGACCTGTCGTTACGTACGCTGATCGTCCCGGCATGCTCTTTCCGCCTTCGCCGACGCCGCTGAGCAACTATGCCCGTATTGAAATCGCAACAAGTCTCTCGCGTCGCTTTCTGTATACGGGCAAGGTGGACCCACTGACCAGCACAGGGGTCATCCGCTACGAATCAGACGACCCGAAGCAGAGCGGTTGCATACAGGCCTGCTATTCAGCCGGTCGCACGATCCCCGTGCAACAGCTACGCCTGAGCGCGAGAGGCGGATGGTTGCAACTCGAAGGCAAGTGGGACCCTTTCCCGGGATGTGCGCTGTCGGGCTGGGTCCACTCGACCAGCCTCGGCCGTGATCACCATGTCGAGATGGTCAATGAAGGATTTTTATATCCATTCGGTACACCCTGCGAGCTGATACTGCTCTCCGAGAGAGTATTCGGACTGGATGAACAGGGATACTTCGTAGCTCCGCTGATTACGCAGGCATTCCTTCAGATATCGCAACCGAACTCTATCGAGCCAGGCCATGCTGAGACCCCGTTCCAGCGGATTTCGGTGACGACACCCAGGTCGCCACCGCTCGATCGTCCGCCAGGAGGAGACCCGGAAACCTACCTCCACTATGACTTTTTTCTGCCACTCGTGGGCGGTAAGCCATTCGCGTTTGAACATGTTGGGACTGACTGGGAAGGCAAGACGCATCGCGCGTCAATGCCCATGATCTTTGTCAATAACAAGGCGCGGGCACCTAACGGCCTCATCTGGGAGCCGGGCTCACAGTGGAGCCCGAGCAATCCCAATATGGTGTGCCCTTCGTCTCCCATTGCGCAGGGCGACGCCTCACACGCAATCGATCAGAGCGCAGCAGGTGAGGGTCTTCGTGTGGTTGATAAGCAGTGGGCGCTCATACCAGGACGGTTTGCGCACTATGGCGGCTCGTCCATTGCGTTGGCATCCAGCACCGAGAAGGGCGCGACAGCGCAGCACATCGACTGGATAGAGTGGGTGCGCGCGAACATACCCGACCTCAAGCCAACGTCGGTGAGCGCACCATTCCGCCCGCGCGCGAGAACCCTGCGGGTTCGTATCCAGAGCATGGGGCAGATTTCGGGAGAGCCCTCGTCTTCCCTCGTGACTTACCGCGACGTCCGGTTCACCTACTCACCCATCCTGGATCCGGAGCCAACGACGCCGCTTGCCGATTATTTCTTCAACGTCACGGCACACTCACCCGCACCCGAAGCCCCCTATATTTACATGCTGGAAACGCGTGCGCTTGTCCCGGAGCCTGGCCGAGTCACGCCCCGATCAGCAGAAGAGACCGCCAGGGCTGTCAGGCAGGCCTACTTTGGCGTATCTGTAGATCCCAGTCCGATACCGGATGACCTGTTCCTGGGTTTAGACAACGAAGTCCGCTTTGGTCGCTCTTCTTCATCGGATGGCATTGGTGGCCTCTCTGTACCTGACACGCATCTGAGCTTCGCGGACCGGAAGCACGGGCCGATGGGGGATGCCACCTTTAATGAAGGGCGATGGAAGGGCTATGTCGACCCGGCCAGAAGCCGGATTCAGGCCACGCAGCGGCTCGACTATGCCGCGTTTGCGCTTAGGAGCAGGCCTCAGCACGACAAGGCGCCGTTCGACAGTTCTCGCGAACCGGCTATGCGGAGCGCGCTCGTGAACGATGCACGCAAGCTGATGGGCGTTGCGGCAGGGCCAGCAATGATGCTGGCATCCGGCGCCACGCCTGGAGACACGCCGGGTGTGGCGCCAGGGCTGAAACTTGGCGACCTGTTCGGGGTAAATGCGCAGATCATTCCCGGTCTGAGCTTTGCGGATATCTTCCGGGACATTGCACTCAGCTCGTCAGCAGGAAGCGCTGCCCAGGAGCGTGCGGCTTCTCCGCCGACCTGGCTATTGCGCACGACAGGTATCGAGTGGCTTGCCGACGTGCTGGAAGGCCGGGCGCCCCTTCCGATTCCAGCGCTGATCGCGATGCTGCAGAAGCAGGCAAAGCCCGCGTTGCCCGGTGGGGAGCCCCTCACACTCGGGGTCGATGCGGCGCTACAGTGGTCAAACGATGTATTCACGGAAGTCCCGGTCGGGCCTGTGACATTTGTGCCAACCAATGGTGAAACACGCATCGACATTAACGCCCACGCGCGCATCGATCTTGGCGAGGTCGTTATCCCGCCAGACGGCTCTGGATTTAAATTTTCCGCCGGCACGCCGAGAGTGTCAGCCAATGCGGCGATGGTGGATTTCTCGGTAATTGTCTTCAGTGCACTGAACGTCAGATTCTCAAAGGTCGCATTCCAAATTTCCGAGGATGGCCACAAGGATTTTACGGTTCAGCTCAAGTCAGTCGATCTGCTATCTCCGCTGGACTTCATCAGCCAGCTTGCAGCCATCTTTGGAGGCCTCGGCGACAACAGTGTCCATATCGTCCCTACACCTGCCGAGATCCGGGTGTGGCAGACGCTCCAGTTCCCGGCTGGCGGTTCGGGCCCGTTGTTTATGGGGCCAGCGATGATTTCGAATCTTGCGCTCGGCTGGTCCGTTACGATCCCTCTGAGAGGGCGGGACGTTCTCGCAGTTGGATTTTCTGTGTCCACGCGTGAGAAGCCACTGACCATTTATGTGCCGCCATGGTATGGCGGGAAAGCTTACGCGCTGATCGAGGCGACAACGCGCGGATGCCGGCTGGTGGAAGTCAGCATGGAGTATGGCGCGCTGATCCCGATCGAGTGGGGGATTGCGAAGGGGCAGGCCTCGCTGACCGCTGGCATCTTTTTTTCGCTGCAGCGCGATGATGCCGCAAACAGTGCGACGGTGATCCTGAGAGCCTTCGTAAAGGCTGCTGCCAATCTGTCAGTCGCGAGCATCATCGATTTTGCGGGTCTCATCTATATCGCGATGGAACGTATCGCGGGTGCGCAAAAAATTATTCGGGGCACTGCTGAGGTATCCGTTTCGATAAAGATCGGCTTTGTGCGGATTTCATATTCATTTTCGGCCGTTCACGAAGAGGCGTCGGACGATCAGCACAAGGCGGCCGCAGGCGCCGCTGTGGAGATGCAGGCGATCGCGACTAACGCCCTTCCAGAGGGCACCTACTCCAGGATCGGTAGCGGCGCGCCCAGCGATGGGATGCCGTTTGGACCGAAGTTCCAGAGAGAACGCAGGAAGGCCTTTCAACGCATACTCGCCGGGTACCGGTAGAGAGAACCAGAATGCAAGTCACCTACAGGATCACGCCGATACCTCTGGACTCCAGTAGTCCTGAACAGCAGCCGTTGCGTTTCGATGTCCGTCTCGTCACTGTTCTGGAATTTTCCGAAGGGACGGTGACCGGGGGTGACGTGGTGAATGCGCTCGCTGCCCATCCTGTTTTTGGACGTCCGGCCGATCAACCTGTCGATGCCGTGGCGGTCCCGCTGGCTGAGTGGATAGCATCGGGAAAGCCGGCTGCCGTCAGCAAGGGAATTGCGGTGTCGTTGAAGTATGCGGGAGCAAAGCCTCTTATGGCTTTGCGGGACGTGCTGGGCAGCTATCTCGAGAGGCCGGCCGACGTGGCGGTGTCGCCCGTGCAGCACGATTCGCGCTTCGACAAGCTGCACGCGCAGGATTTCGTCGATCTTAATCGCCTCCATGATGATCTATGGTTACTCCGCACACACATCTACGCGAGCGTTACGGAAAGGCTGGCATTCACGACGTCCATTCCGGCCGGCCCATCATCCTTTGAGAAGGCCCGATGGGTAAACAGCTACGTACAATCGACCGCTCTTGAGCTAGTATTCGGTGATTCCAAGGGCGTCACGCTTTTTGCGAACAGTCCAGTTGGCGCCGCAGCTGCCCGCCTGAAAGACGGCGTCAAAAAGGTTCAGGACAGGCTGGCAAGTTCTGACGCCGTCCGCGCTTTCGTTGCTTCGGACGGTCTCAGGCGTGCTTCGGATAAAGGCGACGTTTCCGTTTCGGTATCGGATCCCAATGTTGCGGTCCACGCTGCCCTGAAGAACGCTCTCCTGAGCGAATCATGCGGCATTACGACATCGTGGCATGCAGTGGCGGCACAACCGGTGACGGGCGATCACGTGCTCTTCCTGCAAGGTGCGTCCTTTGCGCAGAAGTCGTACCCGCTTGTGCTTCACTCAACGGCTTTCCGCCGGATGGGGCATACCCATCCTCTCAGTTTCGTTGACATGCCGCAGCCCGGGAAGCAGGCGCGGACAACAAACAGTGCGCTGGCGTGTCTGAACGACGAGCAGGGGAACCCGCGGTATCGGGCGACTGCAATCAACGCCGAAGTCGCGATAATCCAGGGAACCGTACTGCAATTCAACAACTCCCTTTCCAATACGGCACAACCGGCTCCGCAGCAGCAGGGGGGTGATTTTACGGACGTGCTTGACCAGCGGCCGCCACAACTGCTCGTTGACGAGCATCGAGGCGTGAATGAGCCTGAATGCACGGGATTGACAATATCCGCTCCAACGGCAGACCTGCTTGCTCCCGACGCACTCAAAGACGCGCAGCGGGAAGCGGTCTGGCCGTGCCTCTTTCTGGAAGATCTCTGGACAGGATTTCGCCTCGACCTTGCGGACAGCGTTGAGCCCCGCTTCAGTAGCGTGCATCAACAGGTTCAGGAAATAACGTTGACGGGCTCGTCGCGCAAGATCAAGGGTCCAGTTGAGGACGCGTATGAAAGGGAGCAGACTCCCGATTCTCCCTCGGCCCGGAGTACGGAAATAATCCGGTACGTCGGTATGAGTTCAGGGCAGGCGCGTGACTACCTGCGCCTCCTGGGGACGGACAAACGCATTGCGCCGCATGCCGATGCTCCTTTCCAGATCAGCGTGACAGGCTATTCCGGTGCTACGGCCTTGCGGTTCGGACGCCTGTACTGTTATCGACTTCGCAACGTCCTGATGGGCGGCATCAGTCTTTCGGCAGCGGATGCGGATGGTCTGGGTCCCACGAACAGCTATGTGCAATGTTGTCCTTTCTTTCGGGCCCGCGCATACAGGGCAGGGGAGCTGGTATCCGCGAATTTCAGCAACAGCAATGATGCATCCCGGTCCATATTTCTCACGAGGGACGCGCCTGATGCAAGCGTGTGGGTAGTGCCATCCCCGATCGACATGGATACCGCGCGCTACCACGGTATTTTCCTGAGTCAGAAAAGTGAACCGGCCCGATATGCCCACCGGGAATTTGTGCAGGACGTCAGCCACTATTTCAGGCGACGTCCCTCTGACCTTCGGTATTTTTTTGATCCTGATGTTGCTGCCATATCCGTCCAGGTGACCGTGCTCAATGGAGATCCAGACAGCACGTCCCACGAATTCACGTATGAGCGCGATACGTATTGCGAACTCACGCCCCACATGTACCTGAGTCCAGTCCGGGTCGAATATGGTCGCGCCGGGAAATGGGAAGAGTTCAGGCCAATTGAACTCCGGTTTTCCATCTCCTCGGGATCGAGCGTGGAGGTGACGAAGCAGGGGCGGACAGTTTGCATTGTTGCTCCCGTGTCCGCTGAGCTCGAAATAACGATTCTTCCCGAGCTTGGCAAAGACCAGCTTCATCAGACGGCGTCCTACGCAGCCTCGAGCGCACAAATGAAGTTGCGTGCAACACCAGGCCTCGCGGACGCCGCATCGATCGTACCGGCCGTTGCAGAACAGAAACTGCAAGTGACTCATTGCGCGAAAGCACCCACACTCAGACCGTTTTTTGGGGGTGTGCCAGTCCGTTTTTCGCCGACAGGTGAGACGGTGACTGTGGCTGAGCGAAGCCGGTTGAAGGAAACGGCCGACCTTCCCGGATACATTCAGGTGGATGCCGCTTCTGCAGGACAGGTCTGGCTCGAAGCGGTATGGTCCGATATCGAGGACCGGCCGTGGCAGGATCGGCCTGCGCTGACATCGGCGCATGCGATTTCCACGCCGAGAAGCGTCCTCTTTGACAGGCATCTGCCTCCGTCCGCGTCGCTCATGGCCCGCGTAGCCATGTCGAACGCCAGCCTTTTCATGCAGTCCGTGGACGTTGTGCAAAGCTCATTTGGCCTGCAGTGTGCCGAAAACAAGATATTCCTTTTGAATCCGCCGCAGTCGCAGTCGCAGTCGCAGCAGCCATCGTCTCAACCGGGCAGGCCATGTACTCTCAACTTTGTTGATGGACGTCGCAAACGTGCGACCGTAACGGCCGTGACAAGTTCGCGCTACAAGGCGCAATTCAAGCCTGGTCCGGCGTCAGCGTTTCAAATCCGTTCGGAGCAGATACTGGTCGATGTTCCAGCCTCGATGATGCTTCCTGCGCCTGACATCAGTCATGTCGTTCCCATATCGCACGATCTCGTTCAGCCTGGAGGGGGTACGCGCAGAACCCAGCGGATTTACGCCATGCGTATTTATGTGCGCCCGCCGTGGCTGGTTTCCGGACCCGGAGAGAGGCTGGCCGTAGGATGCAGATTGGGCGCCGCTGCTGACGGACCAGTGAGCAGTCTTGACACGTTTGTTACCCAGTGGGGCGAAGACCCCATCGAGCGTCCCCATCTCGATGTGACGCGCGACCCACCACGCATGACGGATTTTCAGGTTCCTGAAAATGGGAACACTGAACCGCTCGATGCAACGTTTTACCCACAACGCAGTATCGAAGGCGCAAACGAGGTCCTCTATCTTGACAATCTGTCTGTGGCCGATGCTGCCCTCGTAAAGCGGACGATATCAGTGGCCAGCTTTGCGCTGCGCAGGGATCCCACGACGAAGCTCTGGTTCTGCGATGTGCGCGTGGCGGGTGGGTTTCTTGGGTGGTGTGGGCTTGCACTCTACAGACACCAGCCTCACTCCCATGAGGACCTTCAGTTATCGGCTACGCCGGCCTGGGTCTACGGGGCAATCCTGCATGGAGAGCAGATCGTCTGGGTGCGTGGAGGGGGCATGCTTCATGTGACTGTCGGCCCGGTGTTTGATCCGAATGCGTCATTTGAGCTCGACCGGACGTCATATTACAACAACGTCACTCGCGATCTGACCAGGGCCGCCGGGACGCGCGTGACGCTCCAGCCATATAAGAGCGGGCGAGCGACGTATTTCGAGGGGATCGTAAAGATGGGGGACGGGCCGTGGAGCCTCATCAAGCGGAGATTTGGCAGTGAAGTCGCTTCGATCAGCCTGCATACTGGAGGATAGTATGAGATTCCTGCGTGGTCTGGTGACAGTCTGCACGACAGCTGTTGTGGCGTTTGCGATGGCGCAGACGGCTTGCGCCGAATGTTTCAAGCCGTTGCCGCTTGACGATCTCGCTTCGCGAAACGTCGATTACTTCAGGGATCTCGGCGACTGGAGGTCGCCTATAAAAAAAGCAAGGCAAGTCAAGCGCTTTCTCCCGCCGGATAGTGGCGTAGGTGACGTAGTAAATGTCGATTTCTATTACGTTGTTTTTAAAAAGCCATCAGATAAATCGCTTGCGGAAACATTCAAGACTATCCGGCTTCACTTTGATGAATTCGCGCGAGGCACCACGGGTGACTACGATTTTCAGCCGTACGGCACGTTGATCGATGTGTCCAAGTATGGGGAGGAAAACAGAAAAAAATGGCGATCGGACAATCCCATAGGAGCCTTGATGACGTTCAAGCTTGACACACATTATCCGAATCCGGTTACGGGTTTTCAGAAGGCGATAAAAACAATTGAGTTTGTCAATCCGTGGGGCAGCGTTCAGGTGACCTGCGCGACCGATACGGATTTTATTTTTTCGACGGTTGAAATCGACACAGGATGGGAACATCCCGTCGCGGGAAGCCGTGGCTTCGGGATTCGAGATGCCGGAAACGGCAACTGGATGTTTTACTCAAAAGCATTTGATCGCGAGTCAAATGCGTGGGGTAACAAAGTGGCGGTAAAAGGCGTTTTTTGTTACGGGCATATTTTCTGGCTTGGTTTCTATTCCAACATGAAAGATTTTCTGAACAGGAATGGCATGTCTGTTCAACGCGTGGCCAGTGGCAATCATGGAACAGTGTGGTGGCCCTTAAGACCCAACGATCCACCGCCGACCGAACCTCCATGCGAGTGACCGTCACGGTCCACGAGTTCGGCACGGCCCTGGCAACCCTGGGTTTACCTTGGATGTTCCCGGTGATCCCGCGATCGGTCGAGGGGCCGAAGCGGGTCGCTTGTCGTCCTCGCGAAGTGAGTGATCAGCCGTTCGAACTCGTCGCGAGCCCGGTGTCGGCAATGCTCCGATACCTGCCAGTGGAACTGCACCGGCTCGACTTGCAGTTCCGGGTCGACAAGAGGCGGTCGTACCTGCTCGGCTGCGGCCATTCACTGAGCTTGCGTTGGGCGAGGGACGCACGGTCTCAGTTACAAATGATCGCGACAATCGTAAAGCTTTCGCTTCCCGACGATCGCGGATAATGTGATCTGAATTCAGAGAGAAGGAGTGTTCGGTGCGTGTAGGTCGCCCGATCAAGGCATTACCCCAGCCCTTGTGCGATTACTGCGGCGCTCACGCCGCGTTCGTGAAATACGGTGAAGCGTCGTATCCCTATCGCGACGACCACGGCGCGCTCTGGGTCTGCACAGCGTGTCAGGCGTGGATCGGCATCCACTCGCGCAGCACACGGAACGTGCCGCTGGGACGTCTCGCCGACGGCGCGTTGCGCGACGCGAAGAGCCGCCTGCACGACGCGCTCGAGCCACTGGTCTCGGGCAAGGTCAGGCGTGATCACGTCAATCTGTTCGAGGCCCGCGCGAAAGCGATCCGCTGGGTTGCATCCGAACTCGGCTTCGATCCGGTGCCGGGGTCCATCCACAACCTGTCACTCGACCAGTGCGAACAGGCGATCCGGCATGTCGAAGCATTCATCGCACATCGCGGGGCCGCCTCGTCAGAAGGCAACGTTTAAGCAACCTCCGACCGTGGCCGCTATCCCCGTTCAAGAGATCACCAACGAACCCTGATGCCCAAAACTCTCCCATTCGTTCGCAACCCCAACTCGGCACGAGCACGGCGCGCCAAAACGATGCTGTTGCCGATGCCGCGCGCTACCGCGCGACGAGCTCGCGCTGCGGGTGTTGATGTCCACCCAGAATTGACCCACCTGAGCCAGTAGTTTTCATCGAATTTTGACCCACGTGATTGAATGTCCTGCTCAATCTTTGAGCAGGGGATACAGAGGTGATCACGGTGGGCATATTGGCCAAGATCAGGCGGATGTATTTCCGCGAGAAGGTCCCGCTGCGCGAGATTGCGCGGCGTACGGGCCTGTCCCGAAACACGGTGCGGACGCACCGCAGGCCTGTGACCGTTATCGGCTCGACTTGCGTTTGATTAAGAGCGCAACATCGAAATTTTTTTTGGTGCGGGAGAAACCCCTAACCCACACATCTGATAACAGCCGCTGATCAGAGCCGGCCGGCCAGTGCCCGTGCTAGATACCCTGTATGCCCGCGGTCGCTTCTCGCGCCTTAGCGAGTCATCAGCATCACTTGCGTCGGCCAACGGTGGCCTGGCTGCGGCGTCACCGACAACAGCTGACGGAAGTGCTCAAGGAACGCGACAGCGGTCCGCACGCTCCATTCGGCCACGGCATGCCCAATGATGCGATCAGGGATATAGGAATTGTCCAAGCCGGACATCGGGTCGTGGTCAGGGAAAACCGCCCGCACCCGCTGTTCAAGGTCAGTCCACGCCCGTTGCTCACCTTGCCCACCCACCGTGCGGATCGCCAGCTTGTAGTGCGCGAGCGCGTTACGCAGCATGATCAGCGTCTGCATCGCCTTGACCGGCTCCGTCTTGAAGTCGAATCGGGGCAGGCGAAGCTCGCGCAGGACCCGGGCGTACTTGTCGAGGGACGGCTGCGATTGGAAATCGTCCGCCTGGTGTCGGCGGCGCCGCCCGCGCTCGCGCTTAGGCGGGCGCTGGCGCCAAACTCCCGCCAACTTGTCGGCCCGCGATGCGCTCAAGCCAAACAGGTTGCGTCCACCGGTGGCCTCGCAATCCGCAAACAGCTCGTTCACGAAGGCTTCGACGCCCAGCGCACTCATGATGATCGCTGCGCTCGCGCAGGCCAGGTGTTCGTCGCGCTCCACTATGCCAAACCCGCGATCCTGAACCGCCGGATCGATTTCGATCGCATATGCCTTCTTCGCCAGCAGCGCGGCGCTGGTCAGATAGGACGTCGAGAGGTAGGTCCGCAAGAGAAGCGGCCAGTCGCCGTCCGGGTCGCCCGGCAGTTCCTGATAGGTCATCACGGTGTTCAAGCATTACTCCTAGAGAGGGGCGAGGGGACGGCGACAGGCTCCGACGTCGTCGTGTGTGAGGTGCCGGCGGGCGGCCGGACACGCACGTATCAACGGCCACGGCGGCGAATTATTGAGGGCCGGAGGTGGTTGCCTAGCCAAAAAAACCAAACCGCACATCTGTTGATTTTTCTTATCAGGTGTGCAAGTACGTGGATGTTAGCGTTCAGTTGACGAACCGCGGTTCGCTTTGCGATGTGCTTTAAGGAAAGGCCGTTGTATCCTGGGAGCGGTCATCGCAACTACACAACGACGACCGGCAGTTGTGTGTCGACTACGGACGATCGCGGACAGAGGTTAGCTATAATTTCTTGGTTCCCCAGTCATAACGTCAAAAAATGTCCTCCATGCAAAGCAGGTCTCGCGGTGGTCAAGCCCGCAAGCCTCTGACGAAAACGCTTCTGTTGCCGATGGACCGATCCTCCGCCAATAAACGTTCGCTATCGTGTCATCTTGCACTGGCTGCTTGTCGTGATGGCCATGGCAATAGCCACCTGATCAACGAGCTCATGCATGCGGTGTACCTGAGCTGGTACCTGCAGCGCGCCGGTTATGGAAATCTGCCGCCTGAGCAGTTCAAGATCGCCGAATATGTCGTTGAGAACACGCTGGCGCACGCGCATGAGACCGGTCAATGGCGAATTGCTTCCGATGTCATCAGTGATTTCGAAACGCTGCTTTCGCTCTATGACGCCCAGCTCGCAAGCGCGCGACTGCATGAGGTCCTGGAAGCCGAGCGACAGCTTAGGTGTTTTCTGACGGGGAAGAGCGACTCTCCGATTTCGATATCGCCTTAGTCGGGGCTCTGGTGAGTGGCTTTCTGCTCCTAAATATAGATAGGATTCCTACATTTGTCATAATTATATTAATCACCCTCATTGGTATGTTTGGAAGTGTTGCGTTTTTCGGGCATCCGGCGACGGCAGCTCAAGGCTCGTGACCGGAATCCGCGCAACAGAAACGGGCCGTCGAGCTGCGCAACACATTGCGCTCATGAGCGATACAGATTTACCCATTTGATGATTTCGTCAAGCTGCGCGTTATCGAGCTGACCACAGTTTGCGAAAATCGCCGCCGCGACGTTGCATTTCATGCACTCGGTTGTCGAGCCTAAACCTTCTGTCCCATCCATTCCGGGCGCTCCCGTATCGGTGAGAACGCGACGATCGTATCTGGGGTCCTCTCAGAATTCGGAAAAAATCGTACGCTAAGCTGCTTGCAGGGGCGTA
>NZ_JALQCK010000056.1:0-53528 GCF_030464835.1 Paraburkholderia sp. WS6
ATGGATGAATGAAAACCGAGCTTGCTAAAAAGGGGAAGTCCTTATAGGTGAGCGGGCACGTAGCGAGTTTGAGAGACCGAGCAACAAAACGAAACCGGCGGGTCTTGCGACCCACTCACCACGACCCGCCCATAGAAAAGGTGTGCGTGATTGAGCACTACCTACTTTCGCAAGTAGTGCGTTTCGTTGCTTCGGGCTCTCACACCCAGCCGTCTTTTCCGACGGCACATGGAAATCTAACCCAACCGTTTTTTAAGACGATCAACCAAACAGGCTAAACGCACAAACTGTGACCAATCTTTACATTGTGACCTGTGCGTCTACGCTGCACCACGCGTTGCGTGAACGTGCTCAATGCATCGAGCATTGGCAGCGAAACGAAGACGCTTAAAGCATCGTCCTCACATGCCAAAGCTCAGGAAACAAAACCACATCCAGCATCTTCCGCAGATAGGGGGCACCGCTCGTACCACCCGTGCCTTGCTTGAACCCAATAATCCGCTCAACCGTTGTCACATGCCTGAACCGCCACTGTCGAAACGCGTCCTCGAGATCGACAAGCTCCTCCGCCATCTCATACAACTCCCAATGCTGAGAAGGATTCCGATAAACCTCCAACCAGGCCGCCTCAACGGAAGCATCATGCACAGTAGGTTGCGTCCAATCCCGATCCAACCGAGACGGTGAAATGGCAAACCCGCGCCGCGCCAACAGTCGAACAACTTCATCGTAAAACGAAGGCGCTTCCAGCGAAGCCGTTACCTCGGCAAGAACATCCGCGCGATGCGCGTGCGGCTTCAGCATCTGCTCATTCTTATTGCCGAGCAAAAACTCGATCTGCCGATACTGATAAGACTGAAAGCCGGAGGAGCTACCCAGATAAGGCCGCATTGCCGTGTACTCGGATGGCGTCATCGTCGCGAGAACGCTCCATGCCTGCACGAGTTGCTCCATGATCCGCGACACGCGAGCGAGCATCTTGAACGCCGGCGGCAACTCATCGCGATGCACCGCCTTCAGCGCCGCGCGCAATTCATACAGCGCGAGCTTCATCCACAACTCACTCGTCTGATGCTGGATGATGAACAGCATCTCGTTGTGATCCGGAGACAACGGATGCTGCGCATCCAGCACCGTCCCCAGCGAAAGATAGTCGCCGTAACTCATCGACTCTGAAAAATCGAGCTGCGCATCATGCCAGCCATCGCCGGAATCGGCAGCGGCAGAGGCCGTAGCAGCGGCCGAAGGGGCAACCCCACTGCCATGCCCAAACGGACACCCTTGCGCCGGCTTTTCTTCCGGCAATCCCGGCGTTTGCATATGATCTGTCATCGCGCGCTCCTTAGGTCACAGCGCCGCGAGCGGCAAATTCAGGTGCCCGCCAGGTCTCTTGCGTAAGCACATCGCGCAGCGTCTCCACCGCGTCCCACACATCGACAAAGCGCGTATACAGCGGCGTAAAGCCAAACCGCAATACATGCGGCTCGCGATAGTCGCCGATCACGCCACGCGCGATCAACGCCTGCATCACTTCATAACCATGCGGATGCTCGAAGCTTGCATGCGAACCGCGCTGCGCATGCTCACGGGGTGTCACGAGCTTCAAAGGAAACTCACCACAACGCGCTTCGACCAGTTCGATAAACAAATCGGTCAACGCGAGCGACTTCGCGCGGATCGTCTGCATATCAGTTTGCAGGAACACATCGAGACCACATTCGACCAGCGACATCGACACCATCGGTTGCGTGCCGCACAGGAAGCGGCCGATGCCATCGTCAGGTTGGTACTCCGGGTCCATCTTGAACGGCGCACGATGACCCCACCAACCGGACAGCGGCTGCGAGAAATCGTTTTGATGCCGCTTCGGCACCCACACGAACGCCGGCGAACCCGGACCGCCATTCAGATACTTATACGTGCAGCCCACCGCGTAGTCGGCGCCAACGCCATTCAGGTCGACCGGCACCGCGCCCGCTGAATGCGCGAGGTCCCACAGCGCAAGCGCGCCTTTGTCGTGGATGAGCTTCGTCAACGCGGCCATGTCGTGCATATAGCCGGTGCGGTAATTCACATGAGTGATCATCGCGATCGCGGTGTCGTCGCCGATCGCGGCGGGCAACTCGGACGGATCGTCAACGAGGCGCAACTCATAACCGCGGTCGAGCTGTTCGATCAGCCCTTGCGCGATATACAGATCGGTCGGGAAATTCGAGCGCTCAGAAACGATCACGCGACGCTTCGGATCGCGTGCGTTCGCCAAGCGCAGGGCTGCCGACAAAAGCTTGAACAGATTGATCGAAATCGTATCCGTGACGACCACCTCGTTTTCAGCCGCACCGATCAGCGGTGCGAGCTTGTTGCCAAGACGGCGCGGCAATTCAAACCAGCCGGCGGTGTTCCAACTGCGGATGAGACCTTCGCCCCATTCGGCGCCGATCACGGTCTGCGCGCGCTGCGCGGCGGCCGCCGGCGGCACGCCGAGCGAGTTGCCGTCGAGATAGATGGTCGTCGGTGACAGCGCGAACTGGTCGCGCAGCGTTGCGAGCGGGTCGGCGCTATCCAGCGCCAATGCTTCTTCACGAGTGTTCATGATGGTCCAGTCAGTCAGATCAGGGAATTCGGTGGATGCGATGAGTGCGTTGATTCAGTTTGCAGAGCGTCGGCGATCAGCGAGAGTCGGGCAGCGCGCGCAGCACGGCGCGCACGGGGCTCGCATCGAGCGTGGTCAGCTTCAGCGGCAGCGCGATCAGTTCGTAGTCGCCGGGCGCGACGGCATCCAGCACGATGCCTTCGAGAATCGCCATGCGGTGCGCGCGAATCCGGTGGTGCGCGTCCATCGTCTTCGAGTCCTGCGGATCGAGCGAAGGCGTATCGATGCCGATCAGCTTCACCCCTTTCGCTGCCAGCAGATCGATGGTCTCCGGCGCAACCGCGCAGAACGCGCTATCCCAGACCGCAGTCGGCGCGTTTTTGTAAGTGCGTAGTAAGACTCGCGGCGGCAGGTCGTCGAGCGAGCCGCTCAGGTGTTGTGGCGTCACAACAGGCGAAGCGCCGATGCAATGAATTACGCGGCAGCGTCCAAGGTACGCATCGAGCGCAACCTGGCCGATCGCCGCGCCTTCGGCGTCGTAGTGAAGCGGGGCGTCGGTGTGGGCGCCGGTATGCGGCGACAAGGTCAGGCGCGCGACGTTGACGGGCGAGCCCGCCTCCATGCGCCACACGCGTTCGATGCCGACCGGCGTATCGCCGGGCCAGACGGGCGTCGCGGTATCGACGGCGGGGGTGATGTCCCAGAGTGTTTCCATGTCTCCATCGGCGGATTGTGTCTATCCAGGAATGATAGGTGGCTTGGCGCGAAATGTGATTGCGAAAAAATCTCCTTCTGAGCCGTGTCTTGGAACATAATTTGAGTCAAATGGGAAAGGGAGACCGAATATGAACGCGATCTCGCTCGACGCCACCGATTGCCGTATCTTGACGGTGCTTCAGCAAGAAGGACGGATCAGCAATCTCGATTTGGCGGAGCGCATTTCGCTTTCGCCATCGGCCTGTCTACGACGCCTGCGCCTGCTGGAAGAGCAGGGCGTCATCGAACATTACCGCGCGTGTCTGAACCGCGAAGTGCTGGGTTTCGAACTGGAAGCATTCGTGCAGGTGTCAATGCGCAACGACCAGGAGAACTGGCACGAGCGTTTTGCTGAGGCGGTGCGGGACTGGCCGGAAGTGGTCGGCGCGTTTGTCGTGACCGGCGAAACCCATTATCTGCTGCGGGTGCTCGCCCACAACCTCAAACACTATTCGGATTTCGTGCTGCAACGCCTCTATAAGGCGCCGGGCGTGATGGATATTCGTTCGAATATCGTGTTGCAGACGTTGAAAGAAGATTCGGGCGTGCCAGTGTCGCTGGTGCCGAAAACGACCGGACATAGCGCGCCGCATAGCTGAGTGCGAGGAGCTGCTCAGCTTGCGTCGGCGTGTACCCGCTTTTGCCCGCGTGCGGGCCGCTGTTAAAACACAGCGGCGCCGCGTTCAGAGCGATTTGAGTCCGTGGAATTGACCGCTATGGAAGACCAGCGGCGCAATCTCCGCGGCACTCTCGTGGACGCCGCAGCGCTCCACTTCGCCGACGAAAATCACGTGGTCGCCTTCTTCGTAGCGGCTGCGGTTATGGCATTCGAACCAGGCGAGCGCGCCGTCGAGCACCGGCATGCCGGTATCGCCTTCGGCGTGCGAGACACCTTCGAAACGATCGCCCTTCACCGTGGCAAAACGCTTGCACAGATCGAGCTGCGACGCGGCGAGTACGTTGACCACGTAGTGACTGTTCGCCCGGAACACCGACATCGACGCCGAGCGCGTGGCGAGGCTCCACAGCACCAGCGGCGGATTGAGCGAAACCGAATTGAACGAGCTGGCCGTGATGCCGATCAACTGGCCGGATGCTGCACGCGTGGTGATGACGGTGACGCCGGTGGCGAATTGGCTGAGCGCCTGTTTAAAGGCGGGCTGGTCGAAGTTGGGCGGGCTGGCGCGCTTCATCGGGCAGAAGCCTTCGGCGCAAACCGGGCGAACCCCGGACTGAACCCATCGCGCGTGCGGCCGGAAACAAATGATTCAAAAGTCATAGTGAAAATCGTCGATTTGCCCCAATTTTAACTGCAATCGCGGTGGACTGGCCGCGACACCTGCCGGTTAATGGAAAAACCGCTAAGCTGGAAAGTCTTGGTGGTGGCATGAGCGTTGCGGTTAACTGGGACCGGCATCGGCCGACTATGAGTATCAAGGAGCAAGCAGCATGAGTCAGACAGGCGAAGTCGCCACCCTCGGTGGCGGGTGTTTCTGGTGCCTCGAAGCGGTGTATCTGGGCGTCGAAGGCGTGAACTCGGTGGAGTCGGGCTATGCGGGCGGCCAGACCCAGCGGCCGACCTACGAACAGGTGTGCGACGGCGTGACGGGCCACGCGGAAGTCGTGAACGTCGACTTCGATCCGGCGAAGATCAGCTATCGCGAGATTCTCGATATTTTCTTCGCGATCCACGATCCGACCCAGTTGAACCGGCAGGGTAACGATGTCGGCACGCAGTACCGCTCGGTGATTTTTACCCACTCCGACGCGCAGCGAGAAACGGCGCTGCAGGCGATTCGCGAGATCGGCGAACAGGGGATTTACGACGGCCAGATTGTCACCCAGGTGCTGCCGCTCGACGGCAACTACTGGCCGGCCGAGGCGTATCACCAGAACTACTTCGCGCAGCATCCGAATCAGGGGTACTGCTCGTTCGTGGTGGCGCCGAAAGTTGCGAAGTTCCGTCAGAAGTTCGCCCATCGGATCAAGGCGAGCTGAGTCGGCGCGGCAGTGGAGATTTGATGGCGGACTGATTGGCGAGACGGCGAGATAGGCGGCGGTTCAGGTTTCAAGCTGGGCCGCCGCTTACATCGCGGCTCGGCAAGCCAGGAGACCTCAGGCGCTTCGCCATGCGCGGGCGCTGCGCCGCTCAGCCTTGCTCGTCCCCTTCTTGCTGCCCATTCTCGTTCAGATTCGGCTCCGACTCCGGGCGCGTTTGCGCATGGTCATGCTCGTGTTCGTGCTCATGAGCAAGCCGCGCATACGCTTCAATAATCTCCCGCGCCAGTTCCACGCAACTCAACGGCGCCGACCCCTCTGCCTTGTTGTTGATCGCAATCACCACCGGCTGGCCGGCTAGCGCATAGCGCGCAGCCAGCTCGGCGAGCGCGGCGCGGGTCGACGGGTCCTGATCGACCAACTGGTCGAACGGTTCGTACTTGGCTTTCGCCTGTTCGTATTTGAAGCCGCCGTGCAAACTCCAGCGCACGATCAGCGGGCCGGCCGGCTCGCCGTCCAGCAGCGCGAGCGCCGCCGCCTGGCGCAGCGGATCCGGCATCCGCGCATGAATCCCCACGCAGTACCGCACGCCCGCCGCCTTTAGCGTGCGGATAAAGCGCGGCGTGAGCAAACTCCCATCGCGGATTTCGATCGCATAGCACGTGCCTTCGGGCAGCTTCGGCAACGCCGTCAGGAACTCGGCGAGTCGCTCGATGAACACCGCCGGTTGCGCGAGCATCTGGTCGGGCAGCGGCGAGAGCTGGAACACCAGTGCACCGGCTTTCGTGCCGAGGCCTTCGAGACATGGCGTGACGAATTCGTCGATTGCCATTTGCGCGTTCAGGAAGCACGGGTTCAACGAAACCGGCTCGCCGCGTTCGGCGCGGACGGTCGCGTCGGTGATCGTCATCGGCGCTTTGACAATGAAGCGGAAGTGCTCCGGCACCTGTTGCGCATAGCGCAAGTATTCGGTGACGGTGAGCGCCTGGTAAAACGACCGGTCGATGCTGACAGTCCTCAACAGCGGATGCGCGCCGTAGGCGGTCAGACCTTCGCGCGAGAGTTTGCTGTTGCTGTACTCGTCGCCGTAGACGATGCCGTTCCAGCCCGGAAACGACCATGTCGACGTACCGAGATGGATCTGCGACGGCAGTTCGGCGGCGAGCGCCAGGAGTTTAGGAGAGGGTGGAGCGGCGAGCACGTCGCGTGTACGGCGTTTCTTCGGCGCATCCGGGGCAGACGGTGTTGAACTGGAGTCGGCGTTGGCGACGGGCGCTGGCGGCGCGTCATCTTCTTGCCAGAGGGTGGTGGCGCTTTTCTTCGCGCGCGGCTGGCGCCGCCGCTCAAGCTGTGCCGTTTCGTCGGCTGTTGCCGGGGTGGCAGCGGCAGGCGCCGCCGATGCCGGCGCCTGCTCGACCGGCATCCCGAACAGATCGAACTGCGGTGCGTCGGCCTGTGCGTCCTGCTCGCCGCTCACCGGCTGTTCAACTTCGCTTGTCCCGCTCTGGTCCATCGATGTTCGACCTGCTGTTTAAGGTTTGCGCCGTGTCGGGCCGCCACGCAATGCACGTAGACCCGGCACGCAGCCACGGCACATCGCCGTGGCGCAACCGTATCACAGTGATTTGTCGTACATATAGTGACGCGACCACGGCAAGGTTGTCGCACTGCGGCCGGCTTTGCGGCACACCACCTGGTAGATCGAGACGTCGTCGGTTTCGAACGCGTACGCGCAACCGGCGAGGTACACGCGCCAGATGCGGAATTTTTCGTCATCGACCAGCGTGCGGGCTTCGTCCGCATGCGCCTCGAAGTTTTCCGCCCAGATGTCCAGCGTGTGCGCATAGTGACGGCGCAGGCTTTCGACGTCAACCGCTTCGAGCCCACCGCGCTGCATTGCTTCGAGCGCGAGGCCGATATGCGGCAGCTCGCCGTCCGGGAACACATAGCGGTCGATGAATTCGCCGCCGCCGAGCGCGGTTTCGCCGCTGTCCGAATCGCTCGACGTGATGCCGTGATTCATGGCGACGCCGTCGTCGACGAGCAGATCGTGGATCTTCTGGAAGTAGCCCGGCAGATTCTTGCGGCCCACGTGCTCGAACATGCCGACGCTGGTGATGCGATCGAACTGCCCTTCGACGTCGCGGTAATCCTGCAGACGAATCTCGATCTGGTTTTCCAGGCCCGCGGCTTTCACGCGGGCGGTAGCGAGATCGAACTGGTTTTGCGACAGCGTCACACCCACGCACTTCGCACCGAATTTCTGCGCCGCGCGCAGTACGAGCGCACCCCAGCCGCAGCCGATATCGAGCAGGCGCTGCCCCGGTTGCAACTGGATCTTGGTGAGGATGTGGTCGATCTTCTTGATCTGCGCGGTGGCGAGATCTTCATCGCCATTCTCGAAGTACGCACACGAGTACACCATGTTCTCGTCGAGCCACAGCTTGTAGAACTCGTTCGAGACGTCGTAGTGATACTGAACGGCCCTCTTGTCCGACGACTTCGAGTGCTGGAAGTAGCGCCGCACGCGCGCCAGCTTGCTCGCGCTGGTGACGGTGTTGCGCGCGAGCTGGTAGCTGACGTTGATGATGTCCGACAGCTTGCCCTCGATGTCGATCTTGCCCTTCACATACGCCTCGCCGAGATTGTCGAGGCTCGGTTCGAGCAGATAGGGCAGCGCAGTGGCGCTTTTGACATGTAGCGTGACCTGAGGCGCGGCGAACTGCCCGAAGTCATGTTGCTGGCCGTCCCACAGCACAAGGCGTGCTGGCACGTTAGCCTTGGTTTTTACATCTTCCACCCACTGCGCCAGCTTTTTCTCCCAGAACATGTGATTTCTCCGTGTCCGTTGAACTAAAGCAAAGCCTGTGTGGATCGCAGCTCACTGCGGTGCAACTCCCATACCGCGAGGCGCAATCCGGCCGTCGCGCGCTGCTGCGTTGGCAACGCGCATACGTGTTGTATTCCGATTCAAGGCGATAGGCGGGAGATTTGCCAGTCGCTACTTTCGCTTGAACGCGTGTAGAGCAAACGGTCGTGTAGACGCGACGGTCGGCCCTGCCAGAATTCGATTGCTTCGGGTACCAAACGATAACCGCCCCAGTGCGGTGGGCGCGGTGGCTGGTCGCCGTATTGCAGGGTGATTTCGCGTTCACGTGTTTCGAGCTGCGAACGGCTTTCAATTACCTGACTTTGATTGGATGCCCACGCGCCGATGCGTGAACTGAGCGGACGCGACGCGAAATACGTATCGCTTTCTGCCGGGCTGGTTTTGACGATGCGGCCTTCAACGCGCACCTGGCGTTCGAGTTCGATCCAGTAGAACAGCAAGCTCGCGTAGGGATTGGCGGCCAGTTCGCGGCCCTTGCGGCTTTCGTAATTGGTGAAGAACACAAAGCCGCGCTCGTCGACACCTTTGATCAGCACGATGCGCGCCGACGGCCGGCCACGCGAGTCGACGGTGGCCAGTGTCATGGTATTCGGCTCGGGCAGTTGGGCGTCTACCGCTTGCTTAAACCACGTGTCGAATTGACGAAACGGGTTGCGGTCGATATCGGCAACGTCCAAAGAACCCAGCGAATAGTTTTTTCGAAGTTCGGCGAGTGAGGTCATGTTCTTATGCGAACGCTACAGTACAACCAGTATAGCCAAGGCGTGAATTCTTTGCGCGCGACCAGATCAAGGCCCGCCGCGCTGTGTGGACATCCAGGCCACTACGTTTTGCAGCCATCCGTGCCTAAGTGGGTGTGGCCATGTGCATCGTCGCGATCAGGCAAAATACGGGCTGCGAACGCTTGGGTGTACCTGAGCGTTTTTATCACTTTGTGTTTTGCCTGCTTTGAACGAGCCTTCCGCCATGTCCAGCCCCACCGCGCATTCCGATCTTACTACCAGCCTCGACGGGAGTGAAACCGCCGACCGCGCACGGCGCTTCGGCGGCATTGCCCGCCTGTACGGCGCGCCGGCGCTCGCTGCGTTCGAAGGGGCGCACGTCGCCGTGATCGGCATCGGCGGGGTCGGCTCCTGGGTGGCAGAGGCGTTAGCACGCAGCGCGGTCGGCACGCTGACCTTGATCGATCTGGACAATGTCGCCGAGAGCAACACTAACCGCCAGATCCACGCGCTAGACGGTAACTACGGAAAACCGAAGGTTGAGGCGATGGCCGAACGCATCGCGGCAATCAATCCGTTCTGCGACGTGCGGCTGATTGAAGACTTCGTCGAGCCGGACAATTTTGCGGCGACGCTCGGCGGTGGTTTTGATTACGTGATCGATGCGATCGACAGCGTGCGCACCAAGACTGCGTTGATCGCGTGGTGTGTCGAGAAGAAGCAGCCGTTGATTACGGTGGGCGGCGCGGGTGGCCAACTGGACCCGACGCGGATTCGGATCGACGATCTCGCGTTGACCATCCAGGACCCGTTGCTGTCGAAAGTGCGCGGACAGTTGCGCAAACTGCATGGCTTTCCGCGTGGTCCGAAGGCGAAGTTCAAGGTGAGCGCGGTGTACTCCGACGAACCGCTGATCTATCCGGAAGCCGCTGTCTGCGATATCGACGAGGAAGCGGAGCACGTCACGACGTCGCCGGGTCATACGGGACCGGTGGGTTTGAACTGTGCGGGATTTGGATCGAGCGTGTGCGTGACGGCGAGCTTCGGTTTTGCCGCGGCCGCGCATGTGTTGCGGGCGTTGGCGGAGCAGGCGCGGCTCGTTTGCCGCACCTGAACACCCCCCCAATTAATACAACAACGCGCTCAGCTTGCGCCGCCATTGCGACACCAGCTCCGGCTGATGCGCGGCGAGATCGAACACCGACAGCATCGTCTTACGGCCAATGTCATCGCGGAACGTGCGGTCGCGTTGCACGATCGCCAACAAGTGCTCGAGCGCGCCTTCGTATTTGCGGCGGGCGATGAGCGCGCTGGCCAGATCGAAGCGTGCTTCGAGATCGTCCGGGTTCGCTGCGACTTTGGCTTCGAGTGCATCCGTGGGCGGCAGGTCAGCCGCCGCGTCCACCGCATCGAGCCGTGTCTTGATCGTGTTGAAGCGGGCGTCGATCCCTTGCGTGGTTTTCGGCGACAGCAGGTCGACTTCATTGCGCGCTTCGTCGATGCGATTATCTTCGAGCAGCATTTCGATTCGATCCATGCGCGCTTCGTCGAAGCCTGGGTCGTAGGCGAGGGCAGCTTGCAGCGCGTCATACGCATCCTCACGACGGCCTTCGGCCAACGCGGCCTGCGCTTCAACACGTGCCGCGTCCGCGCCTTGCGGCACGAGGCGCTCGATAAATTCGCGTAACTGGCCTTCCGGCAGCACGCCGACGAATTGATCGACCGGTTGGCCATCGGCAAACGCCATGACGTGCGGAATGCTGCGCACCTGGAAGTGCGCGGCCAGTTCCTGGTTCTCGTCGACGTTCACCTTCACCAGCTTCCATTTGCCGGCGGCTTCGGCTTCGAGCTTCTCGAGCATCGGGCCGAGCGTCTTGCAGGGGCCGCACCACGGCGCCCAGAAATCGACCAGCACAGGGGCCAGTGTCGACGCCGTAATGACGTCCTGTTCGAAAGTGGCCAGAGTGGTGTCCATTGCGTCCTCGTCGATAAAAACGGTTTGTCGGCTAGATGGGGCCGTATGCCGCGAATTCAATGGTTCAACGCGGCGGATGCAGGCCACCGCGGCCGCACATGCTCACACAGAAGGCGGGCTTGCCGGTGGCGCCCGCATGAGAGTCGCCTCGCTCACTCATTTTCTTGTCGGCAGCGGAATCCATTCGGTTTCGCCGGGCACCTTGCCCATCTCCTGATTGGTCCATGCCAGCTTCGCGGCTTCGATCTTCTCGCGCGAACTGGCGACGAAGTTCCATTCGATAAAGCGTTCGCCATCCAGCTTCTCGCCTCCGAGCAGCATCACGCGCGCGCCGTGGGTGCTGGCCAGCGTGACGGTTTCGTCGAGTGCGAGCACGGCCATCTGGCCGACTTCGAGCGGGGTGCCGTCGATCTCCAGATCGCCGTCCACCAGATAGACCCCGCGTTCCTCGTGTTCCGGTTCGAGCGCGAAGGCGCCGCCCGGGGCGAACTCGGCGGCCACATAGAGCGTGCCGGAGAATGTCGCGACCGGCGAGGTTTCGCCGAACGCCGTGCCCGCGATCACGCGCAGGGTGACGCCGTTGCGCTCGACCACCGGCAGTGTATTGGCCGCATGATGCGCGAAGGACGGTTCGATGTCTTCGTCGTCGAGCGGCAGCGCGACCCAGGTCTGGATGCCGTGCATGGTCTGGCCGCTCTCGCGGTCTTCGGCCGGCGAGCGCTCGGAATGGACGATGCCACGTCCCGCCGTCATCCAGTTGACGTCGCCCGGGACGATCTTCTGCTCGGAGCCGAGGCTGTCGCGATGCATGATCGAGCCTTCGAACAGATACGTGACGGTGGCGAGGCCGATATGCGGGTGGGGGCGCACGTCGAGTCCGACGCCGGGTTCGAGCGTGGCGGGGCCCATGTGGTCGAAAAAGATGAACGGGCCGATCAGGCGCGCCGCCATGGCCGGCAGCACACGTCGCACGGTAAGGCTGCCGACGTCGCGCAGATGCGGTTTGAGAACTGCTTTGATCGAGGAAGACATGGGCAGGCTCGGCTGGAAGGGTGGGTTGGATTTTGTTTAATGAATGATTCTACTGCGGTTGAGGCTGCGGCCGCATTCCGCGCTCGATGTACACACATGTATTTACATCGTCGCCGTGGAGAGCTATAGTATTGGTTCGTACATACAGCGTACATCCGTAGCAGGAGTTCGGCGTGCTTACAAAAGTCTTTCGCAACGGCAATTCGCAAGCGGTGCGCATTCCAGCCGAATTGGCCTTCGACCGGGCCGACGTCGAGGTTGAAATCGAACGAGTCGGCGAAGAATTGCGGATCCGCCCAACCCGGCGTCCGCTGACCGGCGTGCTCAAGAAATTCGCTAAGTTCGGGCCCGACTTCATGGCGGAAGGACGTGGTGACCACGAGCAGGCCGAGCGCGAGGATTTGTAATGCCGCGCTACATGCTCGACACCAATATCTGCATCTACCTGATGAAAAACCAACCGGAACAGGTTGCGAAGCGCTTTGCGCAATGTCTCGTTGGCGACGTGGTGATGTCGGCCATCACCTTTGCGGAACTCGAATACGGCGTGGCGGTATCGGCGAACCGCGCGCGCGATCGCCGCAATCTGGCGGCGCTTGCCGAAGACATTCTGGTCATGCCGTTCGACAGCGTTGCAGCAAGCGCGTACGGTCCGATTCGCGAAGCGACGCGCGAGCGCAAGAAGGATCAACTCGACAAGCTGATCGCGGCACATGCCGTGGCGCTCGACGTTGTGCTGGTGACCAACAACGAACGTGACTTCGCCGCGTATCCAGGGTTGCGCGTGGAAAACTGGCTGAACGGCTAACTACGTTTTAACGCACTGCCGAGTGAGGCGGCGTCCGCTAAACTGCCGGATCCAACAACGAAATGGAGACCGGGATGTCGCCCAGGGATTTACTGCTCGCGCTGGTCGTCGTGATTGCGTGGGGCGTCAATTTCGTCGTGATCAACATGGGCCTGCATGGCGTGCCGCCGATGCTGCTCGGCGCGTTGCGTTTCGCGCTCGCCGCCGTGCCGGCGGTGTTTTTCGTCAAGCGGCCGCAGATGCCGTGGCGCTGGCTGCTTGCTTACGGCGCGACGATTTCGTTCGGGCAATTCGCTTTCCTGTTCTCGGCCATGTACGTCGGCATGCCCGCGGGGCTCGCGTCGCTCGTCTTGCAGGCGCAGGCATTCTTCACGCTGATCTTCGCGGCGCTGTTTCTGCATGAGCGCTTTCGCGTGCCAAACATCGTCGGTTTGCTGATCGCGGCGGGCGGCCTCGCGGTCATCGGCATGCAAGGCGGCCATGCGATGACGTTCGCGGGTTTCATCCTCACGCTGTGCGCCGCGTGTTCGTGGGCGCTCGGCAACATCGTCACGAAGAAGGTCGGCAAGGTCGATCTGGTCGGGCTTGTGGTGTGGGGCAGCCTGATTCCGCCGTTGCCGTTTTTCGCGCTGTCGTACGCATTCGAGGGGCCGCAGCGGATCGTCGCGGCGCTGTCCGGGATCAGTGCGATGTCGATTTTCGCCATCGTGTATCTCGCGTTTATCGCGACGCTGATCGGCTACGGGTTGTGGAGTCGGCTTCTGTCGCGCTATCCGGCGAGCCAGGTGGCGCCGTTCTCGCTGTTGGTGCCGATTGTCGGGCTGGCGTCGGCGTCCCTGTTTCTCGACGAGCAGTTGTCCGAGGCGCAGGTCGTAGGCGCCTTGCTGGTGATGGCGGGGTTGGCGGTGAATGTGTTCGGCGGTTGGGTCGTGCAGCGGCTTTCACCGGCACGTTGACGGCCTCTTAAGCGTGAAGCAGAAAAAACGGCCGCATCGAGCCAAGCCCATCGCTTAATCTGTTGATAAGCGGTCTTTGATTCTGCAAAATAGCCCCTGCTAGTCAATGACTTACAGGGGTTTCTTCATGTCGGGTCTTCCTGATGCACCTGAAACGCCGGGTGCGGCGCCGGCCAAGGTCCCTCCCGCCGTTGAGGTGACGCTGCCGGACGGGCGCAGGCGACTTGTCCAGGTCAACTTCTGCAAGAATCCGCGCTGCGAGAATTTCGGCGTTTCGGCCGTCTTGCCCCGTTACGCCCGCAGAGCGAAGGCCGCCGGTGCTGCAGGTAGCGCGTACACCATTGCAGCGCGCGGCAAAGACCTACCTCTACTCCATTGCCGGTTGTGCGGCGAGATGCCGCCGATGAAGAGCAACCTCGGCATAGTCGAGGAATTGGTGCGCCTGTCCCGTTATCTTGCGAAACCGCTCGAGGGCGGCTGCCGTAACACGACGTGCTCGAATTACGGCCGACCGGCATCCGACTCTTTGGCATATCAGCGGTTTGGCTGGACAGACCGGGGGTCGCCACGATTCAGGTGCCGGTCGTGCAAGAAGACGTTCTCTGTGCCGGTTTCGCCTATCCTCCGGCAGAGAGTGCCCCACAAGAACCGCATCATCCTGAAGCTGCTCATGAACAAGTCCCCGCTATCGCGTATCTGCGAGGTGGCGGACGTCAGCATGCAGACGGTGTATGACAAGCTGGATTTCTTCTTCCGGCAGCTCACGACATTCGCAGCTGAGCACGAACGGGCGTTGCTCGATGGATTTGCACGAGACCGCGTGTACGTCGCTGTAGACCGGCAGGAGTACATCGTCAACTGGAGCCGACGACAGGACAAGCGGAACGTCGTACTGCAGGCGTTGGGGAGTGCGGAGCTGGAGACGGGCTATGTGTTTGGGATGCATCTGAACTTCGACGGCAGTCTTGACCCGGCGACTGTCGGCGCCGAGGCAGCGACCGCCGGAGACTTCAGCGCTGCGCCGCCGTTCAGGCGACATGCTCGCCTGTGGCTCGACCCAGACTACGCGGCGGCACAGGCAGAGTCGCTCAAACGCATGTCGAAACGGTCGCCGCCGGCGCAAAGTCTGGCCGACGACATCGAGGCGACATACGACAATGCCGACGTACGGCCGGACATCGAGAGCGCGGAACTGATGACGAGCGCCCGCCAGTTTCCCAGTGCTGGGATGCAGGTGCGCAATGAGTACACCCTGTACGCGCACTTCTTCCTGCTTCGGGAGCTGTTCAGAGGCGTTGAGAAGGTCCGGTTCTACCTCGACCAGGAGCCCGGTATCCGTGCGGCGTGTCTCGCCGCATTCGAAGACGAGATTCGAGAGCGGCGTTGTGATGCTTTTTATGTACGTATCGCGAAGGAACTGACGGTAGATGAGAAGCGGCGACTCGTGCGCGAGAGCCAGGAGCGGTTTAACGAGGCAGTCGACGCTAACCCGGACATGAGCCTGAACGAGGTCGCCGTGCTCCTCATGCAGGAGGAAATGGACCGGGCCGCGTCAATTGGCAAATGGAAGGACCGCTGGCTGGCGCATCCCGTGCCGAACAGCAGCGAAGCGCAGAAGGCGCTGTGCTATCTGACCGACTTTGACGATTACGACCGTGACCACGTGGCCAACCTGTATCTGAAGGGCAGCCTGCACGCCGTGGACCGCTTCTTCATGCAGGTCCGGCGGCGGCTCTCGTTTCTTGAACGGCCGATTGGCACGGCGAGCAAGGCCGGCCGGACCTGGTACGGTTACGCCGCCTACCGCCCCGTCCATATCGAGAAGATACTGGCGGTGTTCCGGGTCTACTACAACTACGCGCTCAAAGGTGCCGACGGAAAGACACCCGCCATGAGGCTGGGTCTCGCAACTCACGTCGTGAAGCTGGATGAATTGCTGGGCGTCCATGAGGCAAGAAAAAGCCCCTAAGGAACCGAGTTCCAAGGGGCTTCGAAGCAGCGCCAACATCAGTCAAGCCAAAACCAAATCGTCAACAGATTAAGCGATGGGCTTGGCATCGAGCGGCCGTTTTTTTATCGCTTGCATGACACGGTATGACGCGGCGTCACGCCGGCTAGCGTCAGGTCATTCGGTTCTTCGCCAACGGCGGATTCGCCGCGAAATAGCGCTTGATGCCGGTCATGATCGCATCGGCCATCTTCTCCCGATACGCGTCGTCGTTCAGGCGGCGCTCTTCATCCGGGTTGCTGATAAAGGCGGTCTCCACAAGGATCGACGGAATATCCGGCGCCTTCAGCACCGCAAACCCGGCCTGTTCGACCGAGCCTTTGTGCAGCTTGTTGATACCGCCGATCTCCTTCAGCACGAAGTTGCCGTAGCGCATCGAATCGCGAATCTGCGCGGTGGTCGACATATCGAACAGCGCGCGATTAACGGTCGCGTCGGCGGACTTGATGTTGATCCCGCCGATCTGATCCGACGAGTTCTCCTTGTTCGCCATCCAGCGCGCCGCGGCGCTCGACGCACCGTGCTCCGACAAGGCGAACACCGACGAGCCCTTCGCGTCGGGCGTGGTGAACGCGTCCGCGTGGATCGACACGAACAGGTCCGCGCCGACGCGCCGCGCCTTCTGCACGCGCACGTTCAGCGGCACGAAGAAATCGGCGTCGCGCGTCATCATGGCGCGCATGTTCGGCTGTGCGTCGATCTTCGCGCGCAACTTCTTCGCGATGTCGAGTGCGACGTGTTTCTCGTACGTGCCCGAGCCGCCGATCGCGCCCGGGTCTTCGCCGCCGTGACCCGGATCGACCGCGACAGTGAGCAGACGCACCGTGTTGCTCTTGCCGGTTTTCGGGTTGGTGAAGGCGTAGTTATCGTCGCCGTCGTTGTCGTCGCCACCGAGGTTGCTGCCACTAGTGCCTCCCTTGTTGCGGGCGATCGCTGTGGGCGGCGCGACGGGCGCCGTCGGGGTAGAAGGCTTGCCGAGGATGGGCGGAGCCGGTGTCGGCGCAACGTGCACCGGCGGACGCGGTACGCTCGGCGCCGTCCCGCCGCTGCCGTTCTGCGCATAACGCTCGAAAAAGGCTTCGCTGTTGTCGGCGGTGGGCGGCGTGGTGCCAGGGCCGCTCAGCGTGGCGGGCGGCGCGTTGTTTTCGTCCAGCGTTTGCTGCTTACGCTCGGTCTGCGCGAGCAGATCCATCAGCGGATCGGGCGCGACAGCGGGGTACAGGTCGAACACCAGCCGGTATTTGTATGCGCCGACCGGCGGCAGCGTGAACACCTGCGGCTTCACCGAACCCTTCAGATCGAACACCATACGCACGACGTGCGGCTGATATTGCCCGACACGCACCGACTGGATCTGCGGATCGTTCGGCGTGATCTTCGATACCAGATCCTTCAGCGCCTGATCCAGATCGAGGCCGCTCAGATCGACCACCAGCCGGTCAGGACCCTGCAGCAACTGCTGCGCGTTCTGCAAGGGCTGATCCGATTCGATCGTCACTCGCGTGTAATCGCGCGCCGGCCAGACCCGCACGCCCAGCACCGAGCTCGCCCACGCAAGACGCGGGGCAACAAGGCCGAGCACCAGCGTGGACGCGCCCGCGCGCAGAATCTGCCGGCGCCGCCAGTTATGCGTTGCGGTAGCCGCCGATTCGATCGAGCGGAACGGTTTGATCAACATCTTTCGAGACATGCCTTTCCTGATTCGCTGTATGCCCGTGCGACGAGTACCCGGCCGTCGCCCTCGTGGTCCAGGTCGAGCGCGAAGACGAGATCCGGCACGCCAAGGAGACGCCCGGCACGCTGCGGCCATTCGACGAGGCAGATGGCGCCGCTGTCGAAGTACTCGCGAAAGCCCGCGTCGGCCCATTCGGCCGGGTCGGTGAATCTGTACAGATCGAAGTGATAGAGCGCGAGTTCCCCAGCGGGCCGCTCGAGCACGTAGGGTTCGACGAGTGTGTAGGTGGGACTGCGCACGCGGCCGGTGTGGCCGAGGCCGCGCAAGGTCGCGCGCACGAGCGTGGTTTTGCCAGCGCCGAGGTCGCCGACGAGTTGGACTTGCAGTCCGTGGAATGCCTGATTACTCGCGGCGCCAGGCGTGTGTTGTTGCGCTGGTTGCTGCGCTTTTTGCAGCGGGCTTTGGTGCGGGTTTTGGTGCAACTCGCGCACGCTTTCGATCGCCTGCGCGAAGCGCTCGCCGAATGCGTTGGTGGCGGCCTCATCCGCGAGCGCGAAGGAGCGTTCGAGCAGGATATCGGCGGGCGTTTGGATCGCGAGATCGGGATTGACGGGCATTCTCGTAAAATGGCGTGATGAACCGAAGTCCGGAGTCCCCTGTTTCCTGCACGCCTGCGTCTAACGACGATGTGCGTGCTGAGCGTCATTTCGATGAAGCGGCGCTGAATGCGCTCGCGCTCAACATCAAAACGTGGGGCCGTGAACTGGGTTTCGGGGCGATCGGCATCAGCGACACCGATCTCTCCGCTGCCGAAGCGCCGCTTGCAGCATGGCTGGAAGCGGGGTGCCACGGCGAGATGGATTATATGGCGAAACACGGCATGAAACGCGCGCGCCCCGCCGAGCTTGTGGCCGGCACGCGACGTGTGATTACCGCGCGCATCGCCTATTTACCTGCGGAAACGTTAAGCGGAAAGGCGCACGAAAGCGCTTCGCAGGACGCGCCGCCGGCAGCGCCAGACTGGCGTGCGGCCGAGCATGCGCGGCTTGCGGACCCGTCGGCTGCGGTGGTGTCGATCTATGCGCGGGGCCGCGATTATCACAAGGTAATGCGTAACCGTCTGCAACATCTGGCCGAGAAAATCGAGGCGGAGATCGGCGCGTTCGGCTACCGCGTATTTACCGATTCGGCGCCGGTGCTCGAAGTAGAACTGGCCCAGAAGGCCGGAATCGGCTGGCGCGGCAAACACACGCTGCTGCTGCAACGCGATGCTGGTTCGCTGTTTTTCCTGGGCGAAATCTACGTCGACGTGCCGTTGCCGACCGATGCCGAGACCTCGCCCGACGATGCGCCAGAAACGCCGGGCTCGCATTGCGGCAGTTGCACGCGCTGCATCAGCGCCTGCCCGACGGGTGCGATCGTGGCGCCCTATAAGGTCGACGCACGCCTCTGCATTTCGTATCTGACGATCGAATTGAAGGGCAATATTCCCCTGGAAATGCGGCCGCTGATCGGTAATCGTGTGTATGGCTGCGACGATTGCCAGCTCGTCTGTCCGTGGAACAAGTTTGCGCAGGCCGCGCCTGTCGCCGATTTCGATGTGCGCCATGGACTCGATCGCGCGACGCTTCTCGAACTGTTCGCATGGTCCGCCGACGAGTTCGATACGCGCCTGCAGGGCAGTGCGATTCGTCGCATCGGCTATGAGAGCTGGCTGCGCAATCTGGCGGTGGGGATGGGTAATGCGCTGCGTGCGTCACCGGAGAGTTTGAGTGTGGATGCGCGCGAGGCGATTGTTCACGCGCTGAAGTTGCGCGTTGGAGACCCTTCTGCCGTCGTGCGCGAGCATGTGGAATGGGCGTTGGAAGCGGCGTAAAGTAGCGGCAATTCGGCGGCGGTTTTTCTGCGCGAAGCCACCTGCACCCCATGCAGGTACGCTACCGTGATGTTTAAAAGACGCCGGTCGAGTCATGAGGCAAGCAACCATGTTCAACGCAGTGATCGATGCACCGTTCGGCAAGGTCGGCATCCGCCTCGAAGGCGAGGCCGTGCGCCAGATCGTCTATCTGCCGGAGTCGGTGCAGAGCGTAGCGCCGGACACGCTTCTTGCAAAGCAGGCAGTCGAGCAGATCGAGCGTTATATCGAGCGGGCGTCAGCGAAGTTCGAACTGCCGCTGGCAGCAGTCGGCACCCCGTTTCAGCGGCGCGTGTGGCAAGCAATCAGCGACATCCCGCCGGGCGTCGTGCTGACCTATGGGCAACTGGCAAGGCAGCTAGGCAGTGTTCCGCGCGCGGTCGGGCAGGCGTGCGGTTCCAATTACTTTCCGATCGTGATTCCGTGTCATCGGGTGGTCAGTGCGAGCGGCATCGGCGGATTCGCGCATCACGCCGGCGATGGCTTTTTTCGCAACGTCAAGCGCTGGCTTCTGGCGCATGAAGGCATTCCCTACGCATGAGCGACACCGTGACTGACGACGCGCCCATTGCGTCACCTCTGTTTGTATCGAGCTCGGCTTCGATCGATGCCTTCTGCGACGCGTTGTGGCTCGAGCACGGCTTGTCGCGTAACACGCTCGATGCGTACCGGCGCGATCTGCGCCTGTTCTGCGAATGGCTCGCGCAAACCCGCAACACCTCGCTCGACACAGCCAGTGAGGCCGATCTCAACGCCTACAGCGCGGCCCGTCAGAAAGACAAATCCACCTCGGCGAACCGGCGGCTTTCGGTGTTTCGCCGCTATTACGGCTGGGCCGTGCGCGAGCATCGCGCAAAGGCCGATCCGACGGTGCGTATCCGTTCGGCCAAGCAACCGCCGCGTTTTCCGTCGACGCTCACCGAAGCGCAAGTCGAAGCGCTGCTCGGTGCGCCGGATATCGATACGCCCTTGGGCCTGCGCGATCGCACCATGCTGGAGTTGATGTATGCGAGCGGTTTGCGTGTCACCGAACTCGTCACGCTGAAGACCGTGGAAGTGGGCCTGAACGAAGGCGTAGTGCGCGTGATGGGCAAGGGCTCGAAAGAGCGCCTGATTCCGTTCGGCGAAGAGGCGCACGGCTGGATCGAACGCTATCTGCGCGAAGCGCGTCCTGCTTTGCTGGGGGCGCGCGCGACGGATGCGCTGTTCGTCACGAGCCGCGCGGAGGGCATGACCCGCCAGCAATTCTGGAACATCATCAAGCGCCACGCGGCAGCGGCCGATGTGCATGCGCCGCTCTCACCGCATACGCTGCGGCACGCGTTCGCGACGCACCTGCTGAACCATGGCGCCGATCTGCGCGTCGTGCAATTGCTGCTCGGTCATACGGATATCTCGACCACGCAAATCTATACGCACGTGGCCCGCGAACGGCTGAAGTCGCTGCATGCGCAGCATCATCCGCGGGGGTGAGGCGCGTTAGACGAATTCGCGAAGCCGGTGCTTGAGAATCTTGCCCGTCGACGCGGCCGGCAGCGCGGCGAGTACCTTCACTTCGGCAGGCCGCTTGTACGGCGCGAGACGCTCACCGCACCACGCGATCAGCTCGGCCGGCGTCACCTTTGCGCCCGCGATCAATTCAACGAAAGCGATCACTTCCTCGTTACCCTCCACGGCGCGCCCGATTACCGCCGATTGCACCACCTGTGGGTGCTCGTTCAACACATGCTCGACTTCTGCCGGATACACGTTGAAGCCGGAGCGGATGATCAACTCCTTGCTGCGCCCGACGATATGCAACGCACCGTCCGCGTCCTGCCGCGCGAGATCGCCGGTCTTGAGCCAGCCGTCTTCGGTAACGACGGCGCGGGTCTGCTCCGGGCTGCGGTAGTAACCCAGCATCACATTCGGACCACGTACCCACAGTTCGCCGATTTCGCCCGGCGCAGCCTCCACGCCGTCGAGTCCGACGAACCGCACGTCGACGCCAGGGATGACCTCGCCGACCGAGCAATCGCTGCGCGGCGCATCGAGCATGGTGTGAGAGACGGTCGGACTGCTCTCGGTCATGCCATAGCCGTTGTGCAGCGGCAGGCCGTAGACGCTTTCGACGTGCGCCTTGAGCGCGGCGTCGAGCGGCGAGCCGCCCGAATAGGCAAAGCGCAGACGCGGCGCGGACCACGCGTGGCCGTGCGTCTGCAAATGTTCGAGCAGTTTGGCGTGCATGGCTGGGACGCCCTGGAGGATCGATACCCGCTCTTCGGCGAGCGCGCGCCGCACCGCTTCCGGTGCGAAACGGGATGCGAGGCGCAGGGTCGCGCCGGCGTGCAGGCTGCCGAGACAGACCGAGGCAAAGCCGTACACGTGCGAGATCGGTAGAACGGCGTACACGACATCGTCCGGACCGACTTTGCGCAAGCGGCTCGACACGGTCGCGATGAAGAGCAGATTGCGGTGGGACAGCATCACGCCTTTCGGCGCGCCCGTGGTTCCCGTGGTGTAGATCAGCGCGGCGCATTGACGGTCATTCGCGGCTTCGACCGGTTCTGCCTTTGCGTCGGTGTCGATCGTGTACGACCAGGCACCGATATCCGGCGTGATGGCAGGCGCTGTGGCGGCTTGAAGCCGCTGCGCATGCTGTTGGGCATCCACGGAGCTTTCGACCGCATACGCGACCACGCGAGGCTGCGCGTGCGCACGGATCGCGTCGAGTTCGGCGGCGGACAGGCGTGCATTCGACACCAGCGCCCACGCGTCGAGTTTCGCGGTCGCGAACAGCAGCACGATCTGCACGACGCTGTTCTCGGCCACGATCATCACGCGATCGCCGCCACGCACGCCCCATTCGCGTAGCCGCGCGGCGGTGGTATCGACGGCTTCCAGAAGTTGCGCGTTGGTGAGGCGGCGCGCATCTTCGATCAAGGCGACGTGTTGCGGATCGCGTGCGGCCGCGAGCGCCGGAATGTCGGCAATACGCGCGGGCAGGGCGGCCAGCAGCGCGGGAATGTCGATCGTGGAGCGGGTGGATGAATCGAGGCTCAATGCTGCCTCCTTTGTCGACCAGAGTTGACGCTTTAGCGTCTTACTCTGGTTCCATGCAACTGGTCGCTAAACGTATCAAGTGCCCGGCATACAGTGTGCCGGAAGATTTGCGAACGATCGTGCCACAAACGCCGGACCCGCACAATTGGCCATTCGGCAAATAGCCGTCGTGCAAACTCGCCATTACAATGCGCCGATGAGCAAATCCAGACACGTCTCCGAAACGCCCGCGACGCAGTTTCTGCGCCGTCATGGCGTCACTTTCGGCGAACATCCTTACGATTACGTCGAGCACGGCGGCACCGAGGAATCGGCGCGCCAGCTCGGCGTGGACGAACATCATGTCGTGAAGACTTTGGTGATGGAAGACGAGCACGCCAAGCCGCTGATCGTGCTGATGCACGGCGACCGCACCGTCAGCACCAAGAATCTGGCGCGGCAGATCGGCGCGAAACGCATCGAGCCATGCAAACCCGAGGTGGCGAGCCGGCATTCCGGCTATCTGATCGGCGGCACATCGCCGTTCGGTACGAAGAAGCAGATGCCGGTGTATGTCGAGTCGAGCATTCTCGAGATGGACAGGATCTGGCTGAACGGCGGGCGGCGCGGTTTTCTGGTCAGCATCGAGCCCACGGTTTTGACCGGCTTGCTGGCAGCGAAGCCGGTTCAGTGCGCGAGCGTCGATTGACGTTTGTCTCAATGTTTTCCGGACGGGTGGGTTCGGTAGAATGTGCGCCGCCTTGTTCCCTGTTGCGGTTGGGGTGTCGAGATTCAGACCGCCGATCCTTATAAGAGTCCCAGATGCAAAACCTGATCGTTGCTGTCGTTGCCTACCTGATCGGCTCGGTGTCGTTTGCCGTGATCGTGAGCGCCGCCATGGGGCTGGACGACCCGCGTTCATACGGCTCGGGCAACCCGGGCGCCACCAACGTGCTGCGCAGCGGTAGTAAGAAGGCCGCGATTCTCACCTTGATCGGCGACGCCTTTAAAGGATGGCTGCCGGTGTGGTTCGTGGTGCACTTCGGCGCGCGTTACGGCCTCGACGATACGTCGGTCGCGATTGCGTCCATTGCAGTGTTTCTCGGCCACCTGTATCCGATCTTCTTCCGCTTCAAGGGCGGCAAGGGCGTGGCGACCGCGGCGGGCGTGCTGCTCGCGATCAACCCGATCCTTGGCGTGGCCACCTTGCTGACGTGGCTGATCGTGGCGTTCTTCACGCGCTATTCTTCGCTGGCGGCACTGGCCGCGGCGGTGTTCGCACCGATCTTCGACGGCTTTCTGTTCGGGCCGCATATCATCGCGCTGGCGATTGTCGTGATGAGTTCGCTGCTGGTCTGGCGCCACCGCGGCAACATCGCCAAATTGATGCGCGGCCAGGAAAGCCGCATCGGCGCCAAGAAGAAACCCGACGCAACGGCCTAGCGCGGCGGGTGGTAATGAATCCTGAGCGCAGGCGGCGTGTGCCCGGTAGGGCGCTAGCCGGCGTGCCTGAGCGTGGTACTGAAGTGTGGTGCCTGAGTGCGTTCACGGAGTGCGCGCTGAAGGCGCACTGCCTGTGTGCTGGTCGTTCAGCCTGCGCCGGATTACGGGCCTTGACATAGCCCGTGCCGGGCGTCAACACGCACCCGGTACCAAGCGTGACGCGCGTTCAGTCGCGGAAGTTATTGAAGTCGAGCGGAGTGTCAGTCACGTCCTTGCGCAGCATCGCGATCACGCTTTGCAGATCGTCGCGCTTGCCACCGGTGATACGTACCGCGTCGCCCTGAATGCTCGCCTGGACCTTGATCTTGCTGTCCTTCACGAGACGCACGATTTTCTTCGACAGGTCGCCGGACACACCTTTCTTGATCTTGATGATCTGCTTGACCTTGTCGCCGCCGATCTTCTCGATCTTGCCGTAGTCGAGAAAGCGCACGTCCACATTGCGCTTGGCCATTTTCGACAGCAGGACGTCTTTCACCTGGCCGAGCTTGAAGTCGTCGTCGGCGTAGGCGGTGATTTCGCTTTCCTTGTGCTCGACGCGCGCGTCCGACCCTTTGAAGTCGAAGCGGGTTGAAATTTCCTTGTTGGACTGCTCGATCGCGTTCTTGACTTCGATCATGTCTGCTTCGCAGACGACGTCAAACGATGGCATTGTTTTCTCCCAATAGTGCTGCGGTGCGTGGCGCGGCCGGTCGGCTGCTCACGGGGCACTCGCTATAATCACGAACCGGACGTCATTTTACCGACGCCACTCCCTTTTGCCTAAGGCCGCCGCGCATTGTCGCGCGGCCGGGGCCAGATGTCGTTTAGCTGGCCGTTCCATTCATCTCATTCCGATGTCCCAATCCGACTCCGCCGCATTCATTGCCGGCTATCCGCTGAAGGCGCATAACACCTTCGGTTTCGATGTTCGCGCGCAGTTTGCGTGCCGGATCGAACACGAAGCGCAACTGATGGCTGCCGTGCGCGATCCGCGTGCTGCCGGCTTGCCGCGGCTGGTGCTGGGCGGCGGCAGCAATGTCGTGCTGACTGGCGACTTCGCCGGATTGGTGTTGCTGGTGGCGCTGCAAGGCCGCCGCGTCGTGCGCGAGGACGATGATGCTTGGTACGTCGAGGCGGCAGCCGGCGAGCCATGGCATGACTTTGTCGCGTGGACTTTGTCGCAAGGGCTGCCGGGGCTGGAGAACCTCGCGCTGATTCCGGGCACGGTGGGGGCGGCGCCGATTCAGAACATCGGCGCGTATGGGCTGGAGATGTGCGAGCGATTTGCGTCGCTGCGGGCGGTTGAGCTGGAAACGGGCGCCGTAGTCGAGCTTGATGCTAAGGCGTGCCGATTCGGTTACCGCGACAGTTTTTTCAAGCGGGAAGGGCGCGACCGGTTTGTCATCACGTCGGTCACTTTCCGTTTGCCGAAGGTTTGGCAGCCGCGCGCCGGCTATGCGGATATCGCGCGTGAACTGGCTGCTGGTGGTCATGCCGATGCCGCCGCGCCGAGTGCGCAGGCGATTTTCGACGCGGTAGTCGCCGTGCGGCGCGCCAAACTGCCTGATCCTCTTCAGCTCGGTAACGCCGGGAGTTTCTTCAAGAATCCGGTTGTGGAGGTCACGCAGTTCGAGGCGTTGAAAGTCAAGGAGCCCGAGGTCGTGTCTTACCTTCAACCGGACGGCCGGGTAAAGCTCGCGGCGGGCTGGTTGATCGATCGATGTGGCTGGAAAGGCCGCGCGATGGGCGCAGCGGCCGTGCATGAACGGCAGGCGCTGGTGCTGGTCAATCGCGGTGGGGCGAGCGGCGCCGAGGTGTTGGCGCTTGCAAAGGCGGTTCAGCGCGATGTGCTGGCGCGATTTGGGGTTGAGCTGGAAGCGGAGCCGGTTTGTTTGTGATTGCGTGAGTGGCATGCAGCAATGAAAAAGGCGCCGGGAGTTTCCTCCCGGCGCCTTTTTAGCATCTGCGCTCCGGCTTCGGCTGCGCTTCTCGGCGCTTAACTTCGCTAGCGCGAAGTTAGCCTTCACCCGAAACGTACGTCCTTAGCTGCGCTGACGACGCGCGTTCTCTGCAATCCGCATACGTAGCGCGTTCAGCTTGATGAACCCGCCGGCGTCGGCCTGGTTGTACGCACCGCCATCATCGTCGAACGTAGCGATCGTCTTGTCGAACAGCGTTTCCTTCGAATCGCGCGCGACAACCGAGACACTGCCCTTGTACAGCTTCACACGCACCCAGCCGTTGACCTTCTCTTGCGTATGGTCGATCAGCACCTGAATTGCGCGACGCTCCGGGCTCCACCAGTAGCCGTTATAAATCAGCGATGCGTAACGTGCCATCAGGTCGTCTTTCAGGTGGGCCACTTCGCGGTCGAGCGTGATCGACTCGATGCCGCGGTGCGCCTTCAGCATGATCGTGCCGCCCGGCGTTTCATAGCAGCCACGCGATTTCATGCCGACGTAACGGTTTTCGACCAGGTCCAGACGGCCGATGCCGTGCTTGCCGCCCAGGCGGTTCAGCTCGGTCAGCATTTCAGCCGGCGACAGACGCTTGCCGTTGATCGCGACCGGGTCGCCGTGCTCGTACTCGATGTCGAGGTATTCAGCCTGGTCGGGCGCCTGTTCCGGCGACACCGTCCAACGCCACATATCGGCTTCGGCTTCGGCCTTCGGGTCTTCCAGGTGACGGCCTTCGAACGAGATGTGCAGCAGGTTCGCGTCCATCGAATACGGCGCGCCACCTTGCTTGTGCTTCATTTCGATCGGAATGCCGGCCTTTTCAGCGTAGGCAAGCAGCTTTTCGCGCGACAGCAGGTCCCATTCGCGCCACGGTGCGATCACCTTGATGCCCGGTTCCAGCGCGTAGTAACCGAGTTCGAAGCGAACCTGGTCGTTGCCCTTGCCGGTTGCGCCGTGCGAGACCGCTTGCGCGCCGGTGGCGCGGGCGATTTCGATCTGACGCTTGGCGATCAGCGGACGTGCGATCGACGTGCCCAGCAGGTATTCGCCTTCATAGATCGTGTTGGCGCGGAACATCGGGAACACGTAGTCGCGCACGAATTCTTCGCGCAGGTCTTCGATGAAGATGTTGTCCTGTTTGATGCCGAGTTGCAGGGCTTTCTTGCGCGCCGGTTCCAGCTCTTCGCCCTGGCCGATGTCGGCCGTAAACGTGACGACTTCGGCGTCGTAATTGTCCTGCAACCACTTCAGGATGACGGAGGTGTCGAGGCCGCCCGAATAGGCGAGCACGACTTTCTTGATATCGCTCATGGTGAACTCGTAGCTGGAGAAAGCTGGAAAACAAGGCGCGCCGGCGGTTCCGGAGCGCGGAAAACCACTATTTTGACACTAAACCGCCGCGTGCCCGCGTTTTTGGAGCGGTGCGGTGGGTGAGCCGGTTCCGCCTGCAACCGTGGACGCCGGCTCGATGCGTGGCGTTAAACGTGGATGCCTTGCCTCGTATTCAAGGCCCCGTCACGCTTCACGCAGATGCTGCAGAGGGTGAAAAAGGCTCGCTTAGTGATTCAGCTTGCCGAGCAGCAGATATTCCATCAACGCCTTTTGCACGTGCAGACGATTTTCCGCTTCGTCCCACACGACGCTTTGCGGGCCGTCGATCACTTCCGCGCTGACTTCCTCGCCGCGGTGGGCGGGCAGGCAGTGCATGAACAGTGCGTCAGAATTGGCACGCGCCATCATGTCGGCGTCTACGCACCAGTCCGCAAAGGCTTTCTTGCGGGCTTCGTTTTCTGCCTCGAAGCCCATGCTGGTCCATACGTCTGTGGTGACCAGATCGGCGCCCGTGCAGGCCTCGTTCGGGTCGTCGAATTCCTGATAGAACGGGGCGCTTTCAGCCGCGACCATGGCGTGGTCGAGCTTGTAGCCCGGCGGCGTGGACAGGCGCAGCTTGAAACCGAGAATCTGGGCGGCTTCGATCCACGTGTACAGCATGTTGTTCGCATCGCCGACCCACGCGACCGTCTTGTCGCGAATCGGACCGCGATGTTCGAAATACGTGAAGATGTCCGCCAGCACCTGGCACGGGTGATATTCGTTGGTCAGCCCATTGATCACCGGCACGCGCGAATTCTCGGCAAAGCGCGTGAGAATGTCCTGGCCGAACGTGCGGATCATGATGATGTCGACCATGCGCGAGATCACTTGCGCGGCGTCTTCGATCGGTTCGCCGCGCCCGAGCTGAGTGTCGCGCGTGCTCATGAAGACGGCGTGACCGCCCAACTGGAAGATGCCGGCTTCGAACGACAGGCGCGTGCGCGTCGAGTTTTTCTCGAAGATCATCGCCAGCGTGCGGTCGTGCAGGGGGTGGTAGGTCTCGTAGTTCTTGAATTTGCGTTTCAGAATGCGCGCGCGTTCCAGCACGTACTCGTAGTCTTCCAGCGAGAAATCCTTGAACTGCAGGTAGTGGCGAATTTTCTTGGCGGTCATGAAACAAATACGGCGGTCTCACCCGGCAGGATTGCCGGACGGCGCCGCCGTCGTTTGTGGTAACTCAATGCAGCATAAAGGATTTCGCCCCGTTTGACGAGTCGGCCAAAAGGCCAGGCAAGCTGTCTGAAAGCCTTTCGCAACCGTCAAACGAGGCTTGTGTGCGGTGCGGAAAAAGGTCCGCTGCGCTATAATCTACCGGTTATCCCTAAGCCCAGCAGGCCGGTATTAAGCTTGCGGGACACGGCTCGCGCACTCCGGAAAGTTTCCTCGCGGTGCGCCGTCAAGATGAGCGCCGAGGCGGCTTATCTGGCCCTTCGTGGTTTCTGGCGGCGCAGCTCGCCATTCAGGCGTGGCCAACGTGTTCAGGCATCTCAAAGCCGCTTTGCAGTCAGCTTTGCCGTCATCCCGCTGGGCAGTCACACAGGTATTCCTACATGGCCGAAGCAGCTCCAACCGAATATTTCATTCAGGGCATCACGTCGACCGGAAAAAAGTTTCGGCCGAGTGACTGGTCGGAGCGGCTCGCAGGTGTCATGGCGTGCTTTGGTCCCAGCCCGCGCGGCAAGGGGCCGAATGCTTACCTGCAATACTCGCTGTACGTCCGGCCTACCATGATCGGCGACCTCAAATGCGTGATTCTCGATTCGCGCTTGCGCGACATCGAGCCGATGGCCTTTGATTTCGTCCTGAACTTCGCGAAAGACAATGACCTTCTCGTGACCGAGGCGTGCGAGTTGGAACTTGAGCACGCTACGCCGCAAGAAAAGAGGCATGTGATCTAGCGCGAGCTTGCCGGGCCGGATCGCCAGAAGAAAAACCCGCCAGTAGCGGGTTTTTTTGCGCCTGGAGCAATGGCTTCAAGGCGGGCGGCTCCAATGCGGTGGCTTCGATGTGCAGCCAACTGATTCGCGAGCAAGCGTGAGTCAGTATCCGGTTCCGTCGGCGCCAAGCAAAAAAGCCCGCCGAAGCGAGCCTTTCTGTAGCAGCGGAAACAGGAGGTAGCCCACCGAAGCGGGCTGACCGAATTTACTGCGCTGCGGGTGCTTGCAGACCCTTGAGGGCTGCAGCCAGACGGCTCTTGTTGCGAGCTGCCTTGTTCTTGTGAACGATTTTCTTGTCGGCGATGATGTCGATGGTCTTCGACGATGCCTGGAAGATCTCGACGGCCTTAGCCTTGTCGCCTGCTTCGATTGCCTTGCGGACAGCCTTGATAGCCGTGCGGAACTTCGAGCGCAGTGCCGAGTTGTGCGAGTTTGCCTTGGCGGCCTGGCGGGCGCGCTTGCGTGCTTGTGCGGAGTTAGCCATGACGGTTCCTTATCCTGTTCCTGTTTCCAGTACCTGACCTTCAAATGGTGAGGTGCTGCTTTTAGATCGAACTCTTGGAAGCGATTGCCCAAGAGCGCAAAAGTGTCGAAATAATTCGAAAAATCGATCGGACTACGCGAAGGCGGGCCCGTGTTCCGGTGTATTTCGAGGCTGGTCGGCGCCTCAATACGGCTTGCGCGCTGCTGGAGCGACGCCTGCCTACTGCGTGCCCGAACCTCATCGAAAACCCGTCCGAAAATTGAGCGAGCTTCGAAACCGGCGATTATAGCAACAAAATCAGGCACGTGGCAACGAGGAATCGCCAATTCCGAGATCCTGGGTCGGCGCGTATCGCCGGGGATTCTGTTAGTTTTGGCGAGCTTCGGCGGTTCACGAACGTCTCGACGCCGTCGCAACGGGCAAGCGGGCGGCGAGGGTGTGGCTCGAGGAGCCCGCGGCAAGCAACAAAAAAACAACCCGATCCGCTCATTCGACCGAACGTCTGCGGCGCAAATCGGTCCGATTCGCGTTCCGGCTCGTCGTCCGCACCTGCGGCACCCGTATAATAAGCGCCCCATGAATCTATTCCGAGCCCTGCTGACGGTCAGCGGCTTCACGCTGCTGTCGCGCGTGACCGGACTGGCCCGCGAAACGCTGATCGCCCGCGCGTTCGGCGCCAGTCAATATACTGACGCGTTTTACGTCGCCTTCCGTATTCCGAACCTGCTGCGCCGCATTTCCGCCGAGGGTGCGTTCTCGCAAGCCTTCGTGCCGATTCTGGCCGAATTCAAGAACCAGCAAGGACACGACGCCACCAAGGCGCTCGTCGACGCGACCTCGACGGTACTTGCCTGGGCGCTCGCGATTCTCTCGCTGATCGGCGTGGTGGGGGCGTCGGGCGTGGTGTTCATCGTCGCGTCAGGGCTCGCGCATGAAGGGCAGGCGTACGCGCTGGCGGTCACGATGACGCGCATCATGTTCCCGTACATCATTTTCATCTCGCTGACGTCGCTGGCGTCGGGCGTGCTGAATACGTACAAGAACTTTTCGCTGCCCGCGTTCGCGCCGGTCCTGCTGAACGTCGCCTTCATCGTCGCGGCGGTGTTTGTCGCGCCGCGCCTGCAAACGCCGGTCTACGCGCTCGCGTGGGCGGTGATCGCCGGCGGCGTGCTGCAATTCATCGTGCAACTGCCGGGTCTGAAGAAGATCGATATGCTGCCGCGCATCGGCCTGAATCCGCTGAAGGCGCTCGCGCACCGCGGTGTGAAGCGGGTGCTGTCGAAGATGGTGCCGGCGATGTTCGCCGTGTCGGTCGCGCAGATCAGCCTGATCATCAACACCAATATTGCGTCGCGTATCGGCCCGGGCGCCGTCTCCTGGATCAATTACGCCGACCGGCTGATGGAGTTTCCGACCGCGCTGCTCGGAGTCGCGCTCGGCACGATCCTGCTGCCGAGCCTCTCGAAGGCGCACGTGGACGCCGATCCGCATGAGTATTCATCGCTGCTCGACTGGGGGCTGCGCGTTACCTTCCTGCTGGCCGCGCCAAGCGCCGTCGCGCTGTTCTTCTTCGCTCAGCCGCTCACCGCGACGCTGTTTCACTACGGTAAGTTCGACGGCAACTCGGTGGTCATGGTTGGCCGTGCGCTGTCGGCCTACGGCATCGGCCTGATCGGCCTGATTCTCATCAAGATCCTTGCGCCCGGTTTTTACGCGAAACAGGACATCAAAACGCCGGTGAAGATCGGCATCGGCGTGCTGATCGTCACGCAGATGAGCAACTATCTGTTCGTGCCGATCTTCGCGCATGCGGGTCTCACGCTGAGCGTCGGGCTCGGCGCGTGCGTCAATGCGCTGTTCCTGTTCCTCGGCCTGCGCAAGCGCGGCATCTACATGCCGTCGAACGGCTGGTTGAAGTTCTTCGTGCAGTTGTTCGGCGCCTGTCTGGTGCTGGCCGGCACGATGCACTGGCTCGCGATCAGCTTCGACTGGATTGGCATGCATAACCGGCCGGTAGACCGCATCGTGTTGCTGGGGGCGTGCCTGGTACTGTTCGCCGCGCTATATTTCGGTATGCTTTGGCTGATGGGCTTCAAGTACGCGTATTTCAAAAGGCGAGTGAAGTGATCACGATGACGCGAGTTCTCGACTATTTCAGTACGCTGGTTGCCGAAGATGACAGCCTGCCGCTGACCGAGGCGGCGCTCTCGCTCGCGCAGGACGCTTATCCCGATCTCGATTTGCAAGGCACGCTGGCCGAGATCGACGAGCTGGTTTTGCGTTTGCAGCGCCGCATGCCGGACGACGCCGACATCAGGCAGAAGGTCGGCATTCTCAACCGTTTTTTCTTCCGCGAGCTGGGTTTCGCCAGCAACCTCAACGATTATTACGATCCCGACAACAGCCATCTGAATGTGGTGCTCAAGCGGCGCCGCGGCATTCCGATTTCGCTGGCGGTGCTGTATCTGGAGATGGCCGAGCAGATCGGCATTCCGGCGCGCGGCGTGTCGTTTCCGGGTCACTTCCTGTTGCGCGTCACGACGCCGGACGGCGACGTGATGCTCGATCCGACCAGCGGACATTCGCTGTCCGAATCGCAGATGGTGGACATGCTGGAGCCGTATGTGGCGTCGGCGGGCGAATCGGTGAGCAGGGCGCTGCGCATCTTGCTGCAACCGGCCACGCGCCGCGAGATTATCGCTCGCATGCTGCGCAATCTGAAGTCCACTTATCTTCAGACGGAACGTTGGCAGCGTCTGCTGGCGGTGCAGCAGCGTCTCGTGATCCTGCTGCCGGACAGTATCGAGGAGGTGCGCGATCGCGGTTTCGCTTACGCGCGGCTCGATTATCTGCGCCCAGCGCTCGAAGACCTCGAACGATATCTCGGCGACCGGCCGGATGCGGAGGACGCGACGGTGGTGGAGTCGCAGTTGCATGAACTGCGTCAACGCACCCAGTACGACGACCGCGACTAAGAGCCGCTTTCCGGCCGACCGGTCAAAACAAAACAAAACGCCTGCACGTGACTCACCTGCAGGCGTTTTTCATTGGCGCGGCCGCATAAAGCGGCGCGCTGGGTACATCATTACTTCGGCTGCATCCGGATCGCGCCGTCCAGACGAATCACTTCGCCGTTGAGCATCGGATTGTCGAAGATCTGCTTGGCCAGCATCGCATACTCGGCCGGTTTGCCGAGACGCGGCGGGAACGGCACCATCGCGCCGAGCGCATCCTGCACTTCCTGCGGCATGCCGAGCAGCATCGGCGTTTCGAAGATGCCCGGGGCAATCGTCATCACACGGATCGCGTTGCGCGACAGGTCGCGTGCGATCGGCAACGTCATGCCGACCACGCCGCTTTTGGACGCAGCATACGCGGCCTGGCCGATCTGGCCGTCAAACGCGGCCACCGATGCCGTGTTGATGATCACGCCACGTTCGCCATTCGCATTCGGTTCGTTCTTCGACATGGCCGCGGCGGCGAGCCGGATCATGTTAAAGGTGCCGATCAGATTGATGGAGATGGTGCGAGCGAACGACTCGAGAGGATGCGGGCCGTCTTTGCCGACCGTCTTGATGGCGGGCGCAACGCCCGCGCAATTGACGAGGCCGCGCAGCGTGCCGAGCTTCGTGGCGGCTTCGACCGCTTGTGTGGCGTCGTCTTCGCGGCTCACGTCGCACTTGACGAACACGCCGCCAAGTTCCTTCGCGAGCGCCTCACCGGCATCCTGATTCAGATCGGCCAGCACCACCTTGCCGCCGTTCTCGACGAAAAGGCGCGCCGTGGCCGCGCCCAGTCCCGATGCACCGCCGGTGATCAGGAATACGTTGTCACGAATCTCCATGTCTTCTCCTTTGCTTCAGTTCAGTAACGTCTCGATCGAATATCTTTTCGATGATCGATTGTAACGGCTATGCTGCAATGCGGAAAGCGAAGCGGCGGGGGTGCCGGCCGGGTGAGGCCTCTGTCGAAGACCGATAGTGCCGCTGAACTGCTACGGATGGCTAATTAATGCGGGGCGCGGTGGACGATGGAGATCGGGGGTAAGAACGCATGTCGCACCGCGTGCAATAAAAAACCCGCCGGAATGGGCGGGTTTTTCGACCGACAACCGCAGTTGTGCGATTACTTCAACGCATCGAACGCGCGGTTGCGAATTTCGTCGACCGAGCCGAGGCCCGAAATGCGGCGATATTGCGGTGCCGTCAGCGAGGTCGCCGGGTCGCCGTTTTGCGCCCAGTTGTTGTAGTACTCGATCAGCGGCTTGGTTTGCGCAACATACACATCGAGGCGCTTCTTGACCGTTTCTTCCTTGTCGTCGTCGCGCTGGATCAGCGCTTCGCCCGTCACGTCGTCCACCCCTTCAACCTTCGGCGGGTTGAACTTGACGTGGTACGTACGGCCCGACGCGGCGTGCGAGCGGCGGCCGCTCATACGCACGATGATCTCTTCGAACGGCACGTCGATTTCCAGCACGTAGTCGATCGCGACGCCTGCCTGCTTCATGGCTTCAGCTTGCGGAATGGTGCGCGGAAAACCGTCGAACAGATAACCGTTCGCGCAATCCGGCTGCTGCAGGCGTTCCTTCACCAGATTGATGATCAACTCGTCCGTGACCAGTTCGCCGGCATCCATGAAACGCTTGGCTTCAAGGCCGAGCGGCGTGCCTGCCTTGACGGCGGCGCGCAGCATGTCACCGGTGGAAATTTGCGGAATGCCGAATTTTTCCTTGATGAAGTTTGCCTGAGTGCCCTTGCCCGCGCCGGGCGCACCCAAAAGGATCAAACGCATGTGATATCTCCAGATCTATGTGAATTCTTTGGTGACGCTGCAGCCATCCCGCGATTCGTCGAGGGACCCGCATCGGCTGCCGTTTCGCGTCTCGCGCAGCACGTCGAACACGACGGCGCTGCAAGACCACAACGGTGCGACCGGGGCAAACCCTGACTCTCGCGTTTAACGGGAGGCGCGCACAACCGTCTGATTATGCCATGGGTTTTTCCGCTCAAGCCCCGAATAAAGCCTGTACGCGCGCGAGATCGGCGGGCGTGTCGACGCCGGGCAGCGGCGCATTCTGCGTGACGAGCACGGCGATGCGCTCACCATGCCACATCGCGCGCAGTTGTTCGAGCGCTTCGACCTGCTCGATCGGCGAGATCGCGAGACCCGGATACGAGCGCAGGAATCCGGCGCGATACGCGTACAGGCCGATATGCCGGTGGACGACCGCGGGCGCCGGCGGCGTGGGCATCGACGCCACGTCGGGCCAATGCGGCTGATATGCGTCGCGTGCCCACGGAATCGGCGCGCGCGAGAAATACAGCGCGACGTCGCGCGCGTCGAGCACGACCTTGACGACGTTCGGATTGAAAATTTCCGCTGGGTCGGTGATCGGATGTGCAGCGGTGGCGATCGCGCAACCATGGCTCGAAGCCAGGTGCGACGCCACGCCGCACACGAGCGCCGGGTCGATTAGCGGCTCGTCGCCCTGAACGTTTACCACGATCGTCTCGTCGCTCCAACCGAACTGCGCCGCTACTTCCGCGAGACGGTCGGTACCCGACGGATGATCGGCGCGCGTCAGCACGGCTTCGAAACCGTGCTCGCGGGCCACATCCAGCACCGCTTGCGCGTCGGAGGCGATCAGCACCTGCTGCGCGCCGGATTCGCGCGCGCGTTCGGCGACCCGCACCACCATCGGCTTGCCGCCGATGTCGGCGAGCGGCTTGTTGGGCAGACGCGTCGAGGCGAGCCGGGCCGGCACGACGGCGATGAACGGGGGAGTGGTGGCGTTAGCGTTGGTCATCGGAAGGACGAGCGGCGATGAAACCGGAAGAATGCGCTCGCAAGTGCAGTGCGGGCGCTGATGGGAAAGACGGCAAACAAGACGGCAAATGCGGCAATTGCTGATCAGACACGCACGGCGCGCTGGATGGTCTCGCGCCGCACCCGCCCCGCGTCGGGCAAAAGCTGACTCAGGCCACAGAACCCGGATTCAGATCGACCGGCGTGCCTTCCACGGTCTGCCGTGCTTCGTCGACCAGCATCACGGGAATGCCGTCGCGGATCGGATAGGCAAGTTTGTCCGCGTTGCAGATCAGTTCCTGCGCAGAACGGTCGTAGCTGAGCGGGCCCTTGCAGATCGGGCAGACGAGAATTTCAAGCAGGCGAGCGTCCACGGACTTTCTCCACAACTAATGCAATGAGGCGATGATCGAGCGCGGCTTCGACAGGGACAACCCAGATGCGCGCGTCGTGCCAGGACCCTAATTTTACCGCATCCTTTTCAGTTATCAGGATGGCGTCCGCGTCGACGTCCGCAAAAGGATTGCGTTCGAACGCGTAGTGATCCGGCAAGGCGCGGGTGGCGGGCGAGAGGCCAGCCGCGCGCAGCGTCGCGAAAAAACGCTCCGGCGCTCCGATGCCGGCCGCGGCCAGCACGCGCTCGCCGCTGAATTGCGCGAGTGGGCGGCGCAGACCGGGGTTGTCGAGATGCCAGGCGTCGGCGGGCGCGAGTTGCAGCGCGAACGTATTCGGCCATGCGGGCAGCGTGCGGGCGTACGGGTCGTTGATCAGCGTCGCATCGCGGCGGCGCGACAGCGGCTCGCGCAACGGACCGGCCGGCAGCAGAAAACCATTGCCGCCGAGCCGGTGATCGAAGACCACCAGTTCGGCGTCGCGCTTGAGACGGTAGTGCTGCAAGCCGTCGTCGCTGACGATCACGTCGACTTCGCGATGCGCGGTGCACAGCGCCTGCGCGGCCGCGACGCGATCCGGGCAGACCCACACTGGCGCGCCGGTGCGGCGCGCAATCAGCAGCGGTTCGTCGCCGCCAACGCTTGCCGCCGACGTCGCGAGAACCGGCGTCGGTCCTTTGACGCGCACGCCATAGCCACGCGACACCACGCCGGGCTTAAAGCCGGCGGCGCGCAAGGCTTCGACCAGGGCGATGACGGTCGGCGTCTTGCCGGTGCCGCCAACTGTCACGTTGCCGACCACCACCACCGGCACGCCAATGCGCACGGATTTTAGCCAGCCGAACGAGAAAGCGGCGCGGCGCGCGGCGGCAATCGCGCCAAACACGCACGCGAAGGGCGTCAGCGCCCAGGCAAGCGGTCCACGCTGCTGCCACTCGCGCGCGAGGCGTGCTTCGAGACGGTCGCTCAGTCCGCTCATCGGCAAGCCGCAGGGACGGGCGAAAGGGGCCGGGACGGCGGCACGGAAGCGCCAGGCGCAATACGCGGTGCAAGCATCAACGCGGTTCTCCGGACAGTCGAAAAGTGAAGCGAAAAGGTCAGGCAGCGGCTGCATCCGATGCGCTCGCGCAGTGTGCCCGCAGTCTGCAGTCAATGGGCCGTCATGGCGAGCGCGGCGGACGTTCAACATGCCGTCGAACCCGCCACTCTAGCGCGCTCAAGTCCCGCCCGGCAAGTCACGCGCCTCGCGCCGCACGGCAAGTCACGGTTCCGGACGATGCTCACAGCCTGTGGATAACTTTGTGGAGAACCTGCCCATCAACGGTCTGAGAGGGCCGCGCCGAGCGCTCCGTATCGGCAATCGTTCTCTTTAACGAGATGCAAAATCCATATAAATCAAAGACATGCTTCCAATTCACGCGACCTGGCGGGCGATCTGGCGGCATTCGTCTAACGGCTCCCGACATGTGGACACTTTTAACAATTCGTCTGCTGTGCTGGACGCCGATGGCCACTCGGTCTATCGTCTGTCCGGCCAGTCACCGATATTCCTCGCATGAATCCCGAAAGCCCTTTTTCCTCGTCGGCTACGCCCGGCGGTGAAGTTGTCGTCCCCGTTTCCGCGCTCAACCGTGCGATTGGCACGATGCTCGAACGCTCGTTTCCGCTCGTCTGGGTGTCCGGGGAAGTGTCGAACTTCACACGTGCCGCGAGCGGCCATTGGTATTTCTCGATCAAGGACGCGCAGGCACAGATGCGCTGCGTGATGTTCCGCGGTCGCGCGCAATACGCCGAGTTCACGCCGCGCGAAGGCGACCGCATCGAAGTGCGCGCGCTGGTGACGATGTACGAGCCGCGCGGCGAGCTGCAACTGAATGTGGAAGCGGTGCGCCGCACGGGGCAGGGGCGTCTTTACGAAGCCTTTCTCAGGCTGAAGGCGCAACTCGAAGCCGAGGGTCTCTTTGCCGCCGAACGCAAACGCGCCTTGCCGGCCCATCCGCGTGCGATCGGTATCGTGACGTCGTTGCAGGCCGCTGCGTTGCGTGACGTCCTGACCACCTTGTCGCGCCGCGCCCCACATATTCCGGTGATCGTCTACCCGGCACCGGTGCAGGGTGTGGGCGCCAGTGCCAAAGTAGCGGCCATGGTCGATGCTGCCAGCGCGCGGCGCGAAGTCGATGTGCTGATCGTGTGCCGCGGCGGCGGCTCGATTGAAGACCTGTGGGCGTTCAACGAAGAAGTGCTGGCGCGCGCGATTGCCGAAAGCGCGATACCGGTGGTGAGCGGCGTGGGTCACGAAACCGATTTCACGATCGCCGACTTCGCCGCCGACGTGCGCGCACCGACGCCCACCGGCGCCGCCGAACTCGTCAGCCCGCAGCGCGTGCTGTTGCTGCGCGAGCTCGATCATCGGCATGCGACGCTCGCTCGTGGCTTCGGCCGCATGATGGAGCGGCGCGCCCAACAACTCGACTGGCTCGCACGCCGGCTCGTGTCGCCCGCCGAGCGGCTCGCGCGGCAGCGCACGCATTTGCAGCAATTGAGCGTGCGGCTGGCATCGGCGGGCGCGCGTCCCGTGCGTGACGCCCGAGCGCGGTTTTCTCTGCTGCAGATGCGCTGGCAGCGCTGGCGGCCGGATCTCGCCGCGCATCAGGCAAAGCTCGGCATGCTCTCACAGCGTCTGGACGCAGCATTGTTACGCCAGCATGAACGTCAGTCCGCGCGTATCGACACGCTCGCTGCCCGGCTCGAAGTACTGAGCCCGCAGCGCACGCTGGAGCGCGGCTATGCTGCCGTGCTCGACGCACAGAGCGGCCGCGCGGTGCGCTCGCCGTCGTCGCTGAAGCCGGGGCGGCGCCTCACAGTGCATCTCGCCGAAGGGGCGGCGGACATTGCCCTCGCCGACGTGCAACCGCGCCTGACCGACGGTTTCTGACACTTCGCCGACGGTGCGCAAAAGCGCATTTTTGACCGTCGCGAGAGTCGGGCACAGCCCGTGCGAATGCACTAATTACGCTATGTGTGCGGCATGTTCGTCGATGCCGGGCATAAAGTCCGTTGGTTTGCGGGGTTATTCCAACTCGCCTACAATCGAGTGCTCTAAAGCGTTATCCGCAGACTCCCCCACAACAGATACAGACACAAGGAAAGCACCATGGAACATACGCTCCCGCCGCTGCCGTTTGCAAAAAACGCACTCGTTCCGAACATGTCGGAAGAGACGCTTGAGTATCACTACGGCAAGCACCATCAGACCTATGTGACCAACCTGAACAATCTGATCAAGGGCACGGAGTTCGAGAACCTGTCGCTCGAAGAGATCGTCAAGAAGGCATCGGGCGGCATCTTTAACAACGCTGCTCAGGTGTGGAACCACACGTTCTTCTGGAACAGCCTGTCGCCGCAAGGTGGCGGTGCACCGACCGGTGCATTGGCCGACGCGATCAACGCCAAGTGGGGTTCGTTCGAGAAGTTCAAGGAAGAATTCGCCAAGACCGCAGTCGGCACGTTCGGCTCGGGCTGGGCATGGCTGGTGAAGAAGGCTGACGGTTCGCTCGACCTGGTGTCGACGAGCAACGCGGCTACGCCGCTGACCACGGACGCGAAGGCACTGCTGACGATCGACGTGTGGGAACACGCGTACTACATCGACTACCGCAATGCGCGTCCGAAGTTCGTTGAAGCGTACTGGAACATCGTCAACTGGGCATTCGCGTCGAAGAACTTCGCGTGAGTTTGCTGTTCCGTGACAATAAAGTTTGGAAACGGCAACAAAGTTCGGAAAGCGGGCAGGGAGCCACGCAATAAACTTTGGAAACTGTAGCCGATATGAAAGCCCTCTACGAGAGGGCTTTTTTGTGGCCGTCGCCTTGGCCTTGGCCAAGGCGGTTGCTTCGAGCGGACAGGCTAAGGGGTATGGGCGACTAGGTGGCGCGATGTTGCCAGAATGACCGTTCTAAGTCTCATAGTCACTTAGCGCGGTCGGGCTATGTCGACCACGACAAAATCGAAGTCCTCGGCGATGCTTCCGGCCACCCATGTTCCGAGGCGGCGGTTTTGCCAACAGGGAATCAGGACGACCTCGAAGAGGCGAATTCTGCCGAACGAGGACCGGTTCACGACCGATGGTCTTACGGACTTACCATCCGTCCGAGTGCCAGTTACGGCCGTCCGTCGACGAAAATACACGGTCGTTTGAGCGGCCGCTCCGCTCGATCAGCGGACTTGCATGCTCGCACTGGCCACCATTTTCGTGACTACCACCCCATCAGGTCGTAGATGGCGGCGGCCGGGACGATGTAGAGCAGATCGAACTCCGGCGAGTATTCATAGACGATTCCGCCGAAGCTGTGACTGATGATCCCTGCCTCGCTCTCGTGAATGCGCAGGACCGGGCATCCGCTGATGCCGCCGATCGTAGCCGGCTCTGGCTCATATCCCTGCCGAACCCATTCAGCGCGCTCGAACTGACAGACCAAATAGTCGTCCCTCGACGTCGTCACCGGCGTCGCGCCGCAGCTGTAACTTCCGAAGTTGAGTTCCGCCACGCTAGGTTGAAGGCGAAGATCACCGGGAAATCCGCCGAAGGCAATTCCCATCCCTTCGGGCACGAGCTCCGAACGCGCGTCCTCGATCTCCAGGAATGCTTCGCCAATGCCGTTGGAATCGCGGGTAATCTCGGCGGCCTGCGCTGCCGACAGCCGGATCACCGCGACGTCCGGTCTGTCACGTTCCTCGGCCAACTGCGCGAACGGATCGAGCCGGCAATTCGCGACCTGAAAGAAGGCCCGTTTGGATTCCGCGCGCTTCTGGCGGAACCCATCGAGGACATGATGGCACGTTATCGCGAAGTGCTCTTCGCCTCGGCGAATCAAGGAAGCCGATCCATTGTTCACGACCAGCGGATCGCCGCGGCGCGGCCAGATTCCGAAAAATGCTGGCTTTGTAAAGCGCAGTGGAAAACGCATGAGCTCGAGTCCGAACGGACCGGCGAGCAGCGCTCTTGCTTCGTCTGGCGTCATTTTGGATGTGCCGCAGAGTGTGGATCGCGAGACCGCACAAATAGCAAGTTTCTCGCGATCCGTACAGAGGGGATCCGATCAGTTCGCGCCCTTGACGCCTTGTTTGATGTCGCCGAGGTCGCGCGTGACCCAAATCAATGGTATTTAGCCACCCGGTTTGAAAATGTGTTCCGCGCCTACGTCTCCGTGCGGCCATGAAGCGTCATTCGCCCGCGGCGTCGCTCGGACATTCAGACGTCGTTTCCACCCAGGAAGCGGCCGTTCGCGATGGCGAACGTTGCTTGATCGGCCTTAGCAGACGTCGATGTGATTGCGCAGGTAGGATTGCTATCGAACGCAGACTAGCCACTCGAGAGGAGCCAAGGACGAGCCAAGACTTCCACCCGATACAATCTTAATGGGCCGGTTCCGCCTGCGACCAAGCGAACGTGACTTGAAGGGCGAAGTCGATCGCATGCTCAGTGACGGTGGACTGCGTCTTTTTCTTCTCCTCCCGCGCCTCGGGAGTATCGCCTTGATGTTCACCGTTATCTGCCACCGCCTTGATCCAGAGGCAATGGGTACGCTTCAGCGCGCGGTAGAAGCCGTACCCTTCCATATCGAAGGCCACGACATCGGGAAACGTCTGGCCAATACTTGTGACCAATTCGGTACTCGCATTCTCGATCTTTGTGCTGGCGCTTGCCAAGCCCTTATCCGCCACCACCGCGTAGTCAGTCTGGCGCTCACTCAGCAAGCGAGCGACAGCATACAGTCCATTGTCTGTCTCACCACCATGAGGGCGGAACCGCTCGCCGTCCTCGGTGAGACGTCGATGATCGAACCCATACACTTCATTCGGAACGACGACCGTCCCGGGGGACAAGCCCTTGCCCGGCAGGCCCATACACATGCCGACCATCAATGCGACGCTCGGATGAAGCAGATGGCTCAAATGGGTAGAGAGCACACCTGCATCAACGGCCCCTTGAAAGGCCTGCCCGACTAAATACCAAGCCACACCGGTCCGTGGATCGGTAAACCTAAGGCCGAAATGTGTCCTGTGCTGATCAAGAAAGACCATTTTCTCCGGGCCAAATTCCTTGGTCAGACGCAAGCGAACCACCTCAAGCTCGACGGCGGCGGCCGCCACGCAGAGCACCGTGGTCTTGGGAGGCGCCTCAGGGGCAGGCGAAACAGGCGATATGTCGTTCATATTAAACATAGGAAAGGAGGTGGAGGGCGACGGATCGGACACCGCAGCCGATCCGGCTGCCCGATGGTCGCTCATGGCGAGTTGCGTCGCGGCCAGCCACTCCGGTTCGTTACCGATACGAACTAGGTCGCTGGGCGAACACTCTAGCAACTTGGCCACACGGTCTTGTGCCTGCATAAACCGGAGCATCTTGATATATGACAGATCCGGGTTGCGTGATGGAATGGCGAAGGGGCTAGCCAGTTGCCTGAGGTCGATCATGACGCCGGCCTGCAGGTCGTCCACATAGCTCTTGAAATACCCTTCGTTGATCACGCTCCGAATCCGTGAAGCCACCATATCGGACGGATTGTTCAAATCGAGAATTTCATAAACGTGCTCGGGAACGAACGCGAGACTGCCCAGTTCCTGCGGCACGCGTTCCAATCGCGCTTCCAGACCAGCTAAGGGTGCTTCCATCGCGTCGCGCAACTTGCGCATCAGGCTGTCGTCTGCCACCCCTTGCTTCCAGTGCTCGGTGACATCGCGCGTGGCGCTGCGTTGGCGCTGCATATAGGTCAACTCGGCGGTCGATGCGTGCTCGGCTCGATACCATTCATGCTGCAAACTCCCCTTGCGATAAAAATCCTCGTCTTGGCGCTCGCGAACATACTCTTCGATGTTGACCGCGCTGCCCGACAGCGCAATGTGGCCGAAGCTCAGCAAGTCCTCCAACTCGCCCAAGATTTGCCGGCATAACGGGGATTCGTAGTAGGAAGCAGCTGGCACAAACACGGTATGCGCACACGCCACCGCGATGCGGGTAGCCAGTCGCATCTCCCGGACAAACGCGGTCGACTCCGCGGCACGGCCTTTGTCGGCAATGAAATGCGTATCGAAAAAATGGAGGAAAAGACGATCCAGCTTGGTCGCCGTCTCGATGGAGCCCGGTGCACGCATATCAATCGAACAGACGAGCCTGCGGGTCTTCGACCATGCAGTCTTCCCGGAACGTCGCAATCAATCTATCGAGCCGGCCGAGCAAGGGCGTGGCGCGCCACGCGGACAGTTCGTCGTGATAGGCCTCGGGGACATTTTGGAGCAGGAAGATTTTCTTCGATTGGGCGAACGCCACCGCAATTTCCGCAAAGGTGTTCGGGCCGACATAATTCAAAATCCCGTGTCGATCCACGTTCACGGCGAGCACCCCGTAGGTGCGGGGATCCCGAATTTTACGCAAATGCGCAAACGACACGCGGCGCTTGAAGGTTTCGAACTCGAACAGAGACAACTGCTGCACGACCTCGTCTTCCGGCTCGGGGACGACGGTCGCGATGCCCTCGGCATTCAAGACGCTCGCGCAATCAAGCAATTCGGGATAGGCGCTCATGCTCCCGATAAGGACGATGCGTCGATTGCTGCGAAACTGCAACGTACCCGGGTTACGCATCGCGTAGTGTTCCCGCTATCAATTCCTGTTCCAAGATGCTTGTAACGTTAGCACCGTCGTTGAATGGCCACTCCGGCACCCACGTCGAGTCGGTCACGCGGCTCAGGAAGGTTGACCGGTCAAGAATGAACGCATCAGGCACCCCTATCGGCAGATCGTTTGGACGCTGACTGAAATAAATCGGCCGTCTCGCCTGCACGACACGCCCGACCTCGTAGCATGTGGTCCGGCCAATATAGCCATTCGGCAACACGGCATACACGAGACTCGCACCGAGAATGCGATGGAGCGCAAGCGATTGCACCGCGTCATCAGACAGCGCCGGATCGTCGGTCCCGTACCGGACAAATTCGTGGCCAGCGTTGATAATGCTTTCGCCTTGCGGCGTCGTCACGGTGATTCCCAATTCACGCAGCGTGCGGCATAAGGCTTGGATCTCCTCGTTGTGCTGCTTGAAGCTGCCGATAATTGCGATTGTTCTCATAGCGCTGCTGTCTCCCCGATCACGCAGCGGCTATTGTAGCGAAGATCAGACTAGCACAGCCCGCAGACGCCGAGGACGCTCGATCAACGTTTGCCGGTCGGCACACACACAAAAGCGCCAGACCTATTCTCGTGAGAACGCATATCGCGTACGTGCGGTTATTCTCCGCTGACTGCTCGGGGTCGAAACGGTGAGTTGGCGGATGCCGGAAGCGGCCATCACGCTGCGCGGCGCCGCACGGTCGGCAACCCGCCATACTGCTGACGTTCAAGGAGACTCGTCGAACGTCTGCAAAGGCCGAACTCTTATTTTCTAGTGCGACTAAACGAACGACCGTTGTACCTTGAAAGCTGCCCATATGTCGCGCTGGGACGACCGGCTGCAGTGGGTCGAACTGAGCCGTTCAAGGTCACTTTGACGGGTCTTCTCAGGCGGAGACTACCCGAAGCGTCAGTCCATCGCGATCTGATGCATGTCGTTGGGAGCGCACGCGGCGTGGAAAAAAAAGCCGGCGCGAAGCCGGCTTGAAAGGATCTAGCGTCCGAGTGAGCTAGAACCTGAGAGAAGGGCACAGCCCCGGCCTTCCCAGCGACACTGAATGCGACTGTGAATATCTGACGTGAACGGAGTCGCGCATACTACCTGACAATCGCCTGGGTATGCTTAAGGAAAACTGAAGGGCCAATTTCCAGGTACCACGCGAAGCGAGGAAGGGGTTTCGCCACGAAAGATGCCGGAAATCGTGTATAAATATCGCCAATACCAGAGCGATATAACCGCCAAAGTACTTCCGCAAATTACAATGAGAAAACACTTGGACGATGCTCCGCTCGCGCGCCGTCGGGCTCTCGCTGCTGAACTCCTATTGAACGGTGAAGGTATCAGCGAAGTATCCAGGAAGGCCCGGTTGAGTCTTCCGACTGTGAGCAAATACAAGATCCTGATAGAGAAGGGTGGACCTGAAGCCCTTGCGCGGCTTCGTATCAATGGGAACGTCCCGCGCCTCGATGATGCTTCGCAAAGCTGGCTCGTTAGCGCGATCAAGCACTCACCTGGGCTTCTCGGCTATCCAGGGCCGACCTGGACTATAAGCCAACTGCGCGAATTGATCTTCCGGCGTTTCGGCGTCCAGTTTTCAGCTTCGCATGTTGGCCACCTTGTTCGGGGCTATGGCCTCGCATACCGGCTCACCTATTCAACTTCAGAAAAAGCGTCGCCTGCTACCGGCCGGAAATCGCCGAGCGACGTCTATGCCGCGCGCCGAAAGATTGCTGCGAAAATGCTGCTGGATGGGGACAGTGTCGAGCACGTCGCGAAAGCGCTCAACATCAGCGTGCGCACCATTACAAAATACAAATCAATGGTAGTTGCTGATGGCGTTGAGGCTGTTGAACAGATCAAGTCATCCGGGCGCAAAGCCACGCTTGGCCCCGAAGCCCTTGAGTGGTTACGGGCGACATTGGAGGGCAGCCCCATGGCCCACGGCTATCAAACCGAACTCTGGCGAAACGGGGATGTTCAGAAGCTGATCAACGAAAAATTCGGCATTTACCACTCCAGCGGACATGTGAGAACCCTCGTCGGGAAGCTCGGACTGGAGCGCAGGATGCGACCACCGAAGCAGCGCACTGAGAAGAAGCACCTGACGATCAACGATGAAACGCTGGCATGGGTAGCCGCAACAGTCAGGGAATCGCCGCGAGTCCACGGCATAGACGCTGATCATTGGACGAACGGCCGTTTGCGCACCGTGCTTCATCGGCGGGTGGGTGTCGACTATTCCCGAGGATATATTTGGGAAATTGCCACCCGTGCCGGCGTGGCGGACCTGCTTACAAAACTCCGTAGCTGATCAATTCTTTCTGGCCCTGGCCGCCTCGTCATGTTTTGTGCGGCCATCAGGCGTCCGTCGCATTCGCCGGGTGAGTGACCGAGATGGGTGGCAACTTCTGCCATATGTGATCTCGTCGGTGGTCGCGTGCTCAGCCGTTCTGTCTACCTGGGCGCAAGCCGCCGCGTTGACATGCAGCATCATGGTTAGGCTGACTGCACCGTGTGTACCGGGCTAACGCGATGACATAGAAATTTGGCTCATGTTGAGCCAGACGCGGCCGCTCACGAGCCGTTTCGGAAAGGCTCAGTCGGGTCGCACTGAGACAAATAACCACCGCCCCACGACGCTGGCCATCGACCTGCACCGAACTTCCGTAGCCGACCCGTTTGAGTCAGTCAGAGGACGCTCCCGAGCGTCTGTTCTTCGGTCGACAGAGGTCGATCGCCGATGGCGGTCCGTCCTGCCGCCGGCTACTCGGGACACCCGTGCCCGGTGCAATCCATCCGATCCATGAATTGGGCAGCCGCTTATTTGATAGAGCATGTATGAACGAGAACCCTTGAATGTTCGTTGCTTTGGCTCCCACGGGCAGTCTGGCGCTGTCAGGGCCGTTTGCATCGCCTAGAATGTATTAGGTCCTGCGTCGTAAGGGTCAGCCCTCGCTAGATGACCAGCGGCGGCCGGTGGGTTCGTGTCGAGTGGTCAATGTGGGAGGACTTATCTTGATGCCGTTCGAAAGACATCCGCCAAGCCTGCGTCAGCTTGCGCTCGTTGTCGTGCTCATTCTCGCGACTGGCCTCTCACCTGTTGCTTGCGCACAGGTTGCGCGAATGGAAATCGTCACTTTTGCGTCAGTTACGCTGACCGACCAGGAATTCTTGGCGGGCCGCGAGGATGGCAAACCGGTGACTGTGGCTGGCGAACTCCGCCTGCCGCGCGCAGGCAACGAGAGATTCCCGCTGGTCATCCTGCTTCACGGCTCGGGAGGCATAGCCGGGTTTGTGACGGACTGGGAGCAGGAGCTCCTCGCGATGGGGGTTGCCACCTTTGTCATCGATAGTTTCACCGGTCGCGGCATCACCAGTACAAACAACGATCAGAGCCAGCTTGGCCGGCTAGCGCAAACCGAAGACGCGTATCGTGCGCTGGCGGTATTGGTTAAACATCCCAGGATCGACCCAAGCCGGGTGATACTAATGGGATTCTCGAGGGGTGGTCAAAATGCCCTCTATGCAAGTCTGACTCGATTTCAACGAATGCATCTTTCCGCGTCCGGAGCTCGCTTCGCCGCTCATATCGCTCTCTATCCAGACTGCAGCTACACGTACCGCGACGACGACGATGTTGCTGCTCCCGTTCGGATATTTCACGGAATCGCCGACAATTACGACCCCGTTGCGCCGTGCCGCGCCTACGTCGAGAGGCTAAGAGCTGAGGGCAAGGACATCCAGATTACGGAATATCCCGGGGCGGCCCATGTGTTCGACGGGCGGGCGTACAAACCGGCGGTGCAGCTCCCCCAGGCACAGACAACGCGTAACTGCCGGTGGGAGGAAGGAGAAAACGGGCAACTTTTCAACGCCAAAACCAAGCAACCTTTCTCCTACGGCGATCCGTGCGTCGAACGCGGGGTAACCATCGCTTACGACGAAGAAGCAGCAATAGAAGCCAGAAAGGCTGTTGAGGAGTTTGTTACCGCCATGCTCAAACCGCCACGCTCTCCGTAGCTGGTTGCGCAAAGGCGGTTGGTTCGCATTCCTTGTTACCTGAGGCTGAAGGCATAAGAGAAAGCAAGCCAACGCTTAAAAACACATGTGCTCGTCAAAGCTTCGCGTGGGAATGTGCGTGTTGATATTCATGCGCGACACCGAGCACGCGCTTGATCCACATTGGGAAGCAAGCGAAGAGTTTACTGAAGCAGTTCTTGACCGTCCGCAGGCGACCCGAAGCGGTCGCTCGGTCCTGTCTTTTATGAACGACCGCTCCACAGCGGTGCAACGGCCATTCAGTTTCTCCTTCTAGCCTGCAAGTCCGCGTCCGTTTCGACTTTTTCATGGTTATCCCGGCATGCACGCGGGGGCCATCGCTAAGCAACCCGAAACTTCTCCATTCATTCCTCGATCGTGGCTGAGCATTTATTTGGTTGGTCCAATACGGTGCACTGCCCTGCGACGCTGTGCGCGTGATCGCGGTCCTTGCCGCGGTAATGCGATCCACACGACCGGTTGATTCGCAAATCCCATGGTTTCCGGTTGACTAGTGGATAAAATTACCTACCATCCATTGGGAGCCAGTCGGGGTAATGAAACGCCGTTCAATGACAAGTTCACGGTGCGCGCTGCTCCGAAGAAATGCAAGATGACGGTTAATCGTAATTTTTGGAGTTTAAAAAAGACTCTGCTAATTGCACGCCGTATTATTCATTTAGTTAATATTTTCATAGAGATCGAGATGAAGCTTAAAATCGTCGTTGCCGTGGTGGCCTCCTTCATGTCATTTGCAGCGCTAGCCTGCACGGCTACCAACGAAACTGGAGGGAGCTGTTCCATCGATTCGTGCCCCGACGGGAGCCACCCACAGTGTCAAAATTCTTCCGGTGGGTCCACTCCAGTTTGCGAATGCGCGCATAACTAGGTAGCTAAAATTGCTTTCGTGGGCTAATGCGTCATGGTGCTTTCCGTATTCAAGTCGCTTCTGAGGCTTTCTATGTCACCTACAGTGCGTCGAGTCGTATTGGAGGTGGTCGGCGTTATCGGGTTATCAGTTTTGGTCTGGGCTCCGCCCGCTGCGGCGGTTGAGATCAACACTAAAGTAGGGGGCGGAAAGTACGTTGAGCCGAGAGACCGGGACCTATATGACGGAAAAGAACACACGATGAATCGACAAGGATGGCTGAACGAGGTGCCTGTTAAGTCTCCCCAAAACGACCCAGATTGTAAGGACGAGCTTCATGCGCACTGTCATGAGATGTGCGTGACAGTTGACCTCTCAAAGTATCATGTAGAGAGACCATTGTCCGTGCAATATGGGGGAAGGTTTGCAAAGGACCCGGAGGAGTGTCGTCATGGACCATATAGCAGTTGCGCCTATGGCCAAACCTGTGCTGACGGATACAGCAATTTCAAATCCCAGACAGAAAGCGAAAATAACAACGAATTAAAGGTTTGCGCTATCTTTAAACACTGGGTCGCTGAGTCAGGCCGATGTGGCGCAATGCTTATTAATGGAGTCACTCCGCGTTAGTTCTCGTGTCAGTAGACTCAGTTGCAGCGGTTTTCAAGTCCGCATCCGCTCGAAGTGATAGCTGACATTTGTGGCCGCCGAGGTGTGAGTATCGGGAAAGCGATCTGTAGCCGCCTCGTAGATGCCGGTACATGGATGTCGGGTATGGCCGAGAAGCGGCTTCGGTCTGCCGAAATTCAAAGTCCGTTTGCTGGGCCTACCCGACGTCCGGATGCTCTGTTGACGGTGCTGGCGAGCGACGGTACATGGCCGGATCCTGCCCGATGTTCCACATGGGCAGACTCGCCCGCCGCGCATCCCGCGTCGGACCGTACCGGACCCATCTCGACCTTTTGCGGTAGCCAGGCTGCAATGGTCCCTTTCGAGGTAGAACCACCCCTCGAATCACGACCGCGGGGCCAGCGATCCGGTCGCCGCTATTGTTGATTCGCATCCGCTCTGCTTGAATCGCAAATCGCTAATAGCAGTTTGTACGGGTCGTATTTCCATCGGTATCCGATCTGCAATTCAGTGTCTGAGTCGGAGGATGATTCATTCCTTGCGCGACACCCGACACGAAGCCTCCGAGTAACATCAGGGCGACATCCGTCCCTGAAACGCCGGAACTTGCCTGCTGCTGTTGTTGTTGCGCCTCTTGCTGTGCGCGCTGGTTTGCTTCTTGTCGAGCCCGCATCTGCGCCATCTCCTGTTCAACCCGTTGCCTCTGTTCAGCCCGTAGCCTTTGGTCCTCTAGCGCAAAAAGCGGCTCCATCATTCGAACACGTAACGAATCCTGGTACGGGCCATCAACCTTGGAGGGTTGTGTCAGCCACACAGTGGCGGTCTTGAGCGGGTGACCGGGAGGCATAGGCGTCACTATGCGCCCATCCCATATCGCACCGTTGGGCCATACAGCTGTGATTTCGGTCGTCAGCAGACCGTGAGCCTTACCCCATTCCGTTGGAATCAGCGGCGGTACATTCAAGGGTGACACGCCGACGTAGTTGCCCGCCGAGAAAATGGTGGCACCCTCCGGAACCGTATGAATCGTCCATGTCAAGGTATCGGGACCAACAGCCTTGAGGGCTGCCACTGGGGTGATCGCCCCCCTGTTAGCCCCCTGCGGGTTTGTGGTGCACCCCGTGAAAAAAGCAATGGCTACCATCGCCGATATAGCGAAGCATGCTCTCATGGCCGTTCTTCTTATTGGTTAGGTCGCGTAGAGTTTAACGTTCCATCTTCTTACAACCGTTCGCTGGGCAACACGTGTTGATCTTCATCCGATCTTGTAGTGTGCACGTCCGCGGTACAAGGTTTGATGTCGACGATACTGGCCGAACGCAGTCCGAGCAGGCGTGTCCGCTGTTCAAGGCGGAGCGGCCATTCGAACGACCGAATGTCATAGACGGCGAAAGGCGGCAACTGGCCGAACCCGGTCCGATGCCGAACCGACGAGTTGGCCACCGTTGATCTTTCCGCTGCCGGCAGAACCGACCCTGAGCGGCCCTCGCATTTTCCGAAAGCAGCCATCCAACATCAACCAGAGATGCTAGCTAACTAATACTTCACCGGTCACGTAATCAAGCCGATACACACTTCCGTTGAAATCCACGGCTTCGATATAACCGGGCAGCAAGCGAAAGCCTTCAGAAAACACGTCGGCGCCAGACGCCTGCCAAACCAGATCTCCTTCTAACGAGAGTCGGGAAATCTCCAGCTCCCCGTGTGAAATGAGGAAGCCTCGACTACTTTCCCAGTAGAGACCGAAGCACGTTGCCATATCGACTCGAGTTGACCATACCAACCCATGGGGCGACGACAACGAAAGGCAAGCAGCGTGATCGCCGACTGCGAGGTAAAGCTTGTCATTGAGCACCAGCGCAGAACGATCATGCACGGACGAGCATCCTCCGTCCGCGCCAACGACTACTATTCCGGTGGCGTTCAGCGCTATCCCGTGAACAGAAGTTGGCTGGTCTCGCGTAAGCAGTACCTCAAGCGCGTACGTCCGCACATTGTCTTTCGAATCAAATGAGTATGCAGGCTCGTTCACAATGCTGACTGTGCCAAATTGCGTGTCAATTTCTTGCATTTGAATTTGTCATCTGCTGAATTAACCCGGATTGTCGACCATTCGTGTATCGATGTCGAACGACCGTTCCTGGCCGCACTTTGCCTTTGCCGCGCCCCCCGGTTCATCAACAACCGCGCGCTCGACAGCGATTAAGCGTGAACCTGCAATCAGCGCTCATCGGGGACGTATTCCGCAAAGAGGATCCGCATATCATCGCTGACCCCGTAGCCAAAGCTATTGCAGACTCGACATACTGCGTCGAGTCGCGCGAAGAATCGATCGCGCTCGTCACGCGACAAGGCAACCGACAATCTCAGAGCCTGTTCATACATTCGTACTAACGCAGCAAAAAACGTGTCGTCTTCGAAGCCAACCTCAGCGCAAAATCCAGCGGCGCGTTCGCAATAAAACACCATAAGCTCTGCCAACCCTTCGGGCCGTCCGACAGCTTTCCTGTAATCCGAGATCGCCTTCTTCGCATTCGAGACCGAAGCGGCCTGATCCCTGAAAACGTCAGGACATACCCATCTGTCAATGGTGCGTTTGTATGGCTTCAGAAGATCGTCACCCAGGTTAAATCGCGCATGCAGGAACGCCTGGTTTTCCTTGCTCGCGGCGTACAGGTCTTGAACGAGCGCAAGCAAACCGGCACGATCGAATTGCGAGAGATGTCCTTTGACATCAACCCACGACGGCTTGGCTGTCTTTTTCACGATTACCTAAATTGACGATCAAGCTGCCGGTCCGCCTGCATGGCAGCCATATGGATGCTATTTCCGAACGCGACGGACGACGCTCGGAGTTTCGCACATCCCGAGTCGGTACTGATTGTCAAAGATTTCAACCAGAAGTGCGACAGGTCGCTTGTGGCCGGACAGCGACCGTTACCATCCGGCCTGACCGTAGCTCAAACCTCGGTCTGCTCCGCCATCTCGAGTGCATCGTCGACTTCGATGCCGAGGTATCGAACTGTGCTTTCCAGTTTCGTGTGACCGAGTAGCAACTGAACCGCCCGCAGGTTTTTCGTTCGGCGGTAAATTAGCGACGCCTTGGTTCGACGCATCGTATGCGTTCCGTATGCGGTATCGTCAAGGCCAATCGACCCTATCCAGCGGTGCACCAGACGGGCGTATTGGCGCGTGGACAGGTGCGGGGACCCGTGAATGCGGCTCGGGAATAGAAAGTCGGCCGGCACCAGCTTCGCCAGCTTGATCCAGGCCTCCAAACTATCGCGGGTCTGTTCGGTGATTTCAAACTGGACCGGACGTTGCGTCTTCTGCTGCATGACCATCGCCCGTGACGCTACACGCTGGCCAAGGCAGACATCACGCACTCGCAATTTGGTCAGATCGCATGCCCTCAGCTTGCTGTCGATGGCCAGGTTGAACATCGCGAGGTCGCGGGTTCTTGCGGCCAGTTGCAGACGAATCCGTATCGCCCAGATCTCTTTCAGTTTTAGCGGGGGCTTCTGCCCAGTAAGCTTGCCTTTGTTCCAGGGCATGCGTGCCGGGCTGGCCGTGGTAGTAGCTTCCATGACGATCTCCTTTCAAGTGAAGGGAGTACCAGTCTGCGCGAATCACTGGGGGCGATAACCGGCCAGGTGCGGTCATTGGACTGATGGTGCTAGATTGGCGACAATCTGAAGCACCAAACTTTGGGCACTCCGACATGATCGTTAAATTCATCCTCGAAATCATCGATGCGGCCACGGCGTGTCCTGCAAAGAGCTTTGCGATCGAACTGCCAGATCCGTCTGTCGTTTCCTCTTTACTGGAGGACGAGGAATTTGATGCACGTTGTGTCTATGAGTTAGACGCGCACGAGACGGCTAGAATCTCAGCGCATTTCGGTTTCTCGGTTGGAGAATCGGCCTCAGCAATTCTGAGACCCCGTCATTGGCTTGATGACCTTCCTTACCAGGTCCACACAAATCGGGAGCTTGCGCTGATGCTTGACGGCGTGAAACCCATTGCCGCTTTCGCCGACGAATATCCATCGTTGACGGACGTCAGTGTGATTCCAGAGCGGCTATTCGACCGTTATGTGGCGGCTGGACGATTTGTAAAGAGAGAGTACGTCGGAATAAAGGTTCTCAAAGGCCACCGTACAAGGCGCGTTTTGTATGCGCGACCTGACGAAGCGTGGCGGATCGACGCCTATATACTTCTTTGGCATACAGGAGAAGTGACTGGCTGGAACGAATCGCTTGAACGCATGGAGGGGTTCCTTCTAGGTTACGAGGAGTGGCAGACAGACGCATACATTCGCGCGGCCAAAGCACGAACGGGTGCGAGCCAGCAAAACACCTCATGACTGGCGACGGTAGTAAATTGCTGTTCCTCCCGCCATAGGGTGCATCGAACGTCTCGTCTCGGGGGATTCGACTGATTGCTCAGGGTCGCCTGCGGAATTTCGACATGGGACCGGGTTCGGCCAACAGGAGACACTCGACTCAATCCCGAGGATCGTTGACAATGCCTCGCCG